>JBBRDM010000005.1:0-62850 GCA_038203935.1 Chthonomonadales bacterium
GGTCAGCGTACCCTGGCCGACCCGAACATTGCCAGAAGTTATGTGCGCCGGCACAACGACTCTGCGCGCACTCATCCGTGAGTATCTCTTTATCTCACTCTTCCGGGCGTGCGCCGAATCTCTGGCAAGCGAGAACGCGAGTCGTTTGGCGGCGATGGAACGCGCCGATAAAAACATCGACGAATTATTGGAAAGCCTCCACAGTTCATTCCACCGGTTACGTCAGAGCAGTATCGACGAGGAGCTTTTCGACGTGGTTTCCGGTTTTGAGTCACTGACTGAATCTAGACAACGAACTTAATACAAAGGAGCTATCCATGGAAACAACAAACCTGATTGATATCGCAAAGAAACTGGTCGCCGACGATAAAGGCCTGCTGGCTATGGATGAAAGTACTCCAACTTGTAACGAGCGATTTGCAAAATTGGGGATTCCCCAGAACGTGGAGACCCGGCGCGCTTACCGGGAGTTGATTGTGACGACACCTGGTCTCAGTGAGTCCATCAGCGGCGTCATCCTATACGATGAGACTATCCGCCAGCAGAAGAAAGATGGCACTCCCTTTCTCGATGTCATTACCGCCGCCGGAATCCTACCGGGTATCAAGGTGGACACCGGCGCGATGGAGATGGCCGGACATCCCGGAGAGAAGATAACCGAAGGTCTGGATGGCCTGCGAGAACGACTGGCAGAATACGCTAAAATGGGCGCTCGCTTTGCCAAGTGGCGTGCGGTGATCGCGATTGACGATGGCATTCCCAGCCGAGGCTGTATCGAGGCTAATACGCAGGCACTGGCTCGCTATGCCGCGCTGTGCCAGGAGGCTAGTCTAGTCCCTGTAGTCGAGCCGGAAGTGCTCATGGTCGGAGAGCAAACCCTGGAGCGATGCAGCGAGGTTACGGAAGAAGTTTTGCATACGGTGTTCAACGAACTATATATCCAGCGAGTGATGCTGGAAGGCATGATTCTCAAGCCCAACATGGTGCTTCCGGGATTGACCTGCCCCATGCAGGAAAGCGTGAACGAGGTGGCCGGTGCTGCGGTGCGGTGTCTTTTGCGAGCAGTCCTTGCTGCCGTTCCAGGGATTGCGTTTCTAACGGGGGCCAGAGTGGGGAATAGGTCTCGACCCGCTTGAATGCCATGAACATCAGATTCAAGTCGAAGGATGCCGTGGGATCTCGCTTTTCATTAGCACGCGCCATCCAGCAGCCGGCTCTTGATATCTGGAGAGGTAAAGATGTTAATGCAGCAGCAGCAGAGCAAGCGCTGTATTATCGGGCAAAGTGCAATCGGGGAGCGCGCCGTGGCGAATATGATGCTGTGCTGGACCAAAAGATGGTGGCGAAGATTGACCAGGTGTAACTTTTATGAAACCCACCCAAATTCTCGAAGTGGATGGACGCCATGCTGGGACGAAAGAAGCGAACGAATACGGAATGAACTGGAGTAATGTTGGGTTTTGTCGTGCTATTACACGCACGAGCAACCCCTTCTCATAGAGCCGCTGTAGATGGGTCGGTGAGATGCCCCGCGCCGCCAGATCGCGGGCGCGGATCATTCCGGCATCATGGACGATTTTAAGTACCTCTTGTGCTGTCGTCTGCGTCATATCCGAAATC
The DNA here is from genome assembly GCA_038203935.1 of Chthonomonadales bacterium. Classification (GTDB taxonomy): domain Bacteria; phylum Armatimonadota; class Chthonomonadetes; order Chthonomonadales; family Chthonomonadaceae; genus JANXSG01. Next base: position 1,621 of record JBBRDM010000005.1, read on the forward strand.
CTAGTATTCAGTAGACATTCCACATGATATTCGGAACTAGAGCAAGGGGGAGCGCGTCTCGTCGGAACCCGGTGTACCCGTCCCCTACCCCGTCACTTCTAAAACGTCGGTTTACCAGCCAAAGAAATTTAATGCTCGCTCGCTTAACAGTACTACCCCATAAAGGACGTTATGTGCTATAATAGTCGGTATTGAACACTTCGTTTTGGGTAGACTTGAAACGACGGTTTGGAGCGGGGGTGGAAATGACACAGGATTTGAAAAAGGAGCAAGAAGGGGAGGGGGCCGTTGTCCTGCTGCCGGCTCCAAAAGAGGAGCTCATTTTTACTGTTGCCACAGCCGGCCAGGCGCTCGCACTGCCGGAGGGTCTCCATCTTCCGAAGCTGATTACGGACGCCGGTGAGAAGGCTGGCTGGCGCTTTATTAACTTCTTCACCGCGGAGATTGAAAACGATAACACCCGCGCCGCATACTATCAGGCCATAAAGCAATTCGATCTCTGGTGTGAGCAGAAGGGTTTCAGCCTGCAGCAGCTCCAGCCGTTTATTGTCGCAGCCTATGCTAAAGAATTAAAAGAGACTCGTCACCCCCAGACAGTGAAGCAGCACCTCGCTGCTCTCCGGATGCTTTTTGATAATCTGGTGATCGGTCAGGTCATTCCCAATAATCCTGCAGCAAGTGTCCGCGGTCCGAAGTACAGCACGAAAAAAGGCAAGACGCCGGTGCTGACGGAGGACGAGACCCGGCAGCTTATTAAGAAGATAGATACCAGCCATCTGGTGGGATTGCGCGACCGGGCCCTGATTGGAGTGATGGTCTATACATTTGCACGTGTAAGCGCTGTGATCCATATGAGGGTTGAGGACTTCTATCAGACTGGCCACAAATGGAAAGTACGCCTGCATGAAAAAGGGGGAAAGCATCACGAAGTATTCGCTCATCACAATCTGGTAGACTACCTGCATGACTACATCCAAGCAGCGGGTATAGGTGAAGATAAGAAGAGTCCCCTCTTCCGCACTTCAGAGGGAAGATCTCGTAAGCTGACGAATAATGCTATGGATCGTCACGACGCCGTCCGTATGGTTAAGCGCCGCGCCCACGATGCAGATGTAAGTGAGATGATTGGCTGTCATACATTTCGTGCGACCGGCATAACAAACTATCTAATGAATAATGGCACCCTGGAATTCGCACAGAAGCTAGCTTGCCATGAATCGGCTCGGACGACAGGACTTTACGATCGGCGCGATGATGAGGTCAGCCTTGATGAAATAGAGAAGATCAAGATTTGAGGCATAATAATATTGCTGGCGAACTCTGAAACGCTCGGTCGTGCAAGGTTTTGCATGTTCACTTCACGAACTGGCTACCACGCTGAACTCCACGTTGTAGGTCTCGTGTAGATAGAGCGCAGTCGCTGCAAGCAACTCCAATACGGGGCGCGATGCGAGGGCTCGCGACAGACCAGGCTGAACGACAACGATCCTGAACTCGGGACGGAGCAGTTCGAGGCGCCGTGCAATATCTTCGAGGACCTGAAGATCCCCGTGTTCGAAGCGGGTCGCCTCGCCTTTTTCCAAGCGTTGCTGATCTCGATGGATCAGATGTGGGATGAGTTCCGCCAGCCCCTTGCGCTCACGCCATCGAACGCTCTTTTGTGTCTGTCCGCAGACTGCATAGAAGTCATCGACCCGACTGCCAACATTTGCCTCACCTGAATATTTGCAATGGTACAGGTGAACGATCAGCCGGTTGCTCTCTATTCTGAGTGCGACAATATCGGCGACCTCTCCGGAATCATCATCATCGAACACGACGTCCCATGGAATGCCCGAGGCACGTACGTACTGAATGGCTTGATGCTGTATAGTACCAGGTGTTCTTGAAGCGCCCTGCGACTCTCGCTTGATGTCGATCCCGTTCCAATCCCAGACTTCGATCCGCGCCGGGTCGTAAGGTGGAATGTCGCGGTTGATACGAAGCAGCAGATCGTGCTCGATAAAGGTGTCCTGCTCGAAAAGAAGCCGAGGAGCGTATTGACGAAACCATTCCGATAGGAGCTGCTTCCGCTTCCCCATCCGAATCGTAACCTCTTCTCCCATAGGTAAATACCGCGTTCCGTCGGCACCGAACGACACTCGATACTCCGCGTAGCTATCACCCGCCACAACACGAAATAGGATCGGATTCTCGCGCGTGTGATCGACGATCTCCAGGCCTGCATCAAAAAAGAGCACTTCCGTCTCTTTGACCTTGACCGAGATCTTATCTTTCTGTTCGGCAAGGAATGCGAGGGGCCACTCGATGGCGAGAGGAACGAGAGCGGGACGCTCTCGCACGTAGACAGGCTTCACAAAGTTCTTGAAAATTGAATCGGTATTGATAGATGTGTCAATAAGCTTCTCGCCTACATGGCGGCACCAGTGCATCCATTCGGACAGATCGCGGGCCACCAAGTAGGACCAGATCCTGCCTTTAAGAGAGCAACCGATGCTTACCCGCTCTCCGCCCTCGAAGCCGAAACCGAATAGATTGGTCTTGGTCTTACTTTGCGACTGGACCGGGTCGAGCCCTTCAGTTGTGTCAGCGCCCACGAGCATCATGAAGCGCCGGGTACGGCTCACAAGATCCAGTAGCCCCAAATTGGTCGGTACCAAGCGATTGATGTTGTGCATCGCACGATAGACCGTCTCACCCCGGATGATTTCCGCCGACTCTCCTGCCATGGTTTTCGCCAACTCCTCGTGCAGCGAGGAGTTGTTGGAGCTATTAATGAACAGGAGGCTGCGTTCCTTATCCCAGTGCATCAGGTAAAGATGATGCATCACATTTTCTATGTCACGCATTTCTCCCCAGAGAACTTCTGTCACCTCTCTCGTTACAAACCAGGCGATGTGGTGCTCGTCGCTTCGTGCAATCTCTTTGGTCAGCCGTAGCTCTTCGGGAAAGAGCAGGTTGATAGCCTCCGGGTCCCAGGTGCTTCCGTCCACGCGATAAACTACTGTACTCATTTTGGGCTCAAGGATCTGAATGGGTACTTCTCTGGGAAGGGATTGAAATGAACGCTGAAACTCGGAGCGCTGCTCTTCTTCACCCGTGGCCTGCTCACTCAGTTCCCGGATGATCTGATTCCAATCGGGATCTTCGGCGTAAAGGGCGCGCAGTTTCTCGTTGACACCCGAGCGGGCGCGATTAGCGACCATCGTCGCGTCCCCGACTGGTGGTTCGTCTCTGCCGATAGTGCGTGTGAAACGCCCGGTGAACTGGAGAGTAATTGCCAAACTTTTATGGACATCATGAAGAGCGGCGATCTTGAGTTGAGGCAGGTCAAACCCCTCACCCAGCATATCGACACAGACCACAATGCGTGACGCTCGTGCTCTGAGGCTCTGGATAGCTTTGCAACGTACCGTGGAACGTATCTGACTGTGAATGCAGAGAGGAGTAAACTCGCTGGCCAATTCCTGGTAGATGGCATGCACTTCATGCGCTCGTTTTATCGTATCCACGCGTGCCATGATAAGATGGTCCAACCCGGCTTCCAGATCCAGCTTCAACTGATCAAGGGCGACTTGAGCGATTTTACGATCCGGGTCTACATAGGTGAATATTGAGCGAAATCGTATCGGTTTAAAGTACGCTTCTTCCTGCGCCTTACGAAGGGGATAGCAGTAGATCATCTTTCCACCGACGTGCTTTCCGTCTTCACGGAACGGGGTGGCCGTGAACTGAAGGATGGGCTTGCCGTGGAATCGCGAGCGGAAATGATCCCAGCTCGGCGCTTTAACATGGTGGGCTTCATCAATTACGAGATGGGAGCAGAGTTCGCTGAATTTCCGCCTTACCTCCTCAACACAGCCATTGATTGCCTGCATTGTTGTCACTACGACGTTGCAACAGCGTAGAAATCGTTCTGCCTGATCACCCGATTCGAACTGATGCTCAACCATCCCTACCAGAGGATAAAGGGCCTCCGGGCCGACTACTCCCGCACGGCGCAAAACTCCCAGGGTGAGAAACTTGCTTGCGATCTGTTCGCGCAACGCGCTGGTGGGCACGATTACCAGGAGACGCTCGATCCTCTGATTGACCATTAGCGTCAGCATGGTCTCCGTTTTTCCCGCTCCTGTAGGCATTGCGATGGTGGCAGGCTGTTCCGGCGCGATAGTCCAATGCGCAAGCGTCGCAAAAAGTGCGCCCAACTGAGGATTCCGCAGTCCCTCTTCCTGCATCGCCCGGTTTTCGGCACGGTAGAAAAACTGATCTTTCCAGGAGGATCTGACCTGTGTTGCGAGTGCTTCAGCATCGGCAATACAGATTGTGTCAGTTGCTGTTGGCGTGATCCATCGACGTCGACTCTCTTCTGTCAGCGTTTCCAATGAAAGGCTCTCGGCCTGAATGAGCAGGATATCACCGTCGAAACTATCGGGAGCGACTCTATGTGTCACAAGTAATACGCGACTGTTGTCCGGCCGCAGGCACACAATCTGTGGTCTACCCTGGTAGCTGGCTTCCCAAAAATAAAATTCCTGACGACCCTGTGGACGCAGAAGCTGTTGTACCGGATTTTTGCCGACCTCAATATTTACACGATACTGAGGGGGCACATACACCAGTCCTTTTTCTGTCATGGCGCAGTTAAACCTGTTCCCCGTCTCTGTTCTGAATAGGCTCTTCCGTCATTAGAGCGATATCCGAAGGCAGAGAAAATCCCAGCCGCCCCACCTCCTGCAAGATGACGGTCGCTTGACTCGCCTGCTTTCGCGAAGGTTGCTGACCACGTGACAGGAGACGTCCAAGACTGTACGCCAAGCTGCGTTGCCATGATTGTAAATTGCCGGTTTCCTTCGCCCAAGCGGAAATGGCATACCAGGTTTCACCAGGCGTCGAGGCAATCCGGGTGATGAGTTCCATATCCTCCTCATCTGGTCCCTGTGTTCCCCTATATGGAGTGCGATCTTCTTTTACTCCGGCTATAGCCAGCTCATCCGCTGCCTGTTTAGTGAGCTCGATGGTCTTTGCGCTAAAGCGTTTCCAGCACTCTTCCTTTTTACACCATTCGGTGATGTTCCCGTTACCTGGTGCTTCAATAATGTGTGCATGCGCCTCGCGAGAGATAGAGATTATAATATCCTGAAGGGCAGGCGTAAGTGCTTGGGTCGCCCAGATATTTCCGATATCGAGGCGCTGTGCTGTAATGTGAGCCAGCTTGGATAGCGTATATGTAACAATATTAGCACGGTAGCCTCCATAATGCTGTGCATGTACCAGTTTTTCCGTCTTACGGAATAGAATCGCTTGCGCGACCATGCGTTCGAAATAGGACTTGTCTGGCTCAAACCCACCACGTTCTCGAAGCCTCATTATAAAATCCTGAAAGTTTTTCTCGGCTCCACGGCTGACAATATGCGGGAACATATTCCAGGTGTTCTCATACTTTGCCAGGTCCGTTTTTGTAAACTTCTGCGCGAAAGGATGAATAAGGTCAAACTGCCGCTTCGCAGCTGGTGTACGTTCTTTCTCACGATCATTTTGATATTGACCACGAGTGCGCTCATAATACCAGCGTGTCTGTCGTTGGCTGCCATTCACTGCAGGTGCCCAGATGGTACGCGAGAAATTCTCGACAGCTCTGTGGAATGGATCGTTTGCTGAGAAATCAGCAGTCTGAATTTTATTCTGACTGTTGGCATAGAGAGAAATTCTCGGAACAATATTATCGAGTTTTGCAGGGTCTTTGATAACACTCAGCTTTACCTGGACGCCCACACAATTTACGTCCGCCTTATCTTTCGTAACTGCATGATACAACGAGGCTGTGGTCTGCCCTCCATTCACGATCTGAAAATCTCGCAATGATAATAGCCCGAAACCTCCACTGTCCAGCGATACGATCTCCGCTGATTCAGCTGTTGCAGAGATCCCATTATTGAACGCGAGAAACATTTCAGGTTCACGTAGTATGGTCTGCCGAATACCGGTATTGATCTTACCACGAGCCTGAAGATAAGACCGTACATTTCGTTCAAGAAGTCGATTACCGTACTTCCGATAGATGTGCACTAACACCATAGCTGGAAATACGGAAAGGTAAGTTGCATAATCCGTACTGGCATCCTGCGTAGTAAGACAGGAAATCGGACCTCCACAGAGTTCCCTGAAATCAACCTCAATAGTTTCGCGTTCTCGCCCCGAAGTGTAGAATCGGAATAAGCGTTCAATATCCCAGATGTGATGTGAAACGCGGATACCATTTATCTCAGTATCTTGTAAGGGTTCGAAAGCGGCAACCATATCTGAAAGAAGAAATAGCCGTACCTGGAGAAGCGATGGCTTTAACTCGTAAATCCTTAGAGCCATATCGAAAATCGGGGATGCCTCCTCGATTATCCGGTAATAGCCATCGAGCGCTTTGGTAAGAAATGTAGTCAAGCGACGGAATGCTGTCTGGATCGCCGTTCGTGTGAGAGATACAGGTGGCACATCGCCCGTATATTCGGTAATGAGAAGGTCAAGCGTTTGTTCGTCATCGCTTACATTGTAGCCATTGACCTGAAGGCCGTGAGCTCGGTGGGAAAATACCTCCGTCCCTTCCAATTCCCCCGCTGTCGTCAGAGACTCCACCACGAGTTCGGTGAAACCATCTTCCCGAAACATCTCGCCGGTCTCTACGCTGCACCCGGCCATGACTTCCTGTTGTAGATCCCTGGCAAAAGCATCTCGATCCTTCTGCATGTTCCTCGTCAGCCCTCTCTGAACGCGGTGGCAATCTCCGTAAAGGCCACCACATAGTTGCGGCATGCCGCTGCCTCAATAGTATAGTTCACTCCCCCCACCCCGTTTGATACATCACATTGGCAAAGCCTTGGAAAGTCTCCACTTACATTGTAGAGATCCGCATGACACACCCAATATCTGACCTGGTCATAGCGAACACACTGGGAGTCGAGATAACCGGCTTCCAGTAAGAGCGCCTCGAAGCGTTCTGTGTATGGCTGTCGTTCGCGAACTGAACGGCGAATCGAAGCTACCACTGCGGCCAGTGTCTCACCTTCACCTTCATTGATAAGGGTCAGGTGACACAGAAACAGCCGGGGTACATCAGAATCGTCCAGCTGCCGCAAGCCATGTATCTGGAGGCAAGGATAATGAGTGGCCAAGGTTGTCTTGACCTCTACGAAAGCAGCCGGCAATTGAAAATCCTGTGGTGTGCGTGCGCATCCCGTCCAGAAAGAAACTCCTGAGGGGCCTGTATCAGGTAATATGTGTTCTCGCAGAAACCACAGCTCACCGAACAGCCCACGCTGTGCCTCCTCACCAAGTCCGTCACCCTCGCTCACCTCAAGGAACCTCTGCCATAGCCTGATCCGGCTCAGGAACAGTTCCACTGCAGCATCTTCTGTCCGGACCTGCGCCAGCGCTTCCGCCAGGTCGCGCACCAGGGTCTGGAATATATCCAGAAAGCGTTTTTCTTTGAGAACAAGGATCAGCGCCCCCTTGCCACATTGCTCTCCCAGAGGGAGAATACGGATCTCGATGCCGCGTGCTTCTGGAAGATAAGACGATGAAGGCAGATGTTCACATCGAACTTGAAGGATGAGTGCTCTCTGATCTCCGGGTTCTTCTACTCCAAGAAACAGATCACATGTCGCATCTGGATGGATACGCCTGACAAGAAGCCCCGTAAAGGATTGCCCCATCGCTTCTGAAACGAGGATATGCCAGAGAGTTTCAGGTGTTATCGTCATCATCATCACCTATCTGCTTACGCCAGAATTGCTCACCTACTCGATACTCAACCCCCTCTGCTGTCGGGCTATGTGGGAAGCTTACTGCATAGCCGATCACGGTCTTCACCTCGGCCCCATACAACTCCGGTGATGGGAACAACGGATATAAGATCAACAGGCCTTTCTCTGGTGAACGCATTCCCTCGCTACGCACAACTTCGCCGCTCGGACGCGTCGGCTCTTTGGTACGCCGGCCCGGGTCTCTTCGATACTGAGCAATTGTTTCGATAAGAGCAGCGGCCTCAAGCTTATCGTCAAAGTCCAGGTACTCGTCTGTCGGATTCACTATCCGCCCCTTGAGAATCGCATAGACATGAGTAATGTTATCTGCTGGCCGCCTCCAAGTAGTTACAACTTTGTAACCACCAATCTCTGTCTCAGAAGAGTGTGCCAGATCAGGCTGCGAATTTGAGATTAGCGCGACAGTCCAGTTTTTTAACTCATTATGATTAATCTGCGCAGTAACATATTCAGCCAACCGAGTCGTACTGGCTGCACCCGTATGTGGATGAGATTGAAAGCTATTCAGGAACCCTACCACGGCTTCACCAGACACTTCACTCCAGATCCAGTTATCTCGTTTCTGATCCTTCGGGTTTCCAAGTTTTCGTATAAATGCGTCCGTAACCCTGACATTATCCAATACCTTGTGTGGGTCGATATGGAGGTACCCGGATTCTGCCATGCGGGATGAATAAGATAACCTCATCACTACGCTGTCACGCATTTTATTTATGGCAGTCACAAGGAGCCCTCCTGGCGAAGTACGTACTCGTAATGCATAGTCGCGAGGGGAAGCCCCTATACTCTCCATATAATCGAATTCGCCGCGGAGTTCGGCATCGGCCAGCGCAATATGCCTGTACCATAACACCAGATCTTCGGTCGTATAAAGCCGACACAGATCCAGATAGCCCGGGCGATATCCGAACCATCGCCCCATCTGCATCAGGGTATCGTACATATTGGTGGCGCGCAGATAATAACTCACTGAGAGCCCTTCCAGCGTCAGACCGCGTGACAGTTTATCCCCTCCGATTACAATAACGCTTAAACCGTTTTCATGCTCCTGATAATCCAGGGTTAACGATGAATCGGAGTTTACTACACGGGTCTGGATGCGTGATGCTGCCTCATGAAGTTGCCTCTTTACCTGTAGCCACGTAACCCGTGTCCCAGCCTCATCTTTCATACTGATAGAGGTTGGCTCAAAGTCTGTTTTCCAGAGTGTCTCCAATTCGGAAAGCAGTTGCTGACCGATGTTTCCGTTCGCGAATTCGAGCTGCCGCTGTAGATTGTCTAGCTCTTCCTTAATCAATTCTTCTGCACGTTTTTGCACATCGATGAAGCGTGTTACATGGACCAGCATCGAATTGTGATCAGTTTTCTGACCACGTGCCCGTCGCGCCGCACAGGTCATTATAAAAGCACGCATGGCAGTCTTCAAAGAACCTGGCAGTTCATCCACAGACTGATACTTTTTGTGGCCCGTTGGAAAAGCAGTCTGATAATCCTCGACCGTTCGGACGATTGGAAGCCCTTCTACTTCTTCAGAACCCGGAAGGGCATCTGCCGCCAGACCGAACACCCGGTTCGGACCGACGTAATTTGACGGTGCCGGCATATTGATAATGTAGCTATCGGGAAAGATGTCCCTGCCATGTGTCGTCGTTTCGGCGTCCGGTGCAATGAATATATTGGCAAATGGAGTTGCAGTATAGCCGACATAAGCGCTCTGTTCGAAACTACTCAGGAGCTTCCTTATCTCGCCATTGATTGCGGTGACATCATAATCATCAAGGATATTTCCGTGTCGGTCTCGCGGGCGTTCGGCCGTATTGATGGAAGCATTATCTGCTTCATCATCAATCAGCAGCAGAGGTACTGCGCTTACTCCATCCTTACCATCAATGTGTTCATCGAGGACCTGTAGTGCCCACTTTCGCACGTTTTGCAACACAGATTTATTCTTTTTCACTACCAGCAACACTGGATCGTTGCCTCCAGGTACGATCCCTGCCTGGTTGGCGTTGTGACGATTAAAATCGCCGTTGATGGCATTGCTTGTCAGCGTGGGGGCGGTAAACCAGGGTAGAGCTTTAAGCCGACCCACACCGATTTTCTGGTTCGGCTGATGGTTATCGACGCGGCGACCGACCTGAGTGTCCCAGCCCAGAAAGCCTTCATCGAGACGCCATTGCGTCTGGCTGCGGAGATTGTTGTGCATCCCTGCCATGACGATGATCAACTTGAAACCTGCGTCAGCTGCCTTGCAGATGAGCCCAGTATAGTTCGCCGTCTTCCCGGATTGAACGCTGCCTACAACCATACCGCGTCGGTCCCAAGAACCAGGTCTGGTAGGATCTTCCAGACGATCAAGAATCGTATCCGTGAGCTCATTCAGGCTGATTAGGGATGCCGGTACCCATCCCTTCCTTTCCTTTAAATAGCGCTCGTAGCGACGCCAAAAGCGCCAGTTAATCTGTGCTTTGCGATCATGAATCCACGGACGATGTTTCTCATCAACATCGTCCAGAATGCCCCACGAGCCAACATAGGTGGTATAACGCGCCTGCAGTTCGCGTACCAGGAGTTCCTCATCCACAGCCAATGCTTCATCCTCTGCACGCAACATGGCAAGGACGCTACGCACTTTGCGGCGAATCGTATTGGGATCGGCAGGATGATCGACGTTATTGAGCATCGTCTGTGCAAGCTGCAGCGCTATATTGAAATCTTCCGGCATCTCCCCGATCTGCGCTTCAGAGAGTAGCTGGATATCGCTCTGATCAGGACGGGGTAAGTCCTCCTCCTGTTGTTCTGTCGGCTTAAGCTGACGTAAGCGTAGTGTGGCGCCCTCGATGGCATCCGGTAGCTCGTTCTGGAAACGTTGAGACCATTCCTTGCCCCCATTAGTCCGCAGCCAGGACTGGACACGGCGCTCATTGCGTAGAACAGGGCCAAGCGTCTCAAGTGCCTCACTGGATCGAGTCTGAACGCCTTCTACAAGTGCGGTGATTGCATCAGTAAGTTTCTCGCCCACAACCTCAACGTCCATATCCATCGAAGCCAGCAGCCACCCACCACGAACCCGCTCCACCCAGATGCGTGATCCTGCTGTTTCCAGAATAAGCCGCGACGGGGTTGCATGTGGAATGTAACGCGGGGTTACGCGAGCCAGTACATCAGCATCGCGCACCTTTTGTGTATATTCCTCGGCCTCAAGGAGGATCTGGCTACAGTGCCGGCAGTGAGTGACATGCTCTCCGATTCGCTCCAGTTCTGCTTCTGGGACGGAATTGTGCAATAATGCTTCCCAGTCCTCCAGCGCCAGATGAGATTGCCCATCCTCTGATGGCAAAGGCCGAATAAAATCGATTAGCCGGTTATCTGGCTGAAAATCTTCTCTCACTTCAGTCTTCCCTTTCTGGAATGTCCTCCAGGAATTGGCGGAGATGTTCCCCGGCTCGATTTAATCGGCGATAGGCAGTTGCCTTGTTGATCCTTAGCGATGCAGCAACATGTTTAATGGCGCTAGACCTGACTGCTTTAATCACCACAGGATCATTCGCGTCGTCATCTGGTCGGAGACCGTCCTCACAGATGTGATAATGTTGCTGAAAAAGCTCCAGCATCTGCTGACTATCCGCATCAAGGCGAGATATGGCTTCTTGAACGGCTGCGACAGTCTGGATCTGTCTCTCCAGACGCTGCTGTTCGTAGTTGGCGTAGGCGGCATCGTATTCAAATACATCCGAACCTTCCGCATCGTAATGGAAATAGCCACGTTCACGGCCTTCGCGACCACGAAATCGCTCGTGATAGCAGTCTTCCACCATCATGTATACCAGGCCGGGGTTAAACGTCCGGAGTTTTCCCTGGTCATACTTCTGTTGGATCCGGGTCATCACGCGCAGGAATGCTTCACCGATAAGATCATCGCTGTCATCAGGAGCCAGATGGCGATGCATACTTAAGCGGATGACTGCTCGATGAACGTACGGATAGAGATACTCTCCAATGAGTGGTCTCTGATTCTCTGCAAGCCAGTCCAGCAATTCATCGGTTATCAGATTTTCCTGGCCGGATTCTTGTGGCACGACAGCAGTTCCCGTCTTTCTGATGGTCTGAATTTCTGTTGGAAGGGCGCAGCCTCCATTGTTTACAGCGCACATACTATACACCGGAACATCTGATGGCTTTTTTGCAGCCCGTAAAGATTTATTTGTTTTTTTTCATGTGGGCATTGTGGCGAGAAGTTCAGGATAACGATCGAAAGGTTCTGTCTGACCGAGTTCGATCCGCGCATCGTCTACGGAAAGCCCGCTGGCGATCAGAGCATAGTAGACTTCTTTCATAACATTCAGAACCTCGTCAGATACAACACTCTCGAATGGAGTGTTGTGCTTGTCCGGTTGCTCTCCGTGATCTATAATAATGAGCGGAACAGGTACTGTCTCCTCCAACAACCGGAGTAGCACATGTAGTTTTGTTCTATCTCTTGCCTGACCTAACACATCCCGGACAAGCGGGTAATCTCGATTAATGACGTAAGAGACTTTTCCACCTTTATGTTTATGACCCCATACCAGCTTGAATTCTGACGCTCCCTGGCGTCTAGTGTACACGCGACCACGATGCCGGTATATCTCTACTGCACGTGCCCGCGTGATTCTTGCGATGCGTTTCAAGTCGTCTCTTAGTGCTGGCGGTGGTAGGGCTCGTGACTTCTTAACATCAATTTCCCAATCTGCGTCAAGCGTATTTGGAATATCAATAAGTATACGTGCAAGTTTATGGTGCTCTTCATTTCTAAATCCCAGATTAAGCCAATCTCCGGCTACTAAAAGGCGGTCATTACGATAGACATAAAACCCCTGAGATTCATTCCACCCTTTCGGTCCAGCAGCTCGCTCATGTGTTTCGTGATCGATACGAGTAGAATGCGGGAGAATATAAGGCAGAACAGTAATTCGTTTTCCCCGATATATCAGTGGTTCTTTTGTCAATGGCTGAGTGGCATCTTCATTCCGAAGGAATGGATCCCATGGTTTTATAATTCGATCATTCAGCCAGATCTTGATAGGGTTGGGACGCTCTAGAAAACGATGAAAGACCATGGAAATGTGATCTTTCACTCGATGTATATGTTCAAGAAATCTTCTTTCATCCTGTTGATTGTCGGCATGGGTGCTCTGTACCAAGCGATCTAAGTTTTCCCAGACAACAACCGTACCAGACACAGCCGGTGCTAATCTTTTGGAAAAAATGTCCTCAATCCCTATAAACCCGCTATGCAAAAGGCGCCACTCATCTGATATAGATACATAGTTGAGATCCCAACAACGAGTTGCGATTGTTGATCCTGCAGCACGCGAAGCAACAGTAAGTCTTTTGCACTGTGAAAATGATGCAGTTTTCAACCCCAATCCATATCGGCCAAGATCACCTGAACTGCGAACTGTCATTGGGTTCTGGCTGCCCGGGCGCATTGCCCTGACAAGCTGCTCTTCACCCATACCGTCGCCATCATCGGTTAATACAAAGCATGATTCCTCTCCATCCCAGAGGAAATCAAGCCAGATGTTTTTTGCGGCAGCAGAGATGCTATTATCTATGAGATCGGCTATAGCCGTTGCCAGATCATAACCGAAAGCTCTCAAAGACTGAATCATTGCCGCAGCAGCCGGCTGAACAATATCAAAGTATTCTTTTTGTGTTGTATCGGACATTGATAACCTCGGTGTTCTCGGAGTTCACAGCGACGTTAAAGCTTAGGGTATAGAGGCTTCGTTGAGATTGGAGAAATACTCACATAGTCCCTCATTACTGAATGGACAAATTTTGCACTGTGGGTGGCGTGATAAACATACACGAGCAGCAAAATCCAGAATAGCAAAGTGATAGGAATCCGGAGAACTAAGAAATACAGTCGTACTGGCAAGTTTTCGCATCTCCATGCGCCGACGTGCTTCACCATCAGTTCGGAGGCCAAATATCCTTCCGAGTACCCTGACGACATTGGTATCGATCAGCGGTTCGATCTGCTTTCCAGCAAAACAGACTATAGCGGCACCGACATAGTCGCCAATACCTGGCAGACTACAAAGTTTCTTGTAATCAAGCGGAAGATCATTACCGAATCGCGTGAAAGCTTCATGGAAAAAATCAATCATATTCTGTGCCCGCCAGGATAGGCCCAGTGAGTACAATATTTGCTTTATGGTTGTGTCATCAGCGTCTGCAGCATCTTCCAGAGTGGGATACATAGCGAGAAAGCGATTGTATACATTCACTACTTGGTCGGCCTGAGTCCGTCGTAACATAAGCTCCGCAACCGCAATTCGATAAGGAGTACAATCATGACGCCAGGGATAATCTCGAGCATTGTTGCTCCACCAGTTAAGTAATATTTTCTGATAAGTGAGTATGCTTGCTTTGTCTGGTTGCATGTATCTTCTCAAGTAGGTCGTGAACTACACCGGCGATCTTATAAGCCAGGAGTGGAGGAACAGCATTCCCTACCTGAAGGTATTGCTGTGTACGCGGGCCCTCAAAAAAATAGTTGTCTTTAAATGTTTGCAATCGCGCTGCCTCTCGAACAGTCAGGCTGCGACATTGTGTAGGATCATAATGGATATTGTAGTGGCCATCTTTGGATATGTGAGACGTTATTGTCGTCGCCGGGGATTCTGCAATCTGGACACGGAATCTGTCGTTGAAGTCTTCGTCTCCTTTACGCCTGTTTTTTTGCAGATTCTTGTGTTCCGGAAGCAGTGCTTTTGGATAATCATGTACTCTGGGTGATCGTCCGTAAACCTGAGCATAACATGCGGCAAAAAGGTATCGATGGAGGTCTGTTCCCATATGCCCGCGAGAAATATGGTTGCATATACCACGCAATGAATGGTCGTTATACCATTCAGTATTGTACCGTGTACTTACTGTACCGGGTATGAACACTTCGCCAGTCCCCAGACCAGCACGGAGGTTTCTGATGGCCTTTGATATAGCACACTGTAATTGACCTGAAAAAAGATCGTTATCCTTTAAATTCATATCATTAAACCAGGCACTCGTGAGGACTTCCTCAATGACACTTCGCCAATTAGCCTCACTATCTTTACGTCCTGCATTCTTAGGATTACGTGAAAGAGAGCTGCGTAGCGATGGTAGATCATCAAGCACACTACTTGCTGTGATCGGCTTGGAAGATCTTGTGAGGGTCCGTGGAACTTCATTCAGATCGCTTCGGACACCAAGCAGAACGACACGATGACGTGTCTGTGGAATTCCATATTCTTCTGATTTGATAATGAAATCTGTTGGGCGAAGCTTCTCTGGTTCTCCCCTCGATATAACCAGGGAATATATGCGATAAGTCAGCGGTTTTTCTTCACAGGAATCAACGCTATCTTTTATTACTGTATCTTTAATAGCTGCAGTTGGATCTTTGAGATCCGCCATTATCCGATCAAATATATTCTCTCCATTTACCCTGGATGAGAGAATACCCTTCACGTTTTCCATGATAAAAATGCTTGGATGGAACCGGGCAAGGATCTGAAGATACTCGCGGTAGAGGAAGTGTTTTTTATCTGTTTCGAATCTCGGATCAGCACGGCGGCGTGAACGGCCTGCAGTAGAATATGCCTGGCATGGAGGTCCGCCAATCAATACCCAATAATTACTCTGGTATTTTTGAAGCGCGTCTTCAATCCAATTATAAATACGGCTATCATCTGCAGTACCAAGCTCTGCCAGACGTGCCTCAGTCTTTGCAGCTCTGGCGGCTGCAGGGAATACATTAAACAGCTGCTCACGGGAACACTCACCTTTTAGATACCTATAATATTCTTCTGGAATGTTCTGGTTAATGAACTGCCTGTAAAAGCTTCTAAGCTCCAGTGTTTTATGTGCAAATTCGTCCTTTTCTACCGAAATCCCTATTTTGAACGTTGGACGTTTTCGCCCGTCAGCTACAAAGGAAGCAAAGCCCTCTGCCAGTCCGCCTGGCCCGGCAAACAGATCTATAACCGGTACACACTCACGCATGAACTTTGCTCTCCAGATTTGTTTCCTCGTACGTTATTTGCTAACATGAATGGGAAATCGTCAGATTTCAGACTGTATTTGAGAATATTTTGGTATGGGATACTACGTCGCATTTCCTTCAAATCTTATAGATGAGCTACTTGGAAATCTACCTGAAGATATGCGACCACGCTTCTCCGAGTGTTTCGAACCTGTAGTTGCTGACCTGGTCTGGACTGCAGAAGATGCGGAAAATGCAGTGGAACATGCTCTTCAACAATATGATCATCCACTTGCAGATATATGGAAAGATGAACCCGATTTAAAGCGAGGGCTAACAGTTAAATTACTGGACTATCAGAATGATGAGTTAGTCGGCATGGTTCAGTTAGAATTGGAAACTATGGCCTCAGATGTGATCAGGGAGTATATATGCAGTTTTGTACAGATAAGCGCTCCTTCTGATTCTCCAGATACATAGGAAACACTTCCTTTACTGCATTTATCAATTTTTAATATCTATTCTCTGTTACTTCGGTCTTTATACCGCACTTCCCTGCGTGCTACTATAAATCGGTCAGATACCGATTAAAACTGGACAGAAACACGGAATGCGGCAGTGTTTGAAGGGAATGTACAAACATTCGCGGAATTAGCAGAAATGAAGACTGACGACTATAAGACCTGGTTTGAGGGCAGCAAGGTGGTAACGGACACCGGGTCACCTATGATCGTCTATCATGGATCTGATCAGAATATTATTGAGTTCAAACCTACATCCTATGGTGATGCCGGGGAACATCATTACTTCTACTTTGCTAAATCTAAATCCTGGGTTAAAAAGTTTTTCAAAGAAGAGACCTACGGAAATCCAATCATCCATGAAGCTGTCCTATCAATTAAGAATCCATTAGATGTGCGGATCATCCTGCCTGGTATAGAATGGGAATCTTATTTTATTAATCTTGGAATCGATATCGGCGACCATTTACGTCAGAAACTTTTAAGAGCCGGTAATATGCAAATAGGAGCCTGGCAAATATTTCGATTTGATACTCCAGAATTAGGAGGTTTAAGGGAAAAATTAATCGAAAAAGGATATGACGGGCTCATTCTTAACGATGTAGTTCGAGGCTCAATGGATAATACAACATTTGTTGCCTTTTTTCCTGAGCAGATTCGCCTCATAACAGGGAGTGAGTATAAATTGACCTTCTAACAACCACTTCTTATGCTCTTATAAGCAATCTATTCCTTCTTCCGGCAAGAGCTTTTTCGTCTAAGACTAACTGCACTTACCAGATTTTTAAGTATTCCCAATAGTCATGAATGGCAATTTTCGTTCGTATATTTTCCTTTCCTTATCTTCACATGTTCTGCTTGTTAATACTAAATTTTCTGCATCTTTACGGCCTTTTGTGACTTAAGGATCAGCTTTATATACAAGGGGCACCCCATCTTCCGCGCCGTTGGCTTGTGCAGACGAGGACAGTACCCCACCCCTTGTATATAAAGCTGACCTTATGTCTTTTACATGGGCGTTCGCAGGCAATTAAGCCACGAGCTAAAACAATTGGAGAATGCTATGAAAACAACACAAAACCAACGTCTTGATGCTCTTGCTAAGATCACCACGTCGAAAGACAAGGTTATCTGGAGAAAGGTCGGCGCTGCCTTCCTCCTCTACGGCGCATACCAATGCACACTAAAATTAAACTCAACATTATCGGACGTATTGAGTTGTAAGACGTGGCTGATGTAACACGATCTTAATTTCCACGCTCAGTGAAGCCCGTCAGCAAGAGACAATTTTGTAATCCCTGAGATGCTACAGTGTCTTTAGATGACTGCCAAATACTTGCTATCGCTTCCTCGATCGTACCGATATCCCGTGGGCTATCTACCCTATCCCCAATTCTTACATGTGGCTTGTCACGCTCTGTAAACAGTCGCCATTTCGGAAGTCTCCTCGTAAGTATCTCCATTTCAGAAAATAGTTCTCCTGAATGCATTTTCCTAAGCTTGGAATTACGAATAAACTTCCGAGTTTTCAGTCAAATTCAAAACTAAAATATCTACAAAGACACGCCTGTAGTAACGTTCTCTATCGATGAGCTGGCTGTGAATTGGATGTGTGAGATGTGATGCTATGTAACGAGGTGATAAGCCGCTACGAAGCGATGCATCCTGAAGAGTTTCGAGGCGTTTGTCTTCAGAATAATCAACTTCCATAGATAAAAACGGGGGTGGAGATGAGTGCTGCCTGGCAGCATAATAGTAATAAGATTCTGCGGGGAGAAAGATTGGTAGTACAACGATGAGGATTTTCGTAACCATGACCATTCTCCAATATGTGTATATATGTCTGGTATTTACTACACTAATAACCCCTCGATGATAACGAGTTACTCAATCATTTTGAGAAATTCATATGCAGAATGTATCTTTATCTAGATGCTAGGTGAGAAAGTGTAGGTAAAGGAGGATATGAGCGTGTGTAGTAATTGCTAACGATGATGCTTTTTTACTTATCGGATAGGCACTCAAATAAAGATGGTTGTTCGGCTTTAAGTGCAGACGATTTCTTTTTTCCCTGTCTCTTGCAGTCTCCAATTTCACCCGCGGAATACTCCTCCATGAATTCGGTCAGCAGCGCTTGGATAAGACGCTCTAACTCGTGGTCATCATCCGCATAACCTCCCGAGTATGGCAGCCCGGTCAGGTTCTTCAGTACTTCGTAGCGAATGAGGTGGCCTGGGGGCGATTCCTCATAGTCGGAATGAAAGATAAATTCGATTTTCGGAAGAGTGAAGTGGATATGGTAACTGGGTCCACCCGCGTTGAACATCTCCTCGCACTCTTCTTCGGAGATCGGCCACTCTTCTTGTTCGTAATCAAAGGAAACAGGCAGACCAAAAACTATTTCCCACAATAGAGACAGCTGAGAATGCTGAAGTGCATTTTGAACTTGGGAGAGTGATGATGACGTCGACTGAGCGTCCATAATGGGAGTATGGTGCACATCATTTGTAAAGGCAAGGTAATACCACACCTCACCGGATGAAACCGGCGATTTTAGACGCGCATCGGTAACTTAATAAGTGTTAGCAATACTTAATAAAACTTATTAAGCTTGTATCATTTAAGCATTTCCTGATACTATCAACTGGCCCTAACCCTGCTATTCTGAGTAATTTCTACAGAAGTAAATGCAGGGTAATCTCAAGTAACCGGAAGCATAAAGTCAACATTGCATTTACATCTTTTGTTGCATTTGCTTCGTTTGTGTGGTATCTTTAATATACAAGGCTAATATTTAAGGAGGCCATTATGTTTGTTCAGACACCAAATGAAGCCATAACACCGACCAAGCAGGACACAGAAATCGCTCGGATATCCAGTGAAGCTATTGCCCTACTAATCCAGAATAAGGAAGTGCGAGACCCACGTATCCACTTCGGAACAGAAGGCAGCCAGGGAGCTGAGATCGCTCTCCCCTATTCTATTGTTCGTATTTTATTTAATGCACTTCAAGAGATGGCAAAAGGCCATTCGGTAACGCTACTTCCGGTAAATACTGAGCTAACTACTCATCAAGCTGCCGAACTCATGCGTGTGTCTCGTCCCTCACTTATCAAAATGCTCGATGAGAACAAGCTGCCTTATAGAAAAATCGGCGCACACAGACGTATTCGCTATGACGATGTCTTACACTATCTGGAAATTGAGCGAGCACGCCGCAAAAAAGTCATGGAGGAACTGGTTGCTGAAACTGAGAAGCTGGGCCTCTACAAATGATTGTTTCGGTTCTGGATGCCTGTGTGCTCTACCCTCCTACATTGCGCGATCTTTTAATGTGGCTTGCAGCGGCCATGGTGTTTGAACCTCGCTGGACGGAGGATATCCACGCCGAATGGATCCGAAATGTTTTGGTAGATAATTCAGATATTACTCCGGCTCAGTTAGAACGAACGCGTAGATTGATGGATCAAGTAAGTGAGAACAGCTGTGTGACGGGATATGATAAGCATATTCCGGCTCTGATCCTTCCCGATCCGGACGACCGCCATGTTCTTGCAGCCGCTATTGAAGCAAACGCTTCCGTAATTGTAACGTTTAATGTGTCTGACTTTCCGGTAATCTGTCTGGAACCCCATCACGTTCAAGCTATGCATCCTGATGAGTATCTTGTGGCTCTCCTGGATGACGCCGCGGAATTATTCCTATTAGGTGTAAAAGATCATCGCGCTTCATTAAAGCGGCCGCCCAAATCTGTAGGCGATTACCTGGATAATCTTAAGATGGTTGGTCTTCCCAAACTGGCTTCTCGTCTCAATGATCATCAAGATTTGATTTGAATAAATCTTACATTCAACTTGCTTGACAACGAGCCGTACTTTCTGGTACTTAATAAGCGTTAATAACACTTAGAAAGACCTATTAAATATGACTACTACAATTGCTGTTGCTACCCATAAAGGCGGGGTTGGAAAAACCGTTACTTCGATGGCACTCGGTGCTGCTTTTGCTCGCGCACATAAAGAGACGCTTCTTGTAGACCTTGATCCACAGGGACACTGCGCCCTTGGATTGGGAGTAGAGATTGAAGAGCAAGGCTTTACGATACGCGACTTCTTTCATGAGCCAGGGACATTCCCGCTAACACGGGTTATTCGTCCTACCCACGTGTCTAATCTATTTATCGCTCCATCTAATATTCGTCTCGCACCGGTCAGCCAGGCCCTCTATATGAAAACGAAGCGCGAAGAGATACTCAGAAAAGGCCTGCAACCCGTCAACAACAAATACGACTACATCGTCATCGATTGCCCCCCTACCCTTGGCGTTTTGAGCGAAGCAGGAATAGAAGCTGCAGACCACATTATCGTTCCCTGTAAAATGGAAGCCCGTGCAGCGGATGGACTTGTAGATCTGCTCGATGTCATATTTGCTCTCAAGGGTGAAGATTTCGATAACTATCATATTCTCATCACCCACTTCGATGGTCGAAAGACAGTTACAAACGAAGCCGTGATGACACAGCTCTCGGAATGGAAACAAAAGTTTTTCACAAGCTTCATTCCACTAAATGAAGCTCTTAATCAAGCGCAGATGGAACGTACCGATATTTTTAGTTTCGACCCTAAGGGCAAAGGAGCACAGGCATATGAGGCGCTCTCCAAGGAAATATTAAGCTATGACACAGAGTAAAAAAGACCGTCTGATTGAACGTGCCCGCGCAACAGCACCGCGGCCAAATCCTGAAAGGCTCCAAACCACCGGGCATGAGAAAAAAGGTTATCGTATCGTACCCGCAAGTCTTTATACTCCTGAAGCTAACTGGATAGAGGAAATTACTGAGACGCTTAAGAGCGCAGGAAACCCGAAGGCTAACCGTTCTATGGTTATTCGGGAAGCTATCTATTCTCTTCAAGAGACTCTAAAAGAGAAGTCTGCTGATGAGGTACTCCAATACTTTATTGACCGCCACCGGAAGCCTGGAACAATGTTGTGAAGAGAAACTTATAAACTATTAATAAGTGTTAATAAAGGAAGTTATGATGTCTAATAAGGTGCTACCTTTTGAGAGACGAAGTGCTACCTTTTGAAAGACAGAACGCTACCTTTTGAAAGACAGAACGCTACCTTTCGAAAGACGAGGTGCTACCTTTTGAAAGACACTCTGCTACCTTTCGAGAGACAGGGTGCTACCTTTCGAGAGACAGATATTTTTGAAAATCATCTCTAAGCCATTATAAATACTTGTTTTTTTGTGGTAAATTTTTTCCTCTACGTATTTCTACTTATCTCTACACACACTCGACAATTAGGGTCATTGTGTGTGTAAATTCCATGTGAGAAGATCCATGAGCCAAGACCAATCAATATCTAAATCCGAAAAGGGCAAAGACCTTATCCCTTTTGAAATCATCCGAACGGAGACTGCTCTCTCTCGCTATCCCATCCATAATCTTTCTACAAAAGCTGGGGTCAGCATCGAAATCAAAAAGACAGATGCAAGCGGCGCTACAAACCTTCTTTGGGAAGTTTCTTATAATAATCGATACGGACAGCCAGGTCGTCTGGCGTACAAGCTCGACACCATTATCATCAATCGGGCAATCGAAGAAGCGGTAAGACCCATTCCAAAAATGATAAGACTAGGCAGCATAAGAGATATCTGCCGGATGCTTGGAATTAATGAAGGCCAGGCCACGCGTCAGGTAAAGACAGCGCTCAGGCAAAACGTCGGCGCTCAAATCAGTGCGAAGATAACGTACCGGGCAAACGATAAGACCGAACGCACATTAGAGGCTGATTTTCACAGGTATAGCGCTATCTTCACTGGCGAAACACTACCCGACGGCAGAAAAGCAGATGGTGTCTACCTACTCTTGAATGAGCTCTACGTAGAAGTTCTAAACAACGCATTAACACGCCCACTGGATTATGACTACCTCCAGGATCTTACGCCTACCGAGCAGCGTTTCTATGAAATTGTTAGCTACCAAATATTTCCTGCTGTAAAATTTAATCAGCGTGCCAGACTCGCTTATTCGGAATACTGCCTCTATTCCACTCAAACACGATATCTAGACTATGATCACGTTAAAAAACAGATGGGCAAAGTTCATCGAAAGCACATCAATGAAGGATACATTGTAACAGTCCAGTTTGAGGCGACCACTGATGAACAGGGGCGTCCTGATTGGAATATGTTCTATACGCCAGGCCCTAGAGCCAAGCGAGAGCAGCTTGTTTTTGACTTCGCGCTGCGTATTCCCAGAAAACCAAAAAATTCTGCTTCCAAACAGTTAGAGCCAGATAAAAAACAACAGATTGAAGTATCTACTTCGTCTCAAAAACTACAGTCTCAATTACTGCTCCAGGTTACTTCCGAAGCTGCAACAAGCGGGAAAGCCGAATCAATAATTAGATTTTTTTATCAAACTTTTCATCAGGCCGGAAAGACCGCCAAACCGTCTTTAAAAGAAATCGGGCAGGCCGAGGATCTTCTCACACGACTTGGAGAAGAGCAGACCAGATACGTTGTTACCTTTGCCCATCGTGAGGCTGAAAAAACCAAGTTTGATATTCAAACATTCGGGGGGGTCATTCTCTATGAGAGCCGGGCGGTCTCGGAATATCAAGTGCACATTAATAAGAAGGCTGGGGATGACGCCAGGAAAGCCCGCCAGCGCCACGAGGATGCCCATAAACAAGTTTATTTGGATTATTTATGGGAGATGTTAGGCCGGCTCGAAAACGACCCACAGGGAACCTTTAACGCCTTTTTAGATGATGAAAAGAGAATATATGTCTTCCACAGTGGAAGGTCAGGGAAATCGGAGCGGTCAGCAACTGTTATCAGTGAGTTTTATAGTAGGCAAGAACGTCTTCAGCGCTTCATCGAATTTATTAAAACACACGAAGGCTTAGTGCTCTCATTTTGGCAGTGGGATGAAAGCCTTAATCAAGAGCCATTTGGTCTTAATACTTAAAATACACGTTCAAGGAGAATATAACACTTAATAAGTATTATAAATGCTTATTAAGTGTTATAAATGCTTATTAAGTATGGCGAGAATTTTGGACAGTAAGTTAACCAATAGAAAAACTTCACAGTGTCTTTTACGAAATGATTGAAAAGTAGTGCAGTAGAATATAGCTTACATAATGTGATGTGTAATCAGCATGCGAACTTGAAGCTAGTCTTATATACTCTCATGCGGAACACTTATACTATAAGTCAATTTACTAACACTTATTAAGTATTATAAATGCTTATTAAATGTTAGTAATATCAATTGCAAATCTCTTGGAGCCTGTTGACTATAAGTAGGGTAGGGGCGAACACTGTTATATGCAGCACCACGAGGAGCCGCCCGCCCCCTATCAAAGGACTATGGATTTTGAAGGTTTAACTTTGCCTGGAAGTATCTTCTATCAGGTAAATGAAGAACACATATTTCATACCCCAGCCCCTCAGGAACAAATATCGGTTTACTCAGTGTTTTTAAGGCGTACCGAAGTTCTGGAGACACATGCAAAGCCCAGAGTTATCCATCCGCATGAAGCGGCCGTAATTATGTGAGCTACCTCAAAGAGGCCGACAGAGAGAACTTTGTCGTGATGCTGTTGGATAAAAAAAATCAAATTATTGGGATAAACACCGTGGGAATAGGAATCCTGGATAGCGTTTAAATACATCCCAGAGAAGTATTTAAACCAGCTATATTAGGAAACGCCGCCAGTATCATCATCGCACACAATCATCCTTCTGGTGACCCAACGCTAGTAGGGGAGATAAAGAGACATCGGTAAACATAAAAGCAGCCGGTGAGATTTTAGGAATCGAAGTGTTGGACCATATTATAGTTGGCGAAGAAGGGAAATACTATTCACATAAAGGCCCTGGGTTTATGTGAACTCTTTAGTTACTTTTTCGTGCTGGCATTATTTTTCGTTTGATAAAGGTGATAAATACGGCAGTTGTTACGCCAAGGTGACAGATGGATAGGTGAGGAGTGCGTAACAATGTTATAAGAGTACTCCAGGGCAGCCACGCCCTGGAGCTTTTAGTACTACAGTTCTTCGTCGGGCCGCATCAGGGTAATCACCCGTTCGCCATCATCCCCACTTCGAACGACAAATTTTACTAAACAACAACAACTTTCACCAATTTCCATTGGTACCCCATATATCATCGTGGAGCCCGAACCATAATTTACTGCTTTCCATGTATCATAATCGGCTTCGAAAATAATTTTCCTGAGGCGCCGGTCAGCAGTATGATCACTATGAGCAGGTATTTTATTGATATCATCCCATAAGTTTTTGCTGATAGCGGTTGGAACCATCAAATCAACCTCTCTTGCATAGGTGGATACATCAATCAGAACGCCTGTTTCAATGGCCTCTTTTCGAGTGTTTGTGCGATTATTTCTTTTATTATTCATATACTCCTTTGTATATAATGTTAATTTATACCCAAAATATACAGAATAGATAGGTATAAGTCAAGAGAAAAAGAGGTATTTTATGCAGAATAATTCCTTGCAGAATGAAAGAGATGGTATTAAGATGAACAGGATGGAAACCAGTAAAGAATCCGAGCGAAAGAGACCGGGACCAGTTCCAGGTCCGATAACTAAAAAATATAATGTTCTCATTGAAGAGGAGCTGGCCGAGTGGGGTAAACAGCAGCTGGGTGGACTATCGGAACTTATAAGGCGTCTGCTCAGTGCAGAACGCCGCAGGCAGGAAAAGAGTATTCGTGAGGGCGGTTAGTACTCGGATGGAAGCAGAATCGTTGTTACACTTCTGTCCCGCTCTGTGATGATCCAGATCTTTTGTTGGGTTGGAGACAACGTATAAGCAGATAGAATACGTTCCCCATCAACAGCAGCCTGGATGTTTGCCTTGATATCTTCTTCGTCAAGCTCGCCCCAATCTCCCCGCCTATGCCGCATGAGATAGAGAGTTGGGAAAACTTGTGCAAGCAACAATGCTTCCATCGCGCCTTCGGTGACCACTACCTCACCCAGGGCCAGTTCAATGTCTTTATCAGGGTTGGAAAGAGTGATTACCGGCTCAAAATCAGCACCAGGTCCGCATATGAGTTTCACGGGATAGATGCTGGTATCGCCGACGTGTAGAACGAGGTTATAGCGTAATTCCAGGCTATCGTTTGTGTGTTGCTTTATGGCTATTATCGCCAAATGGAGTACATCCCACAAACGCCCCTTCACATCTTCGTAATCATAGGCATCAGGTATTGCATTTATATCTTTCCATAGGGCACGTGTAACGGCTACCGGGAAGGTAAATCCAGCTTCCCTCGCCATTTCGGAAACATCGACAAGAACACCTCTGAGAAGTTCCAAAGCGCGATAATCGGGTATAAAGTGGCTATAATCGTCTTCAGTGAAGGTAACGCCGTCCAGACAATCTTCCTCATTCTGAGGTTTTGGCTTCATCCCACTATCAAATTCTGTCATGTTAAAAATCTTGCCACAGACACTTAGCAAGAGTAAATATTCGGAGAACCTGACGCAATAAATAAATTTGGGAAACATTTCAGTATATGGAGTTCGAAAGCCATCTTGTATATATGATTTGAAAATATCTTAGAATGTAATTGTTTTTCGCTGAATGCCGCCTTTCTCTTCACAAAGAAAAGGCGAAGGGGTAGGGGAAAGGAGAATTAGATAATGTGCGAGCAGAACGACGTTATGAGACAGGTGTCAACCAATTCTGCTGCGCTTCTTATAAGGTGACGAGAATAATGAACCATCTAAAAACTGATAGCATTGGTGGTAATGGCAATAGTGGGAATCCGAGAATGTGCCTGCAAGAACCTCTTGTCCAGGTACCTGTTTACGCACGCAGCAAGAAGGCTGATATTCTGCTCAGGAATAGGGGCATCCAGCATGAAATAAGGGGGCTGGATTTGTTTAAGGCACAAACCAGCAAAAGCCTCTGACCTTCATAAAATCCTTCGTGTGTAACCTCTTTCGTTGCCGATAACCTTCCATAACCTGTGATTTAATAACCTTTGCAATAACCTCTGAGTTGGACAAAACGCCGAGATTAAGAGCATGTCGCTATCAAAAAGTAGAACAGTGTTTATTTCGGGTTGGGAATACACTGGTCAATGATTTCTTCTGGCCTGTGAGCCGACGCAGAACTTCTTCTGCTCCTCTCTTGTAGACACAGATGCAGACCAGCGCATTTTCCCCATCGTAGACGGCCCAGAATCGCCCGTAGCGCGTGATTTTCACTTTTGGGGTTCCTCCGGGCAGCCCGGCTCGTCATCCTTAACAGAAGCATCATCCAGCGCGGAGCGCATACTCTCTAAGAGCGCCTGCCGTTCCGCATCGGTGAACTTTTCGGGACATCTAAGCAGGGGAACTGCCTGCCGCAGGAGCGTGCGAAAGAGCAGGTTCTCACGGCCAGCTGTCGTGATCATAACTCGTATCTCCGCGGCTTTACTCTCAATAGTTATCATGCCGACTATCTCCTTTACGTGAACAGGAGAAGAGGAGCTGCTTCACCGCTTAGCTCCCATTCTTCTGTGTGTCTATCGCCCGTCATGCGGCGAGCAATTCCATGTCAAAGAGCGTAGAGGGAAGCAGATCCTGTGAACGGACTCTTTTTCCTTCCTGCTCAAAGCGCGAATGCCCGCGTTCCAGCAGATTGCCGGCCAGGGCTTCCAGTGAGTAGCGCTCGTCGGGACCAAGCGTCTGCGCCACATTGGTGAAGGCGTTGACGAGCCCGTAGAGCGTTTCCTGCTGACTACGGCTTTCCTGCCTGAGGGATGTCGTAACTTGCGTTTGCAATATTTCACTCAGTCCCCAGGCCTCGCTTACCGTTGAGATTGCCGTCTCTATATCGGCGAGCGGCTCTCGTGTCGCCCAGATCATCCGCTCCATAAAGCCGGTTCCCTGAATAATAGCCTCCTTCATCGCGATGCCTATCTGCATCTCCATGCGCGCCGGCGTAATGCCGACGTGCCGTTGGTGCATCAGACTCCTTCCTTTCACGAGGCGCACCAGGCCGTTTGTACATACCAGTCTATAAACCAGCGCGTCCACTGTGACGGAACGCTTGCCAACTTCGCTGTTGGCGATGTGCAGTCCCGCAACGACTCGATCTCCAGGAAGTACTTCTCGCGACAGGCGGGGGTCCACCAGCCGCAGATGCAGCGACTCGTCTGTAATAGCAAGCCATATCACTTCGTACTGGGACTTCACAAGCGGTTCCAGGCTCTGAAACACCTCCATATTGTTCACCTTCGCGTAGCGCTCCGAAAGTATGCCCCGGAGGCTGTCTTTTTTAGAGCGAAGCAGCCAGCGTTCCGGCTTATCAAGATCTGCCGTGTTCCCGGCCTCCATCTCTCGGTGCATCCAGTAGTTCACCTGGTCGTCCTGCAGGTGGAGCGGGCAGCGGCGGTAGTAGGCCGTAGGGACTGACAGGCGCCGGCAGAGCTGGGTGGTAGCCCAGTTAGTCAGCGAAAGCCCCCTGGGATAGTCGGCGCGGTAGAGCCTGGGTAAGCGCAGCCTTCCCTCCTGCATCCGCATCTCGTCACGCTCGATCAGCTGATCCCATTTCCCGATATTATCCGTATGGATATGGTCGTGTACGTCACACAGGTTCATCTCATCTCTCCTTTCTTGAGTGATAACGGCATTGGCCTGGTAGAGCCGTCTGCCGGTATCTCGAAGCGGATGGGGGTTCCATCCGGATAGTAAGTGTTAAACGGCGCATCGGCAGCCAGTCGCCGCAGCCGTTCGGATAATGCAGCCAGCCAGTGGACCCAAAGCCGATAACCGCAGCCTGTATTTCCCGCCTCAAAGTGGGCGAGACGAGTCATACGGACCAGTTGACACAGCCCGCGAAGATGCTTGCACTTAAGAATGTCGCCATTCTCCATGATATGTTCTCCGTTGACCTGGCGTATGAAGAACAGGCATGTACAGGTCTCCGCAATCGCGTCGACAATGTAAGATATTTCTTCATATTTAGCCGGACCATAGATCACGAATCGATAAGGGCAGCAGGTCTCTGCAACCCGATAGCCGTCCGAAAACAGATTTTCAGAACGTGCCTTCAGCCTCTGAAGGAACGGCTCGCGGTTAAAGAGATAGGCCCGCTGCGACGGCGAGAGACGCGGCTCTCCCATCGGATGGCCTCCTTTCTCAGCGGATATCCCGCTATTGTGTTTTTAGTGAAGATGCGATGCGAATGGGGTGGGGTGGGGGACAGGAATCGAACAGGATATCAGCGTTGTCAGGGCTTTCCCAAATCGAGACCTTTCCCAGGTGGAAGTTTACAAACCAGGCAGTCTTCAGCCTCTTCCTGTGTCAGGCAGCAGGCAAGAAGTACGTCCACTCCCTGAATAGATGCTTTGAAAAGCCTGTGCCAACCGTCGATAAGCTGATGTTTGTCCCGAAATGGAACAAAAATCAGCGGGCGCGTCAGGTCAGTAGTCATGGCGTAGACTTCGTCCATGCCGTCATACTGACTGCGGATCCGCTCCGTTGTCATGCACATCTCTGAAAGCGAGACCGTGAAGAAATCTCCCCGGTCTCGCGCCAGTTTCATTGCTTCTGAAACGCTCCAAAACCACTGCCAGCCCTGCTCATCTTCCATAGAGTAGACCTGGTCAGTAAAGCTCTTAAACCGCATCTCCGTACCGTCTGCACGCTCAATGCGTAACATCTGGTATCACCTCCTCGCAATCGTAGGATTAAGGGTCTAGATCTCACTCATACAGAGAGAGATTGCTTCCTGCGCAGCTTCTGCTGGATCAAGACCGACAGAGTGCCAGTCTTCATAGGAACAGTCGGGCAGATCGTCGGGATTAAGTCCATATCCAGCCTCCATCTCCAGAGCCACTTCCCGCATCCAATCCTCGAAGTCGTCCGGTTCCTGTGATGTCTCAACTTTTGTGTCAAGCTCACTTATCGAAGGAGTTGAACTCGAACTACGCGTAGTAAGTACGCGCAGATGTTTTTCCAACTCTCCCGGTCTGAACGTTGTATAGCGTGGTCGTTTCGGCAATGTCTCGCCCTCCTTTCAGGGTGTGTTTTGCCCATCCTCGGCGTTCTCGTCATCGTCATTTCTGCGGGCTAGAGAAGCAGGCACATCCAGCTGTGTGCTCCCTTCCGTCCAGTGACGCGCAATGTCTTTGCGTAAGAACTCCGCAGCATCTCGTGTCAGCCGGTCAGCGGCCACTATAGGATCGCCTCCCGTGAGAAACAGGATGACCTTATGGAGCGATTGTTCATCGCATGCCAGTATCTGCGGCTTTACCTCGCACTTTTTGATCGCGACTAAAGCGACATACTGGCTGTTCACCAGAATGCCGTTGTGGGTTGTGATGAGCATAGGCTAACTCTCCTCTTTCATGTTTTTCCAAAAACTCTCTTCTACCCATATTTAGCGCACCTTTTCAGGCGGCGTATCTCAGCACTTTGTAACGCGCTGTACGGCCAAAGACCAGCCGACCGCTAGCTGGCCGAGTCGCGCGCGTGGGATACTTTCTCGCCGGGCAGGATACGCACAGCGCTAGCGGGGGGACGGCTAGCGCTGCCCTTTACGGATATCACGATCTTTTCACAATATTGGGGATTGTTATGGCAGCACATATGTTGTGGGAGTTGTAGTGATGCAATGAGAAAAGCGGAAACCCAAGGATGCGGGTGAGAGACAATGAATGATGATGAGTTCAACAGGAACAGAGGAAAGCGACAGGATAATATCATCTATGTGCGTGCCACTCCGGATGAGAAAACAAAGATACAGAATCAGGCTTCTGCTTCCAGCCTGTCCGCCTCCCGGTTTCTGGTGCAGGCAGCGCTGGAGGAGAAACGGCCAGTTACCGAGGAGGAGCGCAGGGAGCGGGAAAAGCTGCTCTATCTTTTCCATCGCGCGCGGCTGCATCTTGAACAGTTGCTATCAAACACCCGGGCGATGCGGCTGACAGGAGTGAACGAAGAGATGGAAAAACATCTGGAGGAGACGGCGTATCTTCTGGCAGCGCTATCCGATGTTTTACGTAAGCGATTATAAGTCACGAGAAGGATATAAGGATGGCGACTGGAGGTACATTCTGTTGTTTTCGTACCGGAAGTTCAGGGAGGTCGACAGCCCATCTGCGGTACATCGCTCGACCAGGCGCAGTACGGGAACAGACGCAAGGTGTCTGCATGGTCCGAATGCCGCCGGAGATTATGGAGATACGCGACTATACTGCTTTTAGAAATAGCCTGCTGGCGTATGCGTGGGTGCAGGAAGTTCGGGAGCGGGTGCGTCCTGGTACTCGAACATTCTACACCGCGATATTGAGTTATGAGCAATGGTTGAGCGCATCGAGCGCAAAAGAGATGATTAAGGAATGGTTGAATCTATGCTTCCCTCAAAACAGCGCTGTCGCTTTCCTCCATACGGACACGCATCATTTACATGCTCATGTGTGGATACAGGCGCGGAAGATAGATGACCGAAAACTGCATCTGGATGCGCGGCAATACCGGCAGCTGGACGAGGTCTGGAATAGTATCTACGCCATCGGTATGAAAGTGAACAAGCGTGACTTTCTTCTTAAGAAGTGGGAGACCGAACAGTATAAACGTCTGAGGCGCGAAGGAAAGACAGCCGACAGACCGGCACGAGTGGCCCACCGCTGGAATCCGGCACTGTTTACGGAACGAGAGCGTATACGATTAAGAGCAAACTATGAGCGTTACGAAATCGGAACTTACAGTGATCAATCGGGGATTACAGGAGGCGATCCAACATCTAGAGAAGGTAAATCAGAAACTTTGCAAAGAGAATCGATCATTACATCAGAAGAACTCTGTATTAATCGGGCAGTTGGACGAGCTGAGCGCTCAGTATCGGAGTTTCACAAGTTATATAATGCAGTTACGTACCTGGTTGAACGCCAACAAGAGATAGATAGGGAGAAATAGTGTGGATATATCTTACTGTGCTCAGTGCTCTCGTCACGATAGCCGAAGCGCTCCATCTCCTCTATGCACCAATAAAAACATTCTGGCTGCGCTGTCTATTATCGTTTTCAGGGGGGATAGCTCTACTCCTGGCCCGCAGGTCGCTCTCCCCTAAAAAAATGCCTGCATCCCACGGGAGCGCCGGATTTGCAGCGAAAGCGGAGATTGCTGACCTATGTGTGCCTCCCTCCAACCCAATCCCATTCGGAAGTGTACTCTTAGGCAAAATCGGGACAGACCTCATTGCGCTGCCACCTCCTTATACTGGACAGCATGGCCTTATTGTAGGCGGAAGCGGGACTGGAAAATCCTTTGGCTTCTTTCTCCCCAACATGGCAAACTCGCAAAAAATCTCCTGTATCGTCACCGATCCCAAATCTGAAATATGGCGCTACACTTCCGGAAAACATCCACATCCCAGCCGCTACGCTCCCAACGAACCTGAAGCGAGCTGCTGCTTCAACTGGATCCCATTATGCAGGGATGCACGTATGGCTTCCCTCTGCGCACGTGCAATTGTGGAGGCCGGTGCGACTGAACGGCAGGAGGCGCCCTGGCCCGATCTGGAGACTGCCTTCCTCGCTGCTCTGTTCTCACACACAAGCGTTCTCTCAATTCCCACGCCGTTAACGGCGTATCATCTGCTCACCCGCTGCGAACCGAAAAAACTTATGGAGATGTTTCTGATGTCCTCATCCACAGTTGCCCGCGAACAGGCGGTAATTTTTGAGCAAACGCATGAACGTATGCGCGGCTCGATTACGCCTGTCCTCGCAGCTAAACTACAGTGGCTTCGGGATCCTGATGTAGCAAGGTTTTCCTCCGCCAGTGAAGCCGCGCCAGATTTTGGCAGACTGCGCATTTTGCCGGAAGCGCTCTACTGGTGTGTGCGTGAACAGGATATTGCCCTGCTTCGCCCACTGAGCGCTTTATTCTTCACTGTTCTGCTGGAACAGATCGCTGCAGAAAAGGTGAGATCTGCTAATTCAGTTCCGGTACATCTCTATTTTGATGAGTTTGCTAACATAGGGATACTGCCTCACTACGAAACGACTATCTCACTGGCGCGGGGCAGGGGACTCTCAATCTGGCATGGTATCCAGAGCATGGCGCAGCTGGAGTCCTGTTACGGGAAAGCTAATGCACAGACTATTTTGACCAACTGCTCGACAAAGATCGCCCTCTCCGGTCTGGATGTGGAAACGGCTGATTACTTCAGCCGAACGCTTGGGGAGGAAACGATGCAAATACCAAAACGAACCTGGCAGAAGAAGCGATTTGCACTAATATCCATGAACACCAGCGATACTACTCATGAACACGCCCGTCGGCTCCTGACGCCAGATGAGGTGAGACGGATTGGAAGTGATAAGGCGATAGTGATCGTGGGAAATCGGCGTCCAATGTTGCTGGAGAGGATTAAATATATAGACCCGCCTAAAACGGCGAAGACAACTTCTCTAGGCCCTGCTTGTACTCTGCCCATTGAACTGCCCTCATTGACCTCATTCTCTGCACGCTCTGTGCCTCCTCAACTACCGGTTGAACTCAGAGATGAGCGTTCACACAAGACCATCCGCAAGCCACGCACATACACGCGCATAAAGGCGATCCGAAAGCACACTCCGTGAAACTCTGACCAGGGGGAATAAAAGAGACAGTGAAACTCTTCATAATTCTGACCCTGCCATTCCTACCCAGAATTAAATTCGATTGTCTACCGGGTTTGTTCATGGTATAATGAGTGGGTATTAGGGAATATCCCACTGATAATCTGGAGGAAGTCGAATGAAACTGGCGCAGGACAGCCTGGAAGGGCTTAAGGTGGCGGACCAGAAGGGGCGAATTACCCTCGGAAGCAGATATGCGGGCAAGCATTTTGCTATGTGGGAAGGCGAGGATGGAACCGCCACCCTTGTTCCTGTTCTTATCGTCCCCGAGCGTGAGAAACCGCTCACTACCGGACGCCTGACCGAAGCCTTTACTTTGCTGGAAACACTACGGGACAACTGGGACGGGCATGGTTCTCCGGCGCCTTCGGCAGGCATCCTGATCGAAGCAAGGGAGGCGCTTGCCCTTTTGCATGCCTGCGCATTGGCGCGCGGGCTGCGCTGGGAAGAGCCTCATGTAGGGGTCAATGAACGTGGTCAGATAACCCTTGAGTGGTGGGTGAGAGAACGCTCTCTCACTGTTTTCATACGCTCAGAAGACCACGTGGACTATCTCAAATCCTGGGGTAAGGATATTGATGCCGATATGGAAGATGGAGAACTCACGCGGCTGTCCGATTTCACGACTCTCTCCCGCTGGCTATACGAGGAGGTCATAGGACAGGGATGAGCACAGAGGCCAACACCCCCGAAAGTACGGTCCGTGATGAAGAGGTGCTGTATCGCGCCATTCGCAACGACCCACGCTTCTTTACGCTGGACATCGATGGTACTCAGCGTATCAGCAGTATGGCCTTCAACGACCCCGGACGCCGTCCCTCTGTAGATCGAGCTGTGCTCTGTCCAGGTGGGCCAGCAGAGACACGCGACCGGTTTAGCCCTAACAGCGGTGTATTAGCCCTTATCGCCAGTGATGTGCGGTCACTAGTCGCCACCCATGGTGGAACGGGTTTGACTTATGGTGTGGATGTCGAGCCAGTTCCTCTGCCGGATAATCCCTCGCATGCGGAGATATTCGGTCGTCCCCCGTTCGATACAGATAGAATTTTCGAGCGTATCAAGCAGGCATTGACGCGCATCGCAACAGTAGAACTTCCTCCCGGTTAAGCAGACTGACCAACAGATACAAACATCTTGTTCCCTCACCAATATCCTCAGGTTCAATACGTCCCTTACGCAGCTATATGAGAGTCACCTTTCCTATCTCTACATCTTGAAAAACTAAGTGAAACTCTGACCGAGCAGGACTAAGTCTGCCTGTTGTTCACCATACCCTTCTTTTTTTACTCTTACTTCCTCTTCTCACTTTTCACTAATGCCGACAGACAAGGGGCCCACACCTAAGCACCTGTTTGTTCTACAGATGGCATAATTGTCGTTATTCGGATAGTGAGAAGGAGGGATGAGAAAAAAAAGAGAGTTCTATCCATTAGGATAGAACTCTCAAAGGTCTGGTTTTACAAGAAGTGAACGATCAGTCCGGAGAATGTCGCCATTGAGAGTGCTGTGATTGCAATCCACATCCAAGCCTTAATCCAAAGGTATTGGTTTTTTGCAATCAACATATCAACCTCATTGGTTACATGCAACCGGACAACCGTCTCTCCTTTCTGGTTCGCCTTGGGAAACATACGGATGGAATCACCAACGCGGAGTTCTCCGGGTTGGAGCGCCTCCAGTTTCCCATTGACTTCTCCTGCCAAACCATTAGTATAGATACTACTCATAAGCCTCCTTATTCAATTTACATTCAGTGCTTCACTCGGGGATCGAGAAAAGCAATGAATCTTGAAAAGGGGGTTTTTCTTGTCCATGGTTTTGTTAAGGTCTGCTTACGGACAAAAAAGCAGCCGCTACGCTTGGAGTTTCTCTCGTCCGCACCATCATCCCAAAGTTGGGAGAGGTGGGCGCAGCATCGGACGGAAAAGCGGCGAGATATCTAGATGATGTCCTCTTCCGAATCGTCTGGGTTTTCCTCATTCGGTTCTATATTATTCGGTTCTACATTGCGTTGTCTTCCGCGGTTACGCGGCCGCCGCGGCCGCTCTTCCGAAGATGAGGAGTTTCTGCCTTCTCGAGGGATCGGCGTCAGTCCAAACCTCTGCAGTTCCTCTGCGGTCCAATCGGCAAGGTATTGATCGGTCTCCGGTCTTTCTTGAAAATTATATTTGGAAGGCATTCGCGCACCATCCGAGCGGCGGTGCAATAGCTTCAGGAAATCGAAATGGGCTTTGTATGAACCATAAGGTGTTTTATAGTATCCATATAAGCCTCCCTTGACACTAGTATCCGGTAAGTATAGGATCTGATTTGTAAGGACCACTTCGCGTTCCCGCAGCGTTTGATTCGCCCCTACGGTAACGCTAATCTCCGATCCATTGAATGAGCGGGACACCTGGTGACTGTTTTCCATGACCTCCGTAGATGCAAATAAGGACGAGGCCCATTTTGCCGTTGTTGGGCTGTCCAGCTTCAGCACCGCCTTGTATCCGAATTGACCCAGCAATTCGTGTGCGATTTCCTGACCGTACACTGCGACCATTCCATCTATATCCTGGGCTCCGATTATAAGGCCAGTCCCTTTACTTCGCCCCCTCAAAGCGAGCGATGAAATATCTAAATTCCCGGCTTCTCTCACCTCATCCAGGCATATAATAGTGCGTCTTGTTCTGCTGTCAGGCTGGGCAAGCAGCAGCTGTGAAAGTCTTTTTATCAAAACTCGGTTGATGGCTCTAACGGACTCTTTCGCTTCTTCATTACTGCCGAGTACGAGAATGCTCTCTCCGTCACGAAAATCACGCAGCGAGAAAGAGCTTTCAGCTTTATCCCACAGAGCGGCTATCACGGAATACGGCTGCATCTTTGAATCGATAGTGGCCATAATCGAAAGCATTAACTTTTTTTCCTGCATATATCGATCAACCACATGACGTGTCTCGCTAGTCTGCATCAAGAGTTCACGCAGATGGTGTTCTGAACGTAATGCAAGGCATGTAGTACGCAGATCCCACTTGTTAGGAGCTATAAGATGCTGAGCTATGAAAGCAGCGCCGAGTACACTTACCACCGCGCGATCAAAAAAAGGCTGGGCGGCAGACTCGTTGATCGGACAGATAATGTTCGCCATCTCCATAGCCGCCGAGATGGAAGTGATATCTTTGGCGATTGCCCAGGAAGATGCCCGGCAGTCAAATGGGTTCGTCAGCTGAATAGGGCACGAGATAAGCTCTTCCATCTCCCAGAGCATCGGCAGAACATCCAGCTTCGCATCGTAGATCAGCGCTCTGCAACCGCCCTCGTCGGCATGTTTTCCTATTTCAGGCAAAACGGACTGCAATAAAATTTGTATGGATACGGATTTCCCGGCTCCTGTTGCCCCGAGGTACAATTGGTGCTTATTCATGCTCTTTATAGGAAATTTCTGACCACCGAAAAAGAACGATTGTTCAGATTCAGACATCGAGCCAAGCCCTCCACTCGATATAATCACCGTCCTGCAGGTCAACCCCACGCACGGTCTCAGGAGTCAATTCTGGTAGTGAGATACTGAGAAAGAACCTCGTCGCCAAGATATCCAGTAAAAGCCCCCACAGGAACATGCATCCGAAGGCTACATGCCAGCTCCAATCGATCCCCCATATCTTTCTGATAAAAATAAGGGATAAAACAAAATGAATCCCCATAATAATGAATTCGCTGACAAGCATGAGGATTATGAACTGCTTCATATACGACACGAGTCTTCCCGGAGTGTTTTGCAGATGAGGGGTTCGCATGCCGACGGGATGTGCAATGAAGCAAATACCCATGACGACGTATATATATAGAAGATAACCATGCTCATTAACAGGATTGTTTGAGAGTATTCCGAGATGTGCATATACCCAGAGTGCTGGAAAGGCAAGGAGTGCCAGAACTGGCGGAAATACCCAGGGTACGAAGATATCACAAAATATGAGATATAACATAGAACCTCCCATTCTATTAATATTCCCATCCGACTTCTAAATCTTCATCATCCGCGGATAACGCAATAGAATACTCTTCCTGTTTGAGTGCAGGACGATTTACGTACCTTTGTTCGTCAAGTACATAACGCGTTTGGCATAAGTTAGAAACACCGGATACCTGACAGTTTCTTAGAAATTCATCACGGATTGCCTTAATATCAGATACGCTAAGCCTGCGACCGGGTGCTTCTATCGCAATAGCGCGTATGATGTCTTTCTCTTGAAAGTCATGCAGTCGGACAAATCGTTCCATTACTCTGGTGAGTACTTCATCATGGCCCTGCGGTTGTATTTGCACCGGATGCTCGTTATGCAGCATGCGCGTAGCTTCGACATAGCCGAAACCTAAAGCCTGACCGGTCATTCTCCACTGCGCGAGCAAAATCTCCGGGGAGACCTCGTGTTTTGCCGAACGCGTGGACAGAGTAACTTTGGCAGCGGCTTTAGCGCTGTGCCATCCCTGATTCTCCATGGTGTCGTGTATAACTTCTCTTCGGGACGAGAAAGACTTCTGCAGAGTCATAGGAACTCCCTGAATTTCAAAAAAGTCGCCTCGTCTTTCCACTGGGATCCCAAGTTCGTGCTCAAGATGC
Source organism: Chthonomonadales bacterium (assembly GCA_038203935.1). Lineage (GTDB taxonomy): Bacteria > Armatimonadota > Chthonomonadetes > Chthonomonadales > Chthonomonadaceae > JANXSG01. The sequence continues at coordinate 39,239 of JBBRDM010000005.1, forward strand.
CAGGCTAAGCTGGCCCGGTAAACTGCGCCCAGCGTCATCTTGTGTGCGTACAGGATAGGGGAGTGCACAGCATTGATTTTATTTTCCGCAATACCTATATTCATTACCAGGCAATGCGAATGGACGTGCGGCTCCAGACTGCGTGAACTATAGTGGTCGAATACAGCAACCACTAGAGAGGCACTATGAAGATATTTGCCTCCTTTGCCAGTTCTCGTGTAGGCCGCATTCTGCTCCATGTAATCGATGGTTTCCTCGACAGCGTGCTTGTGAATATTTTGAAGAATGAGTCTATCCGTCTTGTCTGCTTGTGACCACAGTGTTGAAAAGCTCTTTGGAGCCGAAGCAGTAAAATCCCATCCAAGGGTTCGGCGAATGCTGCCGGCATTCTTGACAAGCGCTTGACTGCCATCAGGAGAAAACCCCGCCATCATATTGGTGAGCACTTCGGGATCGACTACCTCCGACAGACCCAGAGCTCGCGCACCTCTACTTATTCATAGGCCCTCAGGATTATCGCGCGTATAGTAGTCTTCTCTGTATAACCGCGTGTAGTAGCCAGCCGAGCCAATCTTTGCACATGAGATCATAATATTTACTCTGTAGAACCAAGATTTTTCGCAACCCAGAGAGTCGCTTCTGAGGGCTCCATCCCTGTAAATTCCAAAACGACTTCCGTGGTTTCCCTCAGATCATTCATAACATCTATTTTAAAACGAGATAGCGTACGTTCCAAAAGCGTCACACGCTGCTGCAGCACATTAAGTTCTGTGTTCAGGCTGCCAACTTTACTCTGCAGAGCACCATCCAGGCTTAACTGCAAGAGAAGGCGAACATATGCCCCCACATGGATTCCATACTTAGAGGCTTCATCTTTCAGGCGCACAAGATCCTTAGGCTCCATTCGGAAGCCAAAAAGCTGTTTTTGTTCCGTCGATTTCACGCCTTGTAGAAAGACTGGACGGCTGCAAAATTCGGCGCGAAGTGTTTCCACTTCATTAGCGTCCAGCACGGCAACGGGGCGCGTTTTTCCTGGCTCATAGCGAACGGACAATCGTCCTCGTTTCACAAGTCGTTGGATAGAGCGAACCGAAATTCGCAGGACGTTGGCGGCTTCTTTTTGCGTCATTAGTTTGGTAAGCTCATCCGAGATGACAGTTTTGCTGTAGCAATTTAGCCATCTCGGACAAACGTAATAGTTAATATTAAAGGAGACCCATACATTACGATTGTTTTACACGGGTATAAAGTTGTCTGAGAATTATCTCCAGGTCTTCAGTTGAAACATTGAACTTCTCTGCAAATTCGTCTTTCGCCACCTCTTTTTCTATGTCTTTAAGCCGCTTAGTTACCCATTGTTTTCTCTCCGCTAGGCTTACCTGAAACTCTGTAATTGCTACTCTTCTTTCGTTAAGTTTGATTCTTTCTTCATCGATACAGACATCTAGCAGTTCGCGCGCAGTGTCTTTTACGGCTTTTGCTTGTGCTGCGTTATGAATTGCAATTACCTCTGATCGAGAGCTGTTAGTAATAGCATCAAATACATCTGCCTTTCTATTTAGTGAATTTACCGTTAAATCATCAGGTAGTTCATTTTGTTGACGCCTAATAGTCAGTGCATTAAAGATCCTTGCCATCATTCGAAACTCCTTATTTATTAATCTCAACAGGATAATTAGACACGCATTATATTTATATACTTTCCCCCTTCCGAGGACTTCTGACATTAGACTCCGAAACATGCCCAAAATCGCAGGGATCCAACACAATGACGAGTAGGCTGGTGCTTATTAACCTGCTAAACCGATTTGATGTTACAATTGTAATTGGATTATATCAGATGACTCCGAAACATCTCCGAAATTACAGAGAGTAAACGCAATGATGGATAAATATGTACGCATTAATCTTCTAAATGAGTTTAAGGTGGTGGTTGGAGGAGTGGCGATTGATCGTTTTAAAACAAATAGGATAAAGTATCTGCTTGCGTATCTGGCTTATCATCTGTCAGAGTCACTCACTCGTATGCATCTTATCGATATGTTCTGGCCCAAGGTCGAGCTCGCCAATGGGCGTGATAGTTTATCTACAGCACTTGGATCTTTACGCCATCATTTAGAGAATTCAAAAAGTCTGATAGGCGAGATTATTGTATCGGATGATAATGATCAATTACATCTGAATTCCGATTATGTATCAACAGATGTTGCAGATTTTATAACAGAAATCAGTGCTGCGAGAAGAGCATATAAAGATGACGACAAGATATACCACTATTCGCGTGCAATCGATATCTACCAGGGAAAGGATTACCATGAGCAAATAGATTTAATGTTGCCACTTGGAAAGATGATAATGGCAAAAGATGAATGGCTCTTAAAAGACTTTGATGACTGGATTTCAACAGCAAACTCAGATCTCTATGCAGAGTATCAGAAATGTATTAAACTGTGTTCCGAATTAATAGAACATAAACAGCAAAGACCCGATCATCCGAATAAACCAAGAAAGGAAAATACCACTCATCCCTTACCCGTAGGAACCATCACAGTTCTTCTTAGTGATGTAGAAGGATTACAGAATCAAACCGGTGTGCAGAAAAAGTATATATTTAGTCTGCTGAGCCGCCTACTTGAAAATGTAAACCGCAGATTCAAGGCAAAAGTACTTCAAAATGAAGTACTTTTAATCGTTTTTGGTGATGTAGAAGAAGCGTTTGAATTTGCTGTTGAATATCACAAAGCAGTTTGTTTCCAGCCCTGGTCTGTAACTATCCCACGCGTGCGACTTGTAGTGTATACGATAAATATAAGAAGGGAGGAATTGGTGGAGGACGAGTATCCTGCTGCAGCGTTAAAACAGGCGATAGCAATGCTGCAGGCAGCACATGGAGGGCAGATTCTCGTATCAGGAGCTGCAGAACCTCTTCTTCGTCCCAATTTAAAAGATACAATCTTAGTAAATTTGGGTGAATATTTTTTGGGTTCAGATATAACTGAAAAGATTTTTATGGTCGTGTATCCAAAAATGCAGCCCACGAGTTTTCCACCTCTGAAGGCCAAATCATTATCTTCTGTAAATATTCCAAATCCGCGAAATCAATATTTTGGTCGTGAAAAAGAGATCGCTCTTTTGCAGAATCTATTGCATCCTACAAACCCAGAATATCCCCGTCTGATCACTCTCTCAGGAATCGGTGGATCTGGTAAGACCAGCTTGGCGATACAAACAGCAAGAAAGATATTAGGGCTTTATAGCGGATCGGTATGGTTTGTATCACTGGCAGATATTTTGGATCCCAGTCTGATATTAAATCAGATTTCTGATAGCATGCATTTACCACTCTTACCATCCGCAGAACCATTAGAATACATAGTTCAAGAACTCTTCAGACAGCCTTCTCTGTTAATTTTGGATAGCTTTGAACATCTCATAATAGACGGTACAGATATAATTCATACTCTACTTGAGCGTATACCCACACTGAAATGTTTAGTTACTTCTCGCCAAGTTCTCAATATAGATGGTGAGAAGCAAATTCAGGTAGAACCCTTATCGGTTCCGAATCTATCAGATTCTCAAGAAGAGCTGATGGAGTTTTCCAGTGTAAAGATGTTTGTTGACAGAGCAAAACTCAGGATTGCAGATTTTTGTGTTACTTCAAATAACAAAGATATGGTGATAGGGATATGCTGCATTCTGGAAGGAATTCCACTCTCCATCGAACTAGCAGCAACTTATGTTAGAAAATTATCGCTTTCTCAAATTCTCAAACGAATAGAAAATAGATTAACGTTTTTGGTGGACAATCGTCGCAATACCACTGAACGGCACCGATCATTACTCGCTGTCATGGATTTGAGCTACGAGCAGCTGACTGCAGACTGCCAAGTTCTTTTCTCCCGGTTATCGATTTTCCGAGGGGGTTGGACTTTAGAAGCAGCTGCTAAAGTCTGCCTTCCAGAATACTCCGAAGATAAAGTGTTCGAAATCTTAAATGAGTTGTGTGATGCATCACTGATTATACGAGATGAGAATTCGGATGTCATTCGCTATCGAATTCTCGATACGCTGCGCGAATATGCCAAGGGTAAAGTCATATTAGCTGAGGAAAAACAACTTATCGAGGGCCATGTGTTCTACTACCTAAAGTTGGCAGAAGGCGCGGAAGCACACGTCCAGATGCCAGATCCGACTGAATTGAGAATGATGCTTGAATTAGAACATGATAATTTCCGTGCTGCAATGGTTGCATGCGAACACGAAACCTCCGATACATTCAAAGTCTCCTGGATATGTCTGATAGCAGCACTCACAGATTTCTGGAGACTGTGCGGTCATTTTGCAGAAGGATGGCAACGAATCCAAATCGCTCTTTCGTCACTCTTAGAATATGGAGAGCCAGTAGTTCGATTCAAAGTTCTACGAGGAGCAGGTCATATGACATATTCTCAGGGCAGCTATAGTCAAGCGATTGCGTACTACGAGAGATGCCTGGAATTATGTTATAACAATGAATGGGGTAACGAGCTTGCTGATGCAGCCGTTATGCTTATGAATCTAGGGGCAACAGCAAGTGATCAGGGTGATTATAGTTCGGCTTTGAAATATTATGATGAGTGTGAGCAGGCTGCTGAGAAAGCAAAAATTACGCCTGGTGCGCGATATTATGGGAATCGAGGAGTGGTACATTATTATCTTGGTGATTATCCATCTGCTGAGAAGCTCTATAAGCTTGCAATAGAGAAAACCCTGACTGAACACGATGTTGCGGTATGGGAAGACCGGTTGGGATTGTTGTATCTGTCTCAAACCAAATATTCCGATGCGCATAAAGCAATTAAGAAGAGTTTGCAAACATTACAGAAGTTGAACGAACCTCTGGAAATAGCAAAGGTTCAAGACCATTTAGGTTTATGCATGCTATTAGAAGCATCCTTGATTTCTAGTCTGGACTTGGATCAACCACTTAATCTGTTAATGGGTGCATTAAAATTGAGAGAAGATTTGCAAAATCATCATGAAATTGGAATTTCACTCTGCCATATTGGAGTTTATTACAGAATTACTCGTAATTACGAAGATGCAGTAATCTACCAACGTCAAAGTCTTCAGAAGTTGGAGAGTGTCGGTAATATATTAGATATTGCCGAGTCGCTTATGGAATTTGCTTGTATCGCTTCAATAAAGAACGATTGGGAACGAGCAGGGAAATTAATTGGGGCTATTGAAAGTCTGCTAGAACAGGTTGAATCGAAGATGTCGCCTCTCGAAAGGGAAAAGTATAAGAGTGTATGGCGAGATCGAAACGACCTTTTTTTAATAGCACGAAGGGACGGTCGAAAAATGACTATGAAAGAGGCAATTCTTTATGCCCTGACCTAAGTTACAATGAATATTTAACCAGTGCAAGAATTTATATATGTTGCTATCGGCAGCAGAAGTAGAGGGCCTTCTCCTGATGTGTTCAAAGTGGAAGTAGAATTTGTAAGCACAACGGCTTCAACCATATTTTGAACAGCCCGGTATTGTGTAGATGATAAAAGAGCTTGCTCGTTCATCATACCATTTAGATGGTTATATACCATAAGCATTTTATTTGCAAATATTACGCTATCATTATCTACCGAAAGATGTTCCTTTCGATAAGAAGTCCAGTATGCAATATCATTTTGAATATATTGCCTGGCAGATAGCATCGCAATGCTGCTACGGTCAGATGCAAAGTCCCCGATATCCGCACTTTCATTCTCGTGAAGCCTGATTGTTTCTTGATTTTGCGGGTTAGGCTCATTCATCCCATCCAGCATAACATCTCAAGAATGCACTGCAATACTTTTGTTGAATACCGTGAAAATTAACATATTGTTTTAGGCGACCGCATCCATATATGTTCACATTAAGGTAAGGGAGTGATTTCCAAAAGTTCAGGCTTTTACAGGATTCACACACCTCATATCGGCAATCCTCAGAGGATATCTGATAATCGAAAAACAAGCAGGAAAAAATCCAAATTTGGGGGAGAGTAGGGGAAACGTAACGCGATTTTGTTACGTTTCAGTATAAAATTACAATCGCTATTTAGAGGTATTGTTGATTGCCCCGCCCACGCATATACACGGATAATACAGAGAAACAGAGAGCCCTTGTGATGGATGGTCGCCATGCGTTTAATGAGCATCTGCGCCAGGTCGTCCCGCACAAGCGCCGACTGGATTTTAAAAAGTGAAGCCGCCAATGCTATGCGTTTACGTAGTTCCATCTCAAGCATCCGCGCCGCGTCCAGCGTTTTGGCTTCGGCAGCGAAGTGTTTGACCTTGACATCGGGGATGCCAGTGAGCGCCTTGTCGCTGATCTGATATTTTGTCAGCCAGGCCAACCTGTCCAACCAATCTTTGAGATGAGTGAGCGTGGGACTGCCTGGCTCTTGCTTGAGGGTGTTCCAGGGAGTGAAGCGCGTCTCGGTTTCTGCGACAAAGAGGCTCTCGATACCCGCTTTCTCGACGGCGCTGAGTGCGTCATCCACCTGGCGATAGAACTGGTGGTAGACACTGGCGCGAACATGTCGGGCCGCGCGAACGAGGGTATCGAAGGCAGGGAGTTCATATTTCTTGCGCACAAGCTCCTCGATGGCGACATTGATGAGATCCGCCAGATCTTCCTTGGTCCGGGCGGCCTCGCTGAGGGCCAGCAACATTACATGGCGCGCTTCCTTGCCGTAGGGCTGGACATGGAGAAATTGCCGAATAATGGGAATGTGGCGGAAACGGGTTCCGGAAATATCGTAGCCAGGAAGTTCGGAGAGCACCGCAGTAGTCCCTGTGAGAGCGGCGATATGTTCGGTGATGGCGTTGGGAACCTGACCGAGCGCCGTAAAGTATCCCAGCCGCTGAAAGGTTTTGAGGAGCGTCAGAAATCCCAGCAAGGCCACATCACCGCGGGTCACCTTTTTGGCCAGGGCGATCTCATGCGGCTGCGGGGTATAGATAGTATTCAGGTCACGCGCAGAGACATGATTTTTCAATCGCGGGTAAGCAGTTTCTTGGACAGTTGGCACGGGATGAGAACCTCACAGAGGGTAACGAGCCGAAAAAAACATGTTCAGCAAAACGGTCGTTTTCGTGGGATAGGCGGTTGACCGAAGAATGGTCCTATTTTCGGTCGCTTGGATGCCCGATATCGTACCACAAATCTGGTATGCGATATCTATGTGCCAGAGTGATTGACAGAAGGTGAATTTCGTGGTACAAAGCCCCTATCTACAGGAACGGAGGGGCTGTTTCCATGCTTGTCGGCTATGCCCGCGTTTCGACCACCGACCAGAACCTCGATCTACAAAACGATGCGCTCCAGGCTGCCGGATGTGAGCGCCTGTTCACCGATATCGCTAGTGGCGCCAAGGCAGAGCGACCGGGACTCATCCAAGCTCTAAACCAATGCCGTAAAGGTGACACCCTCATGGTGTGGAAACTTGACCGTCTGGGACGCTCTCTACCGCATCTGGTCGAAACGGTGCGTGACCTAGCCGACAAAGGAATCGGTTTCAAAAGTCTTCAGGAGAACATCGATACCACGACGTCCGGGGGAAAATTGATCTTCCATATCTTTGCCTCGCTCGCGGAGTTTGAGCGGGACCTGATCCGTGAGAGAACCCATGCCGGACTGTCAGCAGCACGTGCCCGCGGAAGAAAGGGCGGACGTCCAAAGGGAGTAATGGACCCGAATAAACAGAAGGCGGCGCTGGCGCTTAAGAACGATACTTCTCGCTCTGTCGCGGAGATCTGTAAGATACTGGGGGTTTGCCGCAACACCTATTACAAGTATGTAGGGGCGGTGGAAAACAGGAAGAGTGCGACGGGTGATCGTCATGCGAAAAAATGACGAGGATCCCAAAACGAACTACTTGAGACGCGCTTTCGGTGCGCTCCTTTGTCTTATGCCCTTCGGATTAGTAATGTCTTCCCTGGGATGGGGACTGGCCCATCCGCACACGGCTCACCTATTGGTTCAGGGAGTCAGTAGCGTACTGATGACCCTGGCGCTCTTGATGGGTGCCTTAAACTTCTATTTTTCCTTTATCCGCCCCGCTCTTTTCCAGCATAAGCCGGATTACCATTTTGTTTCTGGTATTCCTATGGTTGGAACACTCCTGGTTACAGCAGGAGGCCTCATAGGATTTGGAGGTGTGATTCAAGCGACGGTAGGAATGGTCGCCCTTCTCTTGGATACAGGGAGTTCAGTTTGGTTTCTTATTTTTACATGGCGGGACTCTGGGTTTTGGGACTCTTGATAGGGTCCCAATTGCTTATGGCTGTAAAATGAAGGAATCGTTGTCGGATACCTATTGTGCGGTCGCGGTTGATTGGTATGGAAATACTTCTTGTAGGCAGTGATCCAGTCCTTCGAGATATCGTCCAAGCGGACTAGAGCGGAATCATGAATTCGTAGAAAATGTTCAGGAGGTAGTAAGGTCTCCAGATGAGTTAAAGTATATTGGATGCGATATTCTCTTTCCTTTGTCAAAACGAATACCTGTCTTTTACGTGAGATGGCGCATAGAATCTCATCTATAGGCAGGAAGCGCAAGGCATAGTCCATACGAACCGGTAGACATCGCTTAGTTGTCGAAGACGACGATGCAAGCGAAACGTTTTTGTCGGCCTGAACACGTGCATGTTTATCAGCTAGATATTCTCTCGCGCGGATAATCGTAAGCGCAAGACGTTGTACTGTAACCGGCTTAACCAAATAATCAAGAGCATTCAATTCAAAGGAAGTAACTGCATATTCTGAATAACCTGTGACAAAAATCAAAAGAGGAATGGATTCGAGCTGAAGAAGTGCGGCTGCAACTTGCAGGCCGGAGGTATCTGGCATCTGAATATCCAGAAACAGGAGATCGGGTTTTAAGAGTTGGACCTTCTGCAAAGCTGTTGAGGCATCTTCCGCTTCGCCACAAATCAACACACCTTGACTTTCTAACAGTCGATGAAGCCGGACGCGGGCGAGAGGTTCGTCATCTACTATATATGCGGTGAGTATAAGCCAATTCCTCATATGCCTGTCGGGACCATAAAAGCAGCAATAGTCCCCTCGCCTTCCCGGCTAAAAAGTCGGACGCGGGACTGGCGTCCATACAGAAGGATGAGATGTTGATTGAGTATCTGAAGACCATGGGAGGGGTTATTTTCTTCGGCAATCGCCCCTCGCCGGGTCTGAAGATTCATTCCCACCCCATCATCACGTACTGCCACAAGCGTATGCCGAGCTCTCTCAAGGAGGGTGACTTCGATGGTTACTGCTCCCTTCTTACGCGACAGCCCATGGTTGAGTGCATTTTCCACTAATGTCTGAAGCGCGAATGGAGGAACCGGGATCTGCTCCATAAGTGCGTCGCGCTGCCACATCACATGCAGGCGGTCGCCAAGCCGCTCCTGTTCGATGGAGAGGTAAGCCTGCGCGACCTCTACCTCTTCCTCAAGACTGTTCGTAGTCTCTACGCTCGATTCCAGCGCATGGCGCATAAGATAGCTCAAACGTAAGATGGCCTCTTCCGCGCGATCCGGTGCTATACGGCACAATTCTGCAATAGAATTAAGTGTGTTAAAAAGAAAATGCGGCCGGATACGGGCCCGCAGCGCCGTCAGCTGTGCCTGCGTGAGTAAAGCACTTGCACGCTCACTCTGGGACCGTATCTGAGCATCACTGATAACCAGTAGTAGAAGGGCGATACCGAATCCGTTGACAGGAGCGCTGATCCATGCAGCAGGTGACATTATGAGCGTTGGTGAGTCTGTAGTAAGTAATGTACGAAGAAACAACCGGCCGGCCTGTGCCAGGACCCCAACCAGAAATCCGCCAGCGAGACGAGAGGGTATGGTATCAGTACGCCGTACTAGTTTGCCAAGAAAAGCGCTGATAACCATTGCCAGCATAGTTGGGAAAACAAGATTGTGCGTCTGGAAAAAGAATGCTCCGATGGTGACAACAGCAGACGTCACCAGGCCTACTTGAAGGCCCCCGATGATAGAAGCAAAAATGACAAACAATGTATGTGACGAATATGGGAGTTCAGCAATAGGGAATATCGACTCCATCAATCCTAGCAGTCCCATTATTAGGCCGAGGCGAAAGACTTCTCGTCGTGTTAGATTATCTTTAAAGAGGAGGTTGAGCATTCGGCCTCGCACCAATAGATAAGCGATTACAACGAGAATACAGGTTCCTGCGATGAAGTTATATAGGTGAAATGAGATGTTCATGTGCAGCTCTCGCATCCGTTTCGTAAGGCAGAGGCTCCTCCAGATGCTTCTGGCGCGATCATCGCTGTGAGACGCATATTAGCTTCCAAGCGGGTGGATGCTGTAGGTATCCATTCACGATTCCCCTCCTGGCAGCGAATGAGGATACATCCGGGAACCAGCCCTAATTCCCTGACTTCTTTTCCTTCAAAAGGTGAACCCGTCTCCACTTCTAGTTCGAGTACGAGTGGCTCATTCGCACTTGGAAGCGAACCACCACGCAGCAAGTCACGTTCCAGAAGGTTTTCATAAATCGGAAGTTCACCCATCCCCTCGGCGATGAGATAGGCACAAAAGCAGGACACAAGTAATGGCAGCATCTGCGCATAGTTCCCCGTCATCTCGATTATCAGGACAATACCAGTAAGCGGCGCGCGAACGATGGCGGTGAAATAGGCTGCCATACCCACTACAGCAAATATAGCAGGGATAGGAATCAATAGCGGAAAGTATAAGTGCGCAATATCTCCTACACCCAATCCTATCAGGGCTCCAAGGACGAGTAGAGGAGCGAATATGCCGCCTGGCGCTCCCGTTCCATAGCTTGCCATCGACAATACAAAGCGCAGAAGAAACCAGTAAGGAATTGTAAGCAGTGCGACATTACCTGCGAGGAAAGTTTCAGCCAATCGATGTCCGCCACCGACAGCAGTTGGTGAAAACCAGGCAAAGAGTCCAACCAATCCACCAATGAGAGCAGACGTCAATACCACATATCTTTGCGGTATCTTTGCAAACTGATCGAGCGTACGTATAAGGCTGCGATTATATACTACACCTAGCAGACCAGCCACTATACCCAGAATCGCAAAAAAAGGAAGCGCGATAAGATTAGGAACAGGATAACTTGGAATGGAGAAAACGGGGAGCTGTCCAGACGCGAAGCGTGCAACGATGTCGGCAACCACAGCTGCGATAAATACAGAACCAAAGACAGCTTGCCGAAAATCTTTCTGAACCTCTTCAAGTACGAATATTACTCCGGCAAGCGGCGCATTGAAAGCAGCTGCCAGCCCGGCTCCTGCTCCTGCTGCAATCAGGGTGAGTCGGTCACGAGAACTTGCCTTAAGCCAGCTTGAGACTGCATCACCCGCCGTACCTCCCATCTGCACAGTAGGTCCTTCACGCCCAAGCGCTAATCCAGCCCCTATCGCGAGAGCGCCGCCAAAAAACTTTACCGGCAACACATGTTTCCAGTCGAGTTCACGATACCGATGCAGCACTGCTTCCAGATGAGGAATACCACTACCCGAAGCTTCCGGGGCGAACCGCCTTACGAGAAACACAGAGAGTGATGCTCCGCCCGCACTGTAGCAGACCGGAAGAATGAAGCCGAAGAAAGGATAATGATGCGCCCATAAAATGAGTGTATTTCGAAAACTATCACCTGTTGCAAGAATCGCGCGGAAAGCAATTGCAATCACTCCCGCACATAAACCTACCAGAGCCGCACGGGGAAATAGCCGACGTTTCTGTTGGCGGACGTGGAGATAATCCTGGATTTCGGAACGTACCTGTGCTTCAGACACTTTCCACGCTTCGTGTGAAGGAGAAGAATCTTTACCAGAGATTTCCATCAAGCTAGATGCTCCTTTATAAACCTAGCATTACTTGCTTCTTCAGGAAAACCATAGAGATCATGTACCTGGCAGAATTCTTCTATAAGAGAAAGAATTCGCGCGATACGCGGCCCTCGCACTTTGTAGATACGAGTTGAGCCTCTTTGCACAACTACTAAAATTCCAGCGCGTGTTAGAGTGGCGAGATTTTGCGAGGTGGCAGATTGCCCTAACGATAGTGCAGCACAAATGTCATTTACGCTCATTTCGTTTCGGCATAATAACTCTGTAATACGCAATCGCGACGGGTTAGACAAAGCAAGGAAAAGTTGGCCAGCTCGTTCCTGCGTTCGTTCGTTCATACAAGGATCCTCAATATAAGATATATTATGGTATTATAATACCATAATATATCTTATATATCTCGTATATACATATCTTCTGAAGATTAATATCAGTGCGATTCAGCAACGCGAATTCGATGAATAATGATAAATATCAATGTTCTGTTACTATGGCATGATCTGTCGAGGCTCCGGCTTCATGTGCCTAACTGTGAAACATATCGACAAATGCAACAATAAAGAATGGATAAGATATATTTGAAGAAAGCGGTTTGTCTCCATCGTCAGTATGCTGGCAGATCGACTCGCAAACATCACAGCACAGATTTTCGATCAGATATTCCACGGAAAATCGCGGATACTGGTGATGTTTTTTGATAATTTATAAAGGTTAATGAAAGTGAAGTCTCCATGAAGAGCATCTCAATCGCCTGGTTGGCGCTCCTGTTTTTACTTGCAGGCGGAACTCAAGTTGCACGGCCGCAGGGAATGAGTTCCACCGCTTCAGGTTCAGCTGCCAATAACGACGCATCAGCCTATGCTCCCGTCAAAGTCGAGGGACGCAAGTTATTCGAAATTATGGGCAGCAGAAATTTAACTGCTACAGAACGTGCAGACAAGGTTAATATGCGTCTGAGCAATCTTATTTCACGCTCGGAGCCAATGCCACCATTCAGTCAGAAGGATCTCGTGAGCGGCAGTACCGAGACCACAATCACTCTGGAAGGCGATGCCATTCTGACCGTGACGGATACAGATGCCCAGGACGCGCTCTCAACTCGAAATGATCTTGCATTTCGATGGGGAGAGATGATGACGAAAGCAATACAAGATGCCCGCGAGGTTAGGTCGAACGCATTTACTGGCTCTGGCATCCTCATTCGCAACTCTTTCTCAGACCTGCTGATTTCTGCTCTGAAATGGCTTCCTCGCCTTGGAGGAGCGGTTGTCCTCACTATCCTCTTCTGGCTTTTCGCACGATTCAACCGCTGGGTGGTCAAAGCAGTTATAACTCGTACTCACTACGATGGAAATCTCCTCCACCTCATGCGCGCTATGGTCTACTACGGAACCTGGCTCATAGGCATTTTGGCAATTTTATCTACTCTAGGCCTGGAGGGAGGGAACATTGCGACAACACTGGGTATATCAGGATTTGTGCTGGGATTCGCCTTCAAAGATATACTCTCTCACTTTTTCGCTGGCTTCATGCTCCTGCTCGGCCGACAGTTCCATATTGGCGACCAGATAGTTGTCAAAGATTTCGAAGGTACAGTGGAACGCATTGAACTTCGCGCGCTCTATCTTCGAACCTATGACAACCGACTGGTGATTATTCCTAATGGTGATGTGTTCACATCAGTGGTTACGTCTAACACCGCGAGCCCAATCCGCAGACGCGAATTTATCATCGGGATCGGTTATGGGGATCCGATCGAAAAGGCGCAAAGCATCGCTCTTGAGACCATTCGTAATGTGGAAGGGGTAGCGGCGGAGCCCGAACCGGATGTACTCGTAGATGAACTCGCAGCGTCAACAGTAAATCTAAAGTTACGTTTCTACACCAACTCCCAGCGGGCTGATTATCTGCGTGTCGGAAGCGTGTGTATGCTTCAGGTAAAGGAAGCGTTCGAGAGAGAACACATATCAATGCCGACCGACATTCAGACGGTAGTTATTCAGAATCCGGATGGAGCTCCCATTAGTCTGGGCTTGAGCGATACTGTGAGCAATTCCTCTGTTTGATTGCATGGACAATACGAGATATAGGAAAAAATACCTACAATAATGCGAACGTTAGGAATGGAAGTCGACCTGAATAAAGTACGAAGTATCATTCAGCGGCACGGCTGGAATGCAACAGCTTATCAGATTGTTAATCCTGGAATTTGGCACTGGTTTTCTGAGCATGGGGATGCAGTTATTGGATACGTCTCCTTCGGATCTACTCGCATCGTTGCCGGTGGACCGGTGTGCTCGCGGGATCGGCTGCCCCGCGTTCTTCGAGAATGGGAACAGGAGGTGGGAGATGCAGGTGAACGCGTCTGTTACTTCGGCGCTTCTGGACGTTTGCAGGCGTTATTGCAGGCGTCGAAGGAGCATGCTACCGTGGTCGTGGGCGCGCAGCCTGTCTGGAACCCACAGCACTGGAGTGAGCGGGCGTATCGTTACGCCTCCTTGCGAGCACAGTTCCACAGAGCATCCAATAAAGGTGTACATGTCTCCGAGTGGCCAATCAATGTGGCAGAAGCCCACCCCGCCCTCCGTGAATGCTTATTGGCCTGGTTACAGACACGTGGTCTTCCACCACTACATTTTCTGGTTGAACCGGAGACGCTGAGAAGTTTGAAGGGGAGGCGTGTGTTTGTTGCGGAACGCGGAGATAAGGTGGTAGCCTTTTTGACGCTGTCACCGGTTCCTGCGCGGCGCGGCTGGCTGACAGAACAGTTTCCACGTCTGCCGACAGCGCCGAACGGTACAGTGGAACTCCTCATGGATGCTGCCGCTCGTTCGGTGGCAATTGACAATTCGTCTTATCTGACGATGGGACTGGTGCCTCTTTCACCTCACGGTATAGTCGGGCATCCTCCGAATCCGCTGTGGCTGGATCTATTATTAAGAATCACCCGCAATTGGGGACGTCGCTTCTATAACTTTGACGGGTTAGATTCATTCAAATCTAAGTTTCGTCCGGAATACTGGGAGCCGATCTATGCCATCAGTCGCGAGAGACAGTTTTCGCCCCGCAGTCTTTACGCGATTGCCGGAGCATTTACTAGGGAATCGCCGATATGTGCGGTGGGTCGTTCGCTAATTACATTGCGAAAACGTATGGGAGTGACGAGTACTCAAGGACAAACCGAATCCTCTGGCATCTAGTCCAGAGATATCACTTCAAGAGAAAAGGAAACGTGGAACGTACAATCGAACGCATGGTATTGCTTATATTGGTAGCAGCGACAGTCTCGATGCTGGGACGCAAGCTACGTCTCCCATACACGGTCGGTCTAGTTCTGGCAGGGGTGGGTCTTGCGTTGTCTCCCTGGTCTCTGGACGTGAGTCTCACCAAAGAGCTGATCTTCATCGCTTTTCTTCCACCGCTTATCTTTGATGCGGCCTTCCAAATCCATTGGAAAGAACTACGACAGGATCTCGTTCCTATACTGGTACTCGCAACTCTCGGCGTTCTCCTCTCGACGGGAGTGACCGCGCTGGGATTACATGTGTTGGTGCAATGGCCCTGGCAAACGGCTATTCTGGTGGGTGTACTGCTTGCTGCTACGGATCCCGTTTCCGTGATTGCCACCTTCAAAGAAGCCGGTGTCACAGGACGTCTCAGACTTCTGGTGGAAGCCGAAAGCCTGTTCAACGATGGTACTGCGGCGGTTCTCTTTGGTGTTGCGCTTGCCGCAACAGCTGGCGGGAGCATCGCCGCAGGGAGTGTCGCCATGAGTTTTCTGCTCATGGTATTCGGTGGTATCTTCTGCGGAGCCCTAGTCGGCGGAAGCGCCCTGTTGCTCGCCGGTCGCACGAACGATCATCTCGTCGAGATTTCCTTTACGATGGTAGCCGCCTACGGCTCTTTCCTGCTCGCGGAGCATTTCCATCTCTCAGGCGTGCTGGCAACACTCACGGCAGGGATGCTTTTAGGAAATATAGGTTCTCTCGGTGCACTAAGCAACCGGGGCCGCGCAGAATTGGTATCATTCTGGGAGTACATGGCCTTTGTCGTCAACTCGCTGGTCTTTCTGCTTATCGGCATCAGGCTGGCGCATAACCAATTCGCCACCGTTCTGGTTCCTGCTCTCGCTGCCATCGGGCTGGTGATCCTGGGGCGTGCGCTGGCGGTCTACAGCTGCTGCGCGCTTTTTGTGCGCTCTCGTTGGCGCGTATCTCTGACAAAACAGCACATTCTATTCTGGGGCGGCCTGCGTGGAGCGCTGGCGCTAGCGCTTGTTTTAGGACTGCCTGACACCATTCGGGGGCGCGAAATGCTGATCACTGTTACGTTCGCAGTCGTCGCCTTCTCGGTTGTCGTGCAGGGACTGACGATTACTCCTCTGCTTCGCAAAATGGGGGAAATTTCTCCGAACGGCAGCGGTAATGTGCATGGAAACTAATTCCATGCACATTCAACATGATTCTGCGCCTCGGACAGTAGATTACAGTGATAACCGCCGCGAGTTGGACAGGCGGGTATATCATTAATCACATCGAAGCCTATCTGCCCTATGCGCTAGACACCGGCGTTATGGTTATCGGCTTTATACCGGAGTATCGTACCAGCAAGAAATTCGTTACAGAAAATAACACGCGATGAACAGCATGGAATGACATATTCCATCCAAAGGAGAAAATCATGATGAAGAATTCAGTCTCGGTATCGTTGTCAGCGGTTTTTGCAGGATTGTTCTGTATTGCGGTTGCGATAATCTTACTTTGGAGGCCCGGCTCGGCTCATGCGCAGGAGGTAAAAGCCGCTACTCTCCAATATAAGTTCGTCCGTTGTGAAAGGGACTATCTTGAAGACATAGCCAACAATATGGCTCGGAAAGGCTGGAGATTGAAACAGGTCTTGGCGCCAGTATCAGGAAAGGCCCAATATATCGAGTGTTTTGAGAAGTAGACTCGCTGGCAGTCATCATGTGGTATCTTGTCCTTTGAGGACTTTCGGAGATAAAGTTGGCCTCCTGTCGAGATTTCCATTTCTCTACGTTTCGAATTTGAAACGAGGCCGTTTGCGGGTGTGCTGTTGCTTGCTATATTCCTGATTGCCGGGTGGATCCAGCACCGTCACCACAAGTCGAATTCCGCGTCTCCAACTTGTAAAGGACGCGGGTTGTCACGAGAGGACTATTCATGAGTGATCATGTGCAAGATTCACCTATCAATCCATTGCATGAGAAAGAAACGATTTGTGTGAGCATTCGAGAGAATGCCGTCTTTACTGCTCCCTATGTGATCATGAATACGCTATCAACGATTGTTGCCAGCTATGGCCTGTTTCAAAACAGCACGGCGGTCGTCATCGGGGCGATGATCATTGCGATGCTCTTAGGACCGATCTCCGGCATTGCACTGGCACTGGTGAGTGGAGACAACTCCCTCCTGCGCAAAGCATTGCTCGCAGAATCTAGTGGGGTGCTTGTCGTCCTATTCGTTGCATTCTGCATCGGCATAATTCACCACGACCTTCCGCTTACCGATGAGATCCTGTCACGTACCAGCCCTAACATCCTTGACCTGATGATTGCCCTTGCCGGTGGTGCGGCAGGCGCTTACGCGACGATCTCGACGCGTTTGAGCGTTGGCTTGGTGGGTGTGGCGATCGCTACCGCGCTGGTTCCTCCGCTATCAACGTGCAGCATCTGTCTGGCGCGAGGTGAAACACGCCTGGCTTTCGGGGGATTTCTCCTGTTTTTTGCTAATCTGATTGCCATACAATTTGCTTCGTCGGTGGTGATGGTACTGAATGGATACCATAAAATTGGCGCACATGTACTAGACCGTCGTCTGTTGGCCAAGCGTAACGCAGTCAGTTTTGGGTTGCTTGTCATCCTAGCTTTGATACTTGGGGTTGAATTCTCACAAGTAATTGCCCGGCAGTCCTTTGAGACAAGCCTACGTCATAATTTAGAGAGTGAGCTCCGCGACTATCCCGGTGTTCATCTCGCTGACCTACGTTTCAAACAAGACAACCATAAGACGATTGTTACTGCGGTCTTACGAACTCCCAATTCCTTCACACCAAAACAGGTAGCCGCACTGGAAGCAAAGATGCCGATACAGATCGGAGAAAGTATGGAGCTTCACATCCGTTCGGTGATTACTAAAGAGTCGACACGGAACGGTTATCTTCATGAAATGCCTCAGCCGCTAGCTACGGACGATGCCGATAAAGTGGGCCAATAGAAGTGGGTGAGCACTTATCTTTGTAATTCTTTGGCTTAATGTACGTTTTGGTTCTAATGATTGTCAGACCCCGATTTCCCGTACTATACTTTCAGAGTTTCTGGAGTCAATTCGGATTAGTTTTTCCGGCGACCGGCAGCTCCGATTTCGTCCCCAGTCGCTCCAACACCCACATCATAGGGCACCAATTGGTGAAGGCGGACTGAAATAGGTTCAGTCCAATGAAGCCGGTGAATGCGAACCAACAGTGATTTAGCCATGTTCCCATGGCGATGGATACCATGATGAGGATGCCTGCGATAAGGCGAAGCCAGCGTTCGGTAGTCATCGTTCCTTTCTCCTTCTACAATGGCCTGTCGTGCTGATTAACTTTTTGGGCACTGTAAATATTTCCATCACTGCTACGATCTATCAAGAATGTATAGACAATGGCCTTTCTTTCTTTCGTTTTGACGAAGCAATTATGATATTCCATAGACACATTTCAACTGCTGGGTCCAGCTAATTCCGGGGCATCTCATCGGAAAGAATTTCTTTCACTGCCGAGTGTATAATGGGTGTGTCCTGGCTCTGTTCCTGGCGCTTCATCATATAGTAGAGCACCGGAACCCCGAATATAGTAGAGCACCGGAACCCCGAGCTGGGAGAGCAGCGTCGATGCACTCTCGCCCGCCATCAAAGCGATAGCCAGTCCCTGAAATATCGGGTCGAACAAAATCACGAACGAGCCGACGATGACCGCCGCAGCTATGAGTAGCATCGGGCGGAATGAGTCGCGCCCGCATCGATGACCGCCTGTTCCAGCGGCATGCCTTCTCGCAGTCGCAGTTCGATGAAGTCGACCAGGATGATGGAGTTACGAACGATGAACCTGATTATCGAGGTTGCGGTGAAGAACGCACCCATAAGAGCATGGGCGGGAAAGATACCCACCAGCGTCAGCGGGATCGGGGCCATGATGACGAGCGGGGTCTTGAAAAACTGGAACCAGGTCACCGCCAGGATATAGATCAGCACCAAAACCGCGGCGAATGCGATGCCGAAATATTGAAACACCTCCAGGGTGATTTGTCACTCCCCGTCCCACTTCATGGCGAGCTTATAGGTCGTGAATGGCCCAATCTCCAGCGCATCCTGGCCCCTCTGGCTCATAAAGATGTGACCCAGGCCACTATTGTGTGAAATTCGCCAGCTACGAGAGCCGGAGCCATCCCTCTACGAGATTAGCCAGAAATATGCGGAGAAACGCGATGCTCTTGCGGATCCTACTCGACTGATCCTGGCCGCCATAGCCGAGGCCCATACCTTTCATGATCTTCTCTAAGCGGAATCAACGGTCTGCCGCAATGCTGATCGTTCACCGAAAACGTAGGCTACTTTTTCTCCCGTACCTGAACCTGCTTTGCCGCCTCCAATACCTTGCTCGCTGCTAGGCGCACCCGATAATCTGGGTTGGAGTATACAAAGCGGATGGTCCGATCTATGCCGACGATGAATACAGATGGCACCGGCAATATGTGGTGGGGATGGCCCGACGCTTTGTCAAGGTCGATACCGAAACCTTTATACTTTTCTACCGTCTGATCGTCTACTTTGAACGCCACTCCGTAGGCTTTCACCGCGGCAGCATCGCTGTCGGACAGGAGGGTATAGGTCATATGCTGTTTTCCCATCGTCTTGCGGAGCTCTTCAGGGCGATCCATGGAGATAGCAAGGAGTTGATATCCCAGCCTTTTGAGGTCCCCCTCGATGGTGCGCAGATCCGCCAGCTGTCGGTTACAGAACGGGCACCAGCCACCGCGGTAAAAAATGATGACAGTGGGCAGTTTCTTTAGAGCCTCGCCGAGTTTGAAGGATCTCCCCTCCACCGTTTTCAGGGTCAAGTCAGGAGCCCGGCTATTAACGGAGAGCGGCTTTGCCTCGCGCGCAGTATCGGCCACCGTTCCTTCCGAAGTGGCTTTATCCGATTTAGTGTGCTCCTGCGTTGGCGCAGGTTTATATGGATCAGCGTGATCCGGGCTGGCAAGAAGCACCAGAGTGCCCATTACGAGTGAGCAAAGAATTGACGTTCTCATGAATGATCCTTTCGTATGCATAGTGGCTCGTAAAGCCATCCCTGTGTCGGGTACGAGCAGCGGCCATACACTGCTTCTTCAAAGAGAGCTTTACTACCAAAATGGCGATGAGTATAGGCAAATCCGCACGAAGTAAGATTTGGGCTGCAAGTGCATCACGCTTCATCCTGCCGCCTCGGCTTTCTGTAGCTTTGCACAGAATTGACAGGCCAGCGCAAAGAGTTGTGGAGGGGAAACACGCGCCATAAGTACAAAGTTGTCCGTTCCCTCACACCAGAGGATCGTCGTCAGGTCTCCCTTATGCTGGATGAGGAAGCATCGCCCATGATCCCGCATCTCCGGAAGGCTCGTTGGTTGTGCCAGGCGCATCCCATCTGCTTGTGCCAATGTCACCGGGGTTCCTTTCCAGTCGTAGTGCAGCGTCGCCACCGGAACCTGTTTTATCTGGAGAATAGCGCCGTCTTTCAAGCGGAGAGCGTTCTCTTTCATCTCTAGCGCGGTGACACGCAGTCCTGATTGTCGCGAAAGTCTCTCGATGAGTATCTTTTTATCCGGTGTATGCTTTTCCGTGTTGGACGCCCAAACAAGATGGGAATCCGCAAGCGCCGCAAGATCAAGCATCGGTCGCTCGGACACGACTTCTGTCCGGTTGGCGGGAAGGAGAGGCCGACTGGAACGTCCCCATAGGAAACCTACCAGGAGCAACAACGCCGCCCCTGTGGCGAGAGATAGCACACGCATCGTATTCCAGTCCGACAGTCGGACGGGCCAGGGAAAACGGCGACGCGGCAAAGCCTTTACGGTCTCCAGAATGCGTGCGTCCAGCGAGGCAGGAGGCTGGGCGGTGGTGCGTACCGCGTCTCGCAGGGTATCCCGGCTCTCGACGAACTCTTCCAGCGTGGTGGTGCACACTTCACATCGCTCCAGATGGGAGACGACGCGTGCGGCTTCTCTACGCTCCAATTCGTCAGCCAGATACAAAAGCATCCGATCTTGAACCCACTTGCATTTCATGGCTTTACTCGCTTCTTACCTGGAAGTAGTCGTTCCCGAAGGTGAACCAGCGCTCTCTGAACGCGGGCAGACACGGTTGGCAACGGAACACCCAGCGCCTCCCCCAGTTCGCGAAAGGTCAAGTCTTCCTGTGCCCAGAGTATCAGGGTCTGTCGCACCAGTGGCGACAACGTTTCCAGTGCCTCCTGAATCTCCTCCGTCTCGGCATTCGCCAGCGTCCTGTGCTGGGGGTCTCCCTGAGAACTGGCTCGTTCTTCCTCGGTAGCAAGACCGACTTGAACCCGGCTTTCTCGTCGTGAACGTGCTCTGGCGAGATTGACGCAGGTGTTGGAAACTACCTTCAAAAGCCACGGCGTGAACGGACGCTCCGCGTTATACCTTCCCAGTTGCTGATAAACGCGGACAAAACATTCTTGCGTCCAGTCCTCCGCATCCTCCGCGTTTCCTGCCATTCGGTAGCAGAGACGATAGACGCGCACACGATAGCGTGCCAGGAGTTCTTCGAAGTATTCCATTTTACCCGTCGCAGCACGCCGCGCCAGGACTTCATCCGGGAGGTGGGACACACCGTCGCCTCATTTCCTCGTGTCCATTGGGATTCACTATCTTTTATTACACCCTCCTTCTTACTTTTTTACGCATTCCGACAGACAATGTATAAAAATCGTCCTCTGCAGTTGTATCTCCTGGTATCGAAGGGACGTGGCCTGGGGAAGGACAACAACCGGTTGGTATCGCATTTTACTCGCCTACCGGTTCACCCGAAGGCGAACGAAGGAGAATTCAACATGAGACGTGGAGGCAGCCGCGGCGAAAGCCTGGGTGGGGAAGATGCCAAAGGGCTTTACACTGCCCGGTATTGATGGAAAACCAGTCGATGTCACCAAAAACCTGAGGAAACGCCCGATCGTTCTGGTCTTCTATCGAGGCGTCTGGTGACCGTTTATCATTCCCAACTGACCCAGTTGGGCAAAATCGAAAAGGAACTCAAGAAGGCAGGGGCGATTGTCTACGCCCTATCCAATTGAGATGCGAATGCCCTCAAGAAAATGAAAGAGGCTGAGAAACTGGGGCATACTTTTGTCTTCCTTTCCGTCAAGGAAGCGCAGGGGCGGCACTCTATGCCGGCCACTATGCTCAGAACGGCGTCGTTTGTCATCGGTAAAAATGGCAAGATCGCTTATGCCTATGCAGGAGAAGACTATAAAGTGCGTGCTGTGCTCAAACTTGCGCCAGACAACTACGTCATCCGTAAACAGATCTGGACGGTTGAGCATCCAGAGAAGTTTTACCCGGTGATAGATTGAGATTGGCAGCGTAAGCAGCCTCGGGATTGAAACGAAGTATTCGATATTTCCAGACACCGGGTCGCCCCAGTACATTTTGGGTATCAGGATTTCATGAAAACCGATGAAGAGGACAAGAATAGATGCATTTATGGAAAATGGCGTACTGCGCCCTGGCGATCAGCAGCAGTCTGACAGTTCCTGGTTCCCGCGCCACTGCGCAGGAGTTACGAACTTCCGAGGTCCACAAGCCTTCCGGCCTACTACAGCCCTTTCGCTATCAAGAGGTGGCTTTGACCGTTGGGCCGATGGGAGTTCAGGCCTCAGGAGCCAAAGCGTTCTACCTGGCCCTGTCAGAAGACAACTTACTCAATGGCTTTCGCAAACGGGCCGGGCTTCCCGCTCCCGGCAAACCGATGGGCGGTTGGTATGACCCGGACGGCTTCGCCGGAGCGCATCCGTTCGGCCAATATATCTCAGCCCTGGCCCGCATGTACGCCAACACAGGTGATGTGCGTTACAAGGAGAAGGTCTCCAGGCTCGTGCATGGGTTTCACGAGACCTTAGCGCCAGATGGGTTTTTCTACTCCTCGCAGAAAGTGTTCCAGGAATGGCCGAACTATCTTTATGATAAGAACTGCACCGCGATGCGGGACGCCTATACGCTCACGGGGAACAAAGAGGCGCTTGTTGTTCTCAAGAAGATGACCGATTGGGCGGTGAAGAACCTGCCCCGCAGAAAAGACGAATGGTACACACTACCCGAAAACCTCTATAACTGCTATGCGCTCACGAAGGACGAGCGCTATCTGCAAATGGCAAAGGAGTACGATTATAGCAAGGAATTCTATGATCCATTTGCCAACGGCATAAACGCCTTCACCCCAGAGCGCCATGCCTACAGCCATGTAAACACTCTTGCCTCCGCCGCAAAAGCATATGAAGTGACCGGCAATGAGAAGTATTTCAAAGCGATAGAAAATGCATGGACGTTTCTCACGACTACACAGATGTATGCCTCCGGCGGCTGGGGTGCCGATGAGCACTTTGTCACGCCGGGGCATGGGAAACTTGCCTCCACGCTGGAGAGTACGGACGCACACTTCGAAACCCCCTGTGG
>JBBRDM010000006.1:0-56609 GCA_038203935.1 Chthonomonadales bacterium
TAGGCCGTTCTATCCGCACGAAAAAGTGGAAGTACGCGGTTATCGCCCCAGGCATGGATGGCAATAAAGTTTCTTCTTCAGATCACTATGTAGAAGACAGCCTGTATGATTTGGAAATTGACCCGTACGAACGCAATAATCTGGCGAACCTCCCGACGACCAGAGAGATAGCTCACTCCCTGCTTTCCGTTTTGAAACTACGCATGACACAGGCCGGCGAACCTGAAGCAGAGATTACGATCTAACCATTCTTATTTTGCTCTGTACCACAACTATCTAGCATGTGGTACAATATAATTATATATTACTGAGGTGAATGCTATGGGAAGTGTGCGGACTTCTACAGTATTGGAAGAGAAAATACGACGAGTGGCAGAACTTAAGGGAATTTCGCGCTCTGAAGTGTTTCGACAAGCTCTGGAAATCTATTGCAATAAAGAGCTAACATCGTCTGCTACTAACAGGTGGGATGATTATTTTGGAGTAGTAGACGGACCGGGAGACCTTTCCACTCGAACTCGAGAAGCGTTCGGCGAAATTATGGATGAGAAAGCGCTTAGATCGCACAAATGATCGATACTATTATGGATACCGGCCCTCTGGTCGCGATCTTTGACCGCAGGGATCCACTTCGAACTGCTTGTACTGCAATTCTTCGTGTTCATGCTGAGCCTTTTTATACGACTCTGCCAGTGATCACGGAAGCAATGTATCTCTGTCAGCGTCATCTAGGCTGGCCAGCACAGAAAGCTCTCTGGCAAATGCTGGATCGAGGTGATTTGCTGCTTGAGCATCCTTCTATGCAGGAGTTATTTCGAATGTCGGAGTTAATGGAGAAATATAGCGACCATCCAATGGATTTCGCCGATGCTTCGTTAGTTGCTCTTGCAGAGCGTCTCTCTTTACATCGCATATTTACGGTTGATTATAACGACTTCTCCACCTATCGCATGCAGCATAACCGCGCGTTCACCATCCTTGGCCCTCGTCCCACATAAATCCACCCCCGAAGCATATCGATAGATGGTAGAAATAGTAGCCTGGATCTATTCAGGGAATGGTTTTACTGTCAATCCATAGATTGCGCTCAACCAGAGGATTATTCCCGTTCCCAGACATCCGATTGGATTAGCCGGCCCCATCGGGAGTGCAAGAGAATAGCCGACTGCCCACACCATCAGAGCAGTTCCTGTAATATAATGAACAGGGTATTTAAATACGCTTGCTAGCGGAATGAAATGCAGCCCAATGATAAACATAGCTGCTGCAAATACCCACTCCTTCTGATGGATATTCACCAGAACATTTCCAGCAATCAGGATCAGGATCCACTGCCCCGCATTCACTATATTGAAGATACTGTCTGCCCTCTTCTTTTCAGGCGATTCCGCATTTCCAACCAGCGCTGCTTTATTCTTTTGATACTTGCTCCATGCAAAGCCAAACAGCAATAATGCACATGCTGCGATAACTGTTAGGTAGATGGGCTTCGATCCAAAGGAGCGATTCGACCAGATAACTATCCAGATACCTCCCATCAAGGAAAAAAACATCGCCCCGATTGCTCGGCTAGCTCGAAATGCTG
Source organism: Chthonomonadales bacterium (assembly GCA_038203935.1). Classification (GTDB taxonomy): domain Bacteria; phylum Armatimonadota; class Chthonomonadetes; order Chthonomonadales; family Chthonomonadaceae; genus JANXSG01. The sequence continues at coordinate 1,586 of JBBRDM010000006.1, forward strand.
ATGCGGTCGACATGAGGTTGAAGCTCCCGACTGAATATATTTTTAACTTGGATGATTAGAATCATCAGGATAGATATATTTAATCCTGCCCATCCTGTTCATCGACGTGAAATGAATTTCTGCCAAACGCTGTAATATTTTGATCAGCGCATCACTATCCCAGGGGTAGGTAAGATAAGCATCCACCAGAGAGCCGTATCCAACCATTTTCGCATCAACAGGTTTCTCACTTGGCTGCAACACAATTTTGTTAATTCCAGCTTCGATTATCTCGCCAACTATCTGATTATTAAGTGGAATCGAGTTTGTAGTCACAATGCATTTTAGAGACATTCGTGAATCTGACACTACAACCGTCCGCCGTTCACTCGAACCCACTGCCCGGTTACGAAGCCGGATAGGTCGCTAACGAAAAAGAGAACGACATTGGCAACATCCTGAGCGGTGCCAAAGCGGCGCAGAGCTGTGGTGTTGATAATTTCAAGCTGGCGTTCGCTATAAGCTTCCGGATTGGCATTCGGGTCGCTGCCGCTTTTATCCGTGTGCCCTGGACTGACAGTATTCACTCGAATTCCACGCGGTCCCAGCTCCTGCGCAAGCACCTGAGACATGTGGTTCGCCGCAGCCTTGCTTGCGCCATAGGAAGATAATCCCTCCATTGGATCGTGGCCCGCCCCGGAGGATATAAAAACAATACTGCCGCCTTTCTGAAGCATATCAGATGCCGCGCGAACGCAGTAGAAGGCTCCGTGGACGTTCACATCGAATGGGCGAATCCAGTCCGCAGCGGTCATGGATGTCAGCTTTCCACCCGCGCCGGCAGCAGCGTCCAGAATGAGATGGTCTACCTCGCGGCCAAACTTTTCGGATACTGTCTTGAAAGCTTCCTCGACCTCGTTTTCACTAGCGATATCTGCCTGAATGATGCAATGTCCAGCAAAGGAGATACTATTTAGTTCTGCCAGAGTTCGCTGGGCCTGCTCTTCATCAGCACGATAGATGGCAGCAACTCTTGCCCCGGCTTTTGCAAGATTGATCGAAATCACTCTGCCTATTCCGCGCGTTCCACCGGTGATGACCACACGTTTTCCCGTTAAATCGATATCCATTTTTACTCCTTTCTTTAGGAACTATTTACAGGTGGGGCAATTACCAAACCTGTTGTATAATCTAGAGGTAACCGAGTATAATTCGTGGTAAACTGCTCGCCCTATAAGAAACCATGTTTAATCTCTATCCGTAGAAATAACTATCCGGGAGAATTACTACGGACAGTTCGCAAAAATCGATGAAAAAACCTGCTCTAGTCGCTCTGGGTTTGGGATCCAGCCTTGGTGACCGGATGCAGCACCTTAGAAATGCAGTTCATGCGATCGGCGATGGAACCGGCTGCAGGATTACTGCATTATCATCAATATACGAATCGCCGCATATGGGTCTGAAACCTGAGGATGCAGCGAACTACCCGGCTCATCTGAACTGTGTAGTTTGTATAGAGACAGAACTACAGCCATTAGAACTACTGTCTTTAATTCATAAGATAGAAAATGCAGGCGGACGTATTCGATCAGAACATTGGGGCCCGCGTACGATAGATATCGATATTCTGCTTTATGACGATTTACAGATCGACACAGTAAAGCTGCAGGTTCCGCATCCCGAATTGGAGAAACGAGCATTTGTAATTGTTCCGCTCGCAGAGATCGCGGGCAATCTGGTTCTTGCATCCGGAAAGACGGCTGCAGAACTCGTGCATTCGGAAGCAATAATATCTCAGAAGATTAAGCAGGCTGCGACAAATGAATTTCTTCTATGAAGCAATAGACACAAATGGAGAGACCGTGGTGGGCAAAGTAGATGCCACTAACGAGGCAGATGCCCATCGACGCCTGCGCCAGCGCGGGTTCGATCCGCAGTCAATTGCGGCTGCTCCGGATGCCAATCAAGCGGCTGCTCCACCCAGACTCACCGTTTCCGAAGAACTAATGCCGATGGATTTAAACAGCACGCAGATGCTCTCAGTCCAGAGCGCCGGTTCTGCGCTGCCCCTGTTACATGTTCAAAGCGCACCCACGCTTGAACCAATTGCGCAGCCAACTTTAAATGCCCAGCCATCTCCCATGCTGGATACTATTGCGCAGACGTCGCCCATGCTCGATACCACTGCTAAGTCAGCGTCTGCTGCGCTTCCCGTAACTCATAGTAATAAGATAGGTAATATCACCCTCGCTGGAAACGCTGCAAGGACCGGTGCAAAGATCACCCTGCAGCAGCCCAGCCCAAATGGACTGAGGGTAGTTCAGGGCGGGCCGCAAGTTCAAGTTTCAAAAAGAGGCGGAGCCAGCACCAAAGATCAGCTTCTCTTTTTTCAGCAGCTTGCATCCCTGGTGCGAGGCGGTATCAGCATCTACTCAGCACTCGAGAATCTAGCCCCGCGTACCGCCAATAAAAATTTGCGTGAGACCGCGCTTGAGATGGCTGAAACCGCTCGCCGAGGCAGTTCTATCTCCGATGTGATGGCTCAAAATCCAAATCTCTTTCCAGACCACGTTACTGCGATGGTGAAAGCAGGTGAACTGGGAGGCTTTCTGGAGATTGCGCTGGAAGAGGTTGCGACCTCCATCGAGCAGAATATCGCTCTTTATCGCTGGGCATGGGTTCCTAAATTAATGGCTGGTCAGGCGCTTTTCGTAGTCGCGCTGGCGCAGCCGTTGTTTCCGATTGTTTTTCCCGATGCGGAGTTTGGCCGATATCTTACGCTGGTGCTGCTCAGAAATATTCCGCTGGCGCTGCTGTTGATGGGAGCGATTTCGATTTTTAACAAGAAGCTCCAGACTCCGAGATACAGAAGATTCAGAGATAATATGTCTCTGAAGACCAGACCATTTGGAGAGCTTCAGCGAAAGACGGCCATCACAAATTTTGTACGAACGCTGCGACGAATGTTCCACGCGGGGATTAATCCGATACAGGCGTGGGAATGCGCGATGAACACCTCCTCGAATATCGTGATCAGAGAAAAATTAGGCGATTCGTATTGGCTCATGCAGCAGGGCGCTTCCCTTCCTGAAGCCTTTGCCGCATCCGGGCTTTTTACAAACTCCGTCGATCAGCTTATCATGACAGGGCACCACTCAGGCGAAATTGTCGAATCGCTGGATAAAATCGCGCAGTATTACGACCAGGAAGTACAGCAGGCTACCCGCAAGAGCCAGTTCATGATATTCAGAATCGGAATGCTCGCGATGATAATTCTTGGCGGGGGCGCGCTGATCTGGATGGCGCACACCTATTTCAGTGGAATATTCGACTACGTCGACAAAATGTTCCCGCAGGACTAAATCTACCTCCGGAAGAGAGAAGAGGGCAGCTATGCCGGTTTTTGTATATAGTGCGAAAGACAATAGCGGCGGCGTCATGGAAGGCTCCATAGACGCTGCATCCATGCCGAGAGCTACCGAACAGCTTATTGCTCAAGGTCTGGAGCCTGTCCAGATTCAGCTTGCAGCAGCTCCGCCCGATGTGACAGCAGAGATTGCAGCTATGTCTACTAGGCCGGCGCTTGTCGATCTCAGCCAGCCCGCCGAGCAGATGCATGCTGCCGCGAACAGTGTCTTTGGAACTTCGCCTGTGGGTGCTGCAGCCCAAACTAATCAGCAGCCGCTGGAACCATGGCAGCGAGGAGGCGCACTACCCCAGCCCCCTTCCAATACTCCCCAGCCTACCATACCGATCACGCTGCCGACTCAGTCGATGGGCGCAGCTGCGCTTACCTCTGCACATCAGAGTATTGGCGGGCCAAATAATAGAGTAAGTCCCCTGTCTCCCGCCAGCAGTCGAGAAGTGGCTAAAGACCGGGAGCCGTCTATCGCTCAGAGATTTAACGAGCGCGTCGTCTATCCTATTTTTTCAGGTGTGATTTTAAAGGAAATGGCTCCATTTTATCGCCAGTTTGCTACGCTGATTAACGCTGGCCTGTCCATCCATCAATCTCTTATTGGCCTCGAAGGCAACACCCAGAATAAAAAGCTCAAGGAGGTTGCACGGCAGGGACATTTGCATGTTCAAAGTGGCGGAAAGATTTCCGAGGTAATGGCATCTTACCCGTGGATTTTCCCTCCGATGCACACCGAGATGATCCGGGCAGCCGAGATGGGCGGCATGCTGGACGATACGCTGAAACAGGTGGCTGGCTATGTTGAGCACGAGATCGAAATCAGGCGCATGATCAGCTCAGAAACATTCTATCCTAAAATGGTTCTGTTTGCCGCCTTGATGATTATGGGTAAGAGTGGATTTATGGGGATGCCGGCGGTATCCAATCTTGTGCTGGGCGGCATGGGGAAATCCACTTATGGAATGATGGATTATCTGAATGATACCGTTTTCTTCGGACTGGAAATCCTGGTGCCGATCTGGATAATATCCGTAGTATTCCGGCTGTTTTTCTTCAACAACACGGCTGTTCGCGAAGCCTGGGATCGATTCAAACTTTCTATTCCCGTTTTAGGCAAGCTGATTAAAATGTTTACCGTTGCCAAGTTCCTGAGAGTATTTTCTGCGCTCTACCGAACAGGATTCGCTATGGGAACCTCGATGGAGATTGCTGCCGCCTCGTCTGGAAACTCAATGATTCGGAAAGTATGTGCAGACGCCGTCATCGCTGCTGAACGTGGCGGGATGGTATCCGTTGCTTTGAGAAAGACCAACTTTTTCGAGCCGCTCGTTCTGGACATGTTTCATACGGGCGAAACCACTGGAAAGCTGGATGTGCTGCTTGATAAAATGGCAGACTACTACGAAGCAGAAGGAAAATCGAAGGCGCATATCGCTGCGCTCATTTTCTCGACCATGGTTTTACTGCTGGTCGGAATCATGGTAGGGATGACCGTCGTGGGCTTCTATATGGGGCATTACAGTTCAGTGAGTTCTGCAGGAGCTGGAGCAGAGTGATTTTTATCAAAATCAAAAAAACTGTCCACTCGATGGTGAACACTGATGAGTAACTCGCAGCCCACTTACTACGAGTTATTGGGAGTATCGCCGTCCGCTTCTCAAGATACAGTCAAGAAACGCTACCGAGAACTCGCACGCAAATACCATCCGGATGTAAACCCCATGCCGGAAGCCGCACAGCAGATCAAGGTTATAAATGAAGCCTATCATACGCTCGGCGATACTGATAAACGGCAAGTCTATGATGCGAATCTCGCTTTGATGCGCAAAGCCGCAGCAGATCGTGATGAAAGCAAAGCTCGTCCACCTCAGACAAATAATCCGCCGCACTCGCCTCAAAGATCGAGCACACCGCCATCTGCGGGATATAATGGATTTGGGACTACCCGGCCCGATCCGTTTCCTGAGGCAGACCGGACTCGACCCAGGCCGGCGAATAATGCAAGCAGCCAAGCTCAGAATAACACCAGCGGCCAGAATTCGAATACCTCGAGGAAAGCAACAGCAGCTTTCAACACAGCAGATCGTCTGCTGGCTGAGGCAAAGCTTGCATTCATCAATCACCGTTACGATACTGCAGAAAACCTGTGCCAGCAGGCGCTCATGATAGACCGAAGAAATGCCGTTGCACATGAAATATTGGGTGATATCTATCTAAAAAAACGGCAGCGTGACCGTGCTGGAACTGCTTACTCCTACTCCATACAGTTTAATCCTCGGAACTACTCGGTTCAGGCCAAATTAGAGTCGCTGGGAGCGACAGGCTACAATCAACGTCAATCATCCGGCTCAGCGGCACACACGGTATCTCCGGGCGGATGGCGATTTCCCATTAATTTTGAACACGATCTTATTGGAATAGTGCTAACCGTAGTATTATCTGTAATGCTGCTTGCGAGTGGAATTGTTTTGTGGAACGTACCCGGGGAGGTTATTTTTTCAGGTTTTTCATTCAATTTCTTCATTGCTGCTGCGCTGGCAGGAATTTGTGCAGGTGGATTGATGGCGCTCTACGCCGGTTTGAGACCTTTGAAGGAAGAGCTATTTCGAAGAGAGCAGCGGCCGGATGGCCAGCCAATTACAGCAAACGTGGGAAGTGTCCTTATCATTTCATCGCTGCTGTGGTTTTATGCCTCACTGCTGCTGTATATTGGTATTGCCGCACCACGCGGCCGCCTCAGCAGTTCTGTAATACGAATATATGGCTGCGTCATAGTGCTGACAATTCTCAGCGCTCTTATTTATCAAACCAAAGATGGAGCCACCGGATTATCCATCGCTGCACTTAGCGGAAACATATTATTCCCAGCGTGCGTACTAGGGTGGGCACTCGGTGATTCGTTTCGACTAAAAGCCTGATTTAGCGATACGGGTTAAGCCGTTTGAATCTCATCACGATGAGTGGCAGTTTCGCATAACCTTGAAAGCATTTTCAGCCGATGACTCTGACAGACTGCCTGACGGGTCATGGTGCAGCTTTCCAGATCGATCGAGGCGCCGTCGGGTCCAGAAGATTGTCCGGGATTAAGCAGACAGGAGTGATTTATGTTCGGCTCTTTTGCTGTTATCAAAGGTGCAGAATTGAGATGAAGCGAGGAGCTTGCTGAGGATGGCTTCTGACAAAATGCACATGTCCGGTGTTTCCTGTGATCAGCGTCGAGACTATATCCCGGTATCTCATTATTTAGCATTTTATCTTCCTCAAAGTCTATTATAAAGTTTGCCGCATGCTGAAAATCAAATAGGACACATAAAATGATCTTTATTACTGCGCAGCACCACGACGCACATTACTCTAAGACGCATAATTTTCATTTTGGGTTCAGATCATCTAGTATGTCTGCCGATCTATTATCGGCATATTTGGATGTAATTATTCATACTGGTAATAATATCTATTTTAAAATTGATTAATTAATGCAATTAATTTCAATTTATATAGATTTCTGTAGCATTTTAAAAACTGATTAGCGAAAGGTGTTGTATGGCAGAAAATGCAGGGAAAGAGTTCGGAGTTTTGCCGCTTTTTGACCCTACCGAAAGCCGCTTGATCCGGGCCCCGCTCGAAGAGGGGAAGGGGTGGTGGGCCGGCGCTCCTTCAGCAATGTTTGATCAGGTTACCAATCATTTCTATATTGTCTATCGTCTCAGGCAGCCACGAGATCAAGGCCGCGGCATTGAGTGCCGAATCGCAGTCAGTGATAATGGCGTCTCTTTTACCGATATATGGGCGCTTCCGAAATCTACGTTAGGGGCGCTTTCCGTGGAACGGTGCTCGCTCATCAGAGGTTTCGATGGTAAGTGGAAACTTTATATCAGTTATGCCTGCCCTGATGATGGGAGATGGCGTATCAGCCTGTTAGAGGCGAACGAACCGGATGAGTTCGATGTTTCTAAAATGATCCCTCTTTTCACAGCAGACAGCCTGGGTGTAGAAGGTGTCAAAGATCCCAACGTGTTTCTAATTGGCCGGATGTTCTATATGCTCGTGAGCTATGCCACCAGAGAGCCTGCGATTGACCCTGCGCAGGAAGGAAACAAACACGCTACCGGAGATATCTATGCGACTGGCCTTACGCGATCGCGCACCGGCGCAGCCGTCAGTGGTGATGGCAGAAGATTCCAGTGGCTTGGCGATGTCTCTCCCAGAGCAGAGTTTACGCCCAGCCTGAATTCTGATGGAGAAATTGAGGGACACGCAGATGTGAGCTGGGATGATTATTGCAGGCGGACAGGGGCGCTGGTTCCTCTTGAATCGGGAGGATATCTTGCTTTCTACGACGGCAGTGCATCTGTGGAGGAAAATTACGAAGAGAAAACGGGATTAGCGATGACTTTCGACCTGAAAAACTACTACTCGCTCTCCCCGGATGCTCCGGGTATTATCTCTCCTTATGGAACTGGCAGCCTGCGCTATATCGATGTGCTTCCGGTCGGCCATGAACTTTTCTACTACTTTGAAATGGCCCAGCCCGGCGGAGGCCATGATCTGCGAGTCAGCGTAGTGGAGCGTGATAATATCGCCATGTTGAACAGCGCTTTTTGATTTTTACATAGGCGCACCTGGAGAGCTTTACCATTTTCACAGTACGCTGTGATCCCGGAACACCTGCGTTCCAACATGAGCCTTTTCTTAGATAGGGTATACTACATCACTAATTCTCACCATCGGTGAAGTTGGCAAATATACAAAGCCTAAAATTGTCTTGCTTACTCCTTAGAAAGAGTGGAAGCAGGGCACAAGGAGATTACCGAATGCATTTCAAACCCGTTGCCGTTAATTCGGCCGGGATGCAGACCGCCCATATCAGTCTCGCTTCCTTACGCAAAACAATCACATTTACCGCTGCTGCTTCCATTGCTCTATTCCCTGCACTAACTTCTTCCGCAGATCAGGCACAAGATGTACTTAAAAAAATGGAGAGTGTCTACAACGCGGCGAAGTCGTTCGAGGGCTCCATCAACATAAAGCAGTCTGGAAAAGGCCCCGACGGCAAGCTTGTTTCCGCCGTCACCGTCCAGCAGGTTCGGTATAAAGCGCCGAATTTGTTTACAGTATCCATGAAAATATCTGTCGTTGGCGGGCCTAAAAAAAATCAGACTCAGACCGAAAAAATTGTTTCTGATGGCAAGATAGTATATCAGTATGTTCCAGAAAAAAATGAGTATGTTAAGAGGCCAGTTCCCCCTTCGCTTCCACTTCCCTCTTTTTTGCAGCTTGTGATGCAGCGGCTCTCATTACCCCGCCCTGGTATTCCAAATACCACCATGGGAAAACCTACTTCGCTGCAGGGCCGCGCTGTAAATACTATCCAAATTCGTCCTGGAACATCAGTGACACCGCCATTCACCTTTCTCATTGACAAAAAGACTTCTGAACTTTTGAAAATTACGGTTACCAGTCCTAAAATCAACATCGTTGTGGATATGTCGGATCAAAAGCTCAACTCCAATATCAGCCCTTCCCTATTCGCATTCAAACTTCCCGCCGGGGCAAAAGAGATTCAGCCGCCTTCACCAACTGGGGCTCGAGGTCCCGGTGGACCCGGTATACCAGGCACTCCGCAAGGAATTGCTCCTAACGGCAGCCGCTAAATATGCAGGGCAAGTACCAAAAAATATATCTGGTCCGTCACGGCGTGACGGACTGGAATAGAGGCCTTCGCATGCAGGGGCACTCCGATGTGCCCCTGAACCCCGATGGCACAGCGCAGGCTGAACGAATTGGCGCCAGAATGTCCGTCCATCCATTCCCCCCCGAAATCGTCTACTCAAGTGATTTGTCTCGTGCAGTTGAGACTGCTGAAGCGGTTGCGAAGCCCCTGAATTTGGAAGTTAAAATCAACCCGATGCTCCGAGAGACGATGCTTGGAGAGTGGGAAGGGCTGACCCGGGCAGAGATTATCGAGCGAGGTGATGGGGATTTACTAGAGAAGTATATCGCCGATTCCTATTATGCCAGGCCGCCGGGCGGTGAATCGCTTGATAATGTGTGGGATCGAATGCTGACTGTATTTTCACAGATTATACAAGAGCATCCAGAATCGCGGATCGCGATCATCGGGCATGGCGGCAGCTTGAGATCGCTAATATGCCACACGATGGATGCTCCCGTAACTTCTATGCGCCGCATCTGGCTGGACAACGCCTCTCTCTCAGTTCTGGACTATGCCGGCCCCTCCGCATCGCACAACCGTATCCTGCTTCTGAATGATACCAGCCATCTGCAGTCCTAGAGGCTGGAAGTTTCTTCCAGACAGAAAAGTGAAGCCCATCGTAAGATATTTTAACACTATTCATAGCTGCTCAGGAGGATTTAAATCATGTCCATGATGACATCGATGTGTATTTGTTTGATATTGTCGGGCTCTATCATGAGCTCAGTCGAGGTGTCGGCTGCCTCTGAATCACCGATTGGAACCATTCCCCGCGTCGAGCTGATGCCGTCTCAGCCTCTGCCTTATCTCATAAGAAACTGGAAAAAAACTGCAGACGACTACACCAAATTTGTCTTCGATTTTGATAAGAAGGGGCAGTATCTTCCGACAGTACACTGGCTGGAAAAGAAGCAAAATGCTTTTACTCTGCCAAGCTATCTCGGGAGGCCGGGGCCGGAGGGGGTCAACTGTATCGCTGCGGTGGTAACGGGAATGCTTTCCGGGCATGATATGACGAAATACAAGGGCCACGATTGGGTAAAAATGTGCCAGGAGTACTACAGCCCGAAGGACGGCGTCTATATCAATAATATGCACAGCAGGGTTTCCGGCTCATTCTGGTACGATATCTATCCCAATATCCTCATGTTCCAACTGGCAGATCGCTATCCAAAATCTGGCGGGGAACATATGCTCGAAGTCGCCGATAGCTGGTATCGCGCCAGCGCGGCTATGGGTGGAAAGTCAGATCCCACCTTGCTTCCGAATTTTTACCATACCGGCTTCAGTTTCGAAACAATGTTACCAAGCGATAACGGTCACTGGATAGAGCCGGATTCTGCTGCGGGCATCGCCTGGCTCGAATACATGGCCTATTCCCGCAAAAAAGATCCCCGATTTATTGCTGCAGCAGACTGGGGAGTACAGTCACTGCAGAAGCGGCCGCTGGAGAAAAATCCGCTCTATGAGGTACTGCTGCCATTCGGCGCGCTCACAGCTGCCCGAATGAATGCCGAGTTAGGGCGGGATTACGATGTCCAAAAACTAATGAACTGGTGTTTTGATGCGGGAGATGAGCGCGCAGCAAGGCCCGGATGGTGCATTATCGCAGCAAATTTTGGAAAAGTCGATTGCAGCGGATTATCGGGAACTATGCTGGATACCCAGGGTTACGCGTTCGCCATGGACACATTCGCCTGGGCTGGCTCCCTGACACCTGTTGCGCGATACGACCCACGTTTTGCCCGAAGCATTGGAAAATGGATGCACAGCCTTGCAAATTCAGCCCGGCTCTTCTACCCTTCCAATCTGCCAAAAGACCATCAGGATAACTGGCTCTGGTCTAAAAAGTACGACCCTGATTCCTGTCTTCCCTATGAAGGGCTGCGCGGACAGGCGCTTCGATTTGCCAGTCTGTCCGAAAATGCCGAACAGACCAGAGGGCGGGAAGTTTCCGGCTCAGCAAAGAGCACCTATCGGCTGGACAATGCGACTCAGAATTTTGAAACGACTGTTTCAGAAGGAATCGAGCAGTTGGACCACATTTGGAAAGTACCGATACCTTATGCTGGGCAGCACGATCTGGAAATTTACTCAAAATGTGTTGCTGATAGGAATGTAGCTCACGGTTTTCACTATCTCTGGTCACAGAACATTTCCGGCCCATATAAGCCTCTCTTCGATATTATTGAAACAGACCAGATCACCTGGCACAGCGGCCCCCTTCCGAATGTCTCTGGCGGATCTTCCATCTATCGCAAAGCCGTCCAGATTAAAGGAACGGGCCATCAAACTCTGCAGGTCGACCAGATTAGAGTACGCTCCCTCGATTCCTCCCTCTCTCCCTATGGAACTGGCGACGCGCAGGGATGGGGCGGCCCCTCAAACCTCTGCTTGTATGGCGGTTCCCATGTGGGCTATCTTGGCGCTATCGTAAAAACTACGAATGATACTACCATTCCACGCTTCGACCTTCTCGCTACAGACTGGTACCATGGATCAGCCTACCCCTCGTTCCTTCTCTATAATCCCAGTAAACAGATACGCAAGGTTTCATTTCCAGTCGGGTCGAAAACTGTCGATATTTACGATTCCGTATCTCATCGATTCCTTCAGCGAAGTGCAATCAAAGACGCTTCCATTCAGATTCCTGGCGATAGTTCGGTGGTACTGGCGATAACGCCTGCTGGGGGCCGCATTACTCGAAATCGCGATCGCCTGCTGGTAGATGGAGTTATCGTGGACTATCATTCCCACGAATCGAAAATCGGATTTAACGGCTTAAATCCCAGCTTAAAAAATTAAAATCAGTACGATTATATCGCCAATAATGCAATTATCTTGCTACTCTGCTTAGAGAGTTATGCTCCCCATCGCAAAAGCTGGTGCAAAACATGTAAAAAATACTTGACATCTGGAAAAAACTGTGTTATTTTATAAAAGCATAGTTCTTTGCAGATATAAACTATACTTTTATCGAATCTTATAGGAATGATCGCTTGGAAGAGATTCAGAACGAGGGACGGTCCCCTCTTTACAAAAGAATCAAAGCGGAGATAGTGCACCAGATTGCTGCGTCAAAACTGCTGCCGGGTTCTCCTCTGCCCACACGATCAGACCTTGCTGCCCAGTATCGCACCACGCGCGCTACAATAGATAAAGCGATGCAGGAACTGGCACGAGACGGCATTGTAACCGGTGGCAGCGGGCGCCGTACGTTCGTAATGGGTCCCTCCTCTCAGACTGTATGCTCGATTGCTGTTGTCTGGAGCGCTCCAGAAGAGCATATCAACTCTGCCGGTGGTGATTTCTTCGGGCCGCTCATTAGTGGAATTCGCCATGCCTGCGCGGAATTTATGCTGGAAGTTCACTTTCGAGCCACACAGCTCACTTCTTATGCAGACGTTCTTGCGGATACAGGCGCACAAGGACTGCTGGTTTTGCGCCCGGACTACAGTGAAGTACCTACTCTTGAAAAACTCAGCGATGATGGAATTCCCATTGTCACGGTGCCGGGAATTATGGAAGCCAGCCGTGTCGCCTCCGTCTCTTCCGATAACTTCATGGGAATGGAGCAGGCAGTCAGTCATCTCGTTTCCCTGGGGCACGAAGATATTGGATTCGTCTGCCTGACGGGAACTGTGCCCGACCATTTTGAACGGCTCCAGGGTTTTCACCAGGCGATTGGAAGGCGAAATCTCCGGCTGAATCCGAAGTGGCTCTATCTTACGCATGCTATTCATCCAGCTGAATTCACTTCACTCTGCCGGGCGTTAATCCAGCCATCCGAACTGCCGACAGCGATGATTGCTTCCGATTTCTTAATGGGGCTTGCAGCGCTGCGCAGGCTGACTGATCTCGAAAAAAGTGTTCCGCGAGATGTTTCCCTGGTTAATTTTGACGATGCTCCTGCTGCCGCGCACGTCTCGCCTGCCATGACCGTTGTGAAGCAGAGCGTCAGTCTGCTGGCTTACCATGGCGTCCAGAGGCTGGTACAGATGATCAAGGGCGAAGAAGCTCCACTTATCGATCGTATTCCTACTGAACTCGTTATTCGCGAGTCCACAACTCATCCGCGCCGCCAGCGGTCTCTATAAAGAGAACAAAGATGTATCATACCAAACCGAACCACGACGGCCGTGGTTTAATCCTGAAGGAGAGAACAATGAGGAATCATTCCCAATCAAACCACACGCGAAGTGGTTTCACTCTAATTGAACTGCTCGTCGTTATTGCAATTATTGCGATACTGGCGGCCATTTTATTCCCGGTATTTGCACAGGCTCGCGAAAAAGCGCGCCAGATATCCTGCCTTTCCAACCTGAAACAGATTGGCCTGGCATTTCTAATGTACACCCAGGACTACGATGAGACTTTTCCATCCACAACCCAGGCAAATGGCGGATGCGCACCTCTATCTGACTGGTGGGGAGCCGGCGGCGGCTGGACTACATGGGTGAATCCCTATATCAAGGCAGGAGGCCTCTACCATTGCCCCAGCGCCGAATCACCTTTCTGGCTTGCAGGTGCGCCTGAGGGTTGGTGCGGCACACCCGATCCTGCTGAAGTAAACCTGCTGAAACAGACAGCTACCCAGGGATCAACCTACTTCTATCGAAAAGCATCCGCAATTGCAGCTCGAAGTGATATTGCAGGTCACGCCATCACAGACGCTGAATTCTCACTGCCTGCACAGAACTATATAGTAGTTGAGTATGCTGCATGGCACAGAGATCGTAAAACAACTCTGTACAACAATCCTGTCGATGTTAATAAGCTCGACCTGAATACGGTGTTCATAGATGGACATGCCAAGCAGGTCAAAGGCAAACAGTGGCGTGCTAACAGCCCTGTGAGAGATATGGGCTGGGGCTATCCGGAGCCAAAAGGAGCAGACTTGGATTGGTTCTTAACTTCTGACACGGATACAGGCTGTCCTCGCTGTAATGCGGCCTCTCCTGCCACAGGCGATGCTCACGATATCGACTAGTTTCAGTCCGGGTGGGGAGGTGGAGTCAAGATGCTTCTCCTCTCCACTCATTTTATTTTAGGAGTTGAAATTCGTGAAAAAAGAAGTGAACCCGAAGGTTATGGCTGCAGTTATTGTCCTGGTAGTAGCAGTGCTTGGATTCTTTATGTACCACAAAGCTGCAAATAACGATCCAACACCTCGCCCGGACGCGAAGTATTTCAACGGTGGAGGCGGACCTTCAGCAGCAGCGACCGCACCTGCAACAACCAAGTAAATGGTTGAATTAGCGCTATATTTTCGCATCGGATGGAACGAATTATTAAGGAAACAAGGTGTCCCTCAAACCTTACGGAATTACAGTAGAGCGGCTTTGTAACGAAGCGCCAATCATCCAGCCGACAGACAACTGGTGGGAAAGCGGAGTCACTTTTAACTCGGCGGCAGTCTATCTGGAACGCTCGCCTATAAACGACCCTATCATCCGGAAGCTGCTCATCCAGGAAGATTTGAGCAGCCCGGAGCTAAATGATGGTGTCGTGGCGCTGCACTACCGGGCGCGCCCTCAGACTGATGCCGGATATCGCTGGAATCGTTCCTTTATCGGCCTCGCAGTTTTCACCCCGGATCTGCATATGCTGAAGCGATGGGAATATCCAGTTATTTCTCCCGGGGAATCCCCAGACGATCCTGACTACCTCGGTGTGGAAGATCCGCGGATTACCCGCATTGGAGATACTTTTTACGCTGTCTACTGCGGAGCAACGGCTTTTTCAGAGGATACCGACTGGACGGCGGCGAACTGTCTTGCATCCTCTAAAGATCTCATCCATTGGCAGAAGCATGGTGTACTCAAGGGAAATATCGATACCGGGAAAAATAAGGATGGAGTGCTTTTTCCTGAAAAGATCGATGGGAAATTCATACTGCTGCACCGACCCATGATCGAAAATATTCCAGGCCACCGCATCCACATCGCGGTAAGCGAATCGCTCACGGGAGTTTGGAAAGACTGCGGCCCTGTAATGAAAGCTATGGAGGATCCTGAATGTAAAGATTCCTGGGTGGGAGCAGGCTCGGTGCCAATTCCGCTGGGAAATCAGCGTTATCTAGTAATCTACCATACAGGTAATCTGCTGATCGACGGAGATCGAGAATACGACCTCGATGCCGCAATCTTCAATTTTTCTAACTTTTCAGAACGTTTCCCTGAAACCGTGGTGGAAAGCCGTATAGACCGCATTATGACACCACAAACTCAAACGGAGATTGGCGCGCCCTATACAGACAGCGTGTCCAATGTTGTTTTCACCTGCGGAACCTATGAATACCAGGGATATATCACACTCATTTATGGCGGCGGAGACACCTTCATTCTGGCTGCCAGAGTACATAAACAGACTCTTCTGGACGAACTCGATCGTATTGAGGCACGAGTAAAAGCTGTTACTCACTGTTAAATTGCTAACCTCACTTCCGACAATCATAATATGTCTCTTCCCGGTACAAGAAAATTTTTAACGAGTCCTAAAGGCGCGATAACGCTTTTGGTAATTGCCGCTCTTGCGTGGGGGCTCACTTTAAAAAATCAGTTGTCGCCATCTCAGAAGCATCTGGATGCTGGTATTGAGTACGCGCATAAAGGGCAGGGGCGTGAAGCGGAGCAGGAGTGGCGCACCGCCACAACTCTCGATTCTAATAACGCTGCTGCCTGGAATTATCTCGCAGAGTACTACTCGGATATTCATAACTGGCGGGCATCCATCGAAGCCCTGCATCAATTGGAACGCCTGAAACCTGACACTCCCCATCTTCAGTCCCGGCTGGCCAGAGCGAATATGGAATCTGGGGATGAAATGGAAGCTTACCGAATCGCCGAAGCATCCCTCAAGGTCGAGCCGAACGATCCCGATACCATACTCTTATTTTGCAGCCTACTGGCGAATACGAAAGAGAATCAGCGGCGCCTCGATCTCCTGCGTCAGGCAGCCCGATTGCAGCCGGACAACCTTAAAACACAGACACTTCTGGCAGCAACACTCACAGATAAAAGACAGTTCGATGAAGCAAAACCACTCGTCGAGAAGCTTCTGCAAAAGGACCCCTCCAACCTCGAAGCTTCTTCACTGCAGGGAATGATACTGATCAATACCGATTCATCTCCCTCTGGCCTCAAACTGGCAGAGAGTGATTTCTTAAAAACTGTAGATACGCCACTCTACGCTCCGTTCGCTCATTTTAATCTCGGAAAAATCTACAAAAGAATGGGAAATCAGCAGGAAGCTGCAAAACACCTGGAATCTGCCGCAAAAATGATGCCAGTGAAACGAGAGGTATGGTTTGAACTCTCGGAAGTATACGCACAGAAAGGCGATCGCGTAAAATCTGCGACAGCGCGGAAGCAGTCTGAATTTTTGTTGGATCAAGAGAATAGAATAAAATCTCTCGAGCAAAAATGCGTAAAAAATCCTGCAGATTTTGATGCCCATTATGAGCTTACAAGGCTATTTCTAAGCCGTTCTGAACTCCACAAAGCCGATATTCACCTGGAGCAGCTTAAAACGATTCGTCCGAATGACCCGCGCACACTGCAGTCGATACAGCAGTTCGCTGCCGCTTCCAATCTCTCAAAATCTGCGGATTCCAATCTATCAAAATCCGCCGCTTCAGCAAACTCAGCATTTTCTCCGGCAGACAATCTCAATGCCGCAGGCAGCAGATGATCGAACTGTTTCGATGCTTCCGGCTGCTTTTGCTGATCTTCATTACAATCGCCGCAGTAAGTTCTGGATGCACACACCGGCCTGCATCCACCGTCACTTCCCCAGTTCCGTCACTGAATCGCTCTTCAGCACTATTTGAAGATGCCACTACAAAAGCAGGAATACGATTTACACATACAAACGGCGCAGATGGAAAATTCCGCTTCGATGAATTTAGCCCTGCGGGGTGCGCTTTTGTCGATTACGATAACGATGGCTGGCTCGACATTCTCTTAATACAGTCCGGGTCTTCTGAGCCTTCTTCGGATGTCAAAGATCGCCCGCACTGCGCCCTCTATCATAACAATAAAAACGGAACTTTTACCGACGTGACGGCTGGCTCGGGGCTCGACTCCGATCTAGGATACGCCCAGGGAGCGGCGGTTGGAGATATCGATAATGATGGATACGACGATTTACTGATTACCAGTTATGGGCGTAACCATCTTTTTCATAATGAGAAAGGTTCGGGAAAATTTACAGAGGTAACTGCTGCCTGGGGACTGGATAAACCGCACTCGACAGGCTATGCGACGAGTGCGGCCTTCGGAGATTACGATAACGACGGCAGGCTCGATCTGTATATCTGTTACTACGCACCCTGGACACCTCTGTTAGACAGGCCATGTTTTAACGAAGCCAAACTACAGGACTACTGCACACCAGAACAGTTCCCCCCGGACACCCACCAGCTCTTCCATAACGATGACCACCGATTCACGGATATCAGTGAAAAATCTGGGATATCCAACGTGAAAGGTCGAGGGCTGGCAGTTACATTTATAGATTACGACGGGGATGGAAAAGAGGATATCTTCGTGGCGAATGATCTCACTCCAAATATGCTCTGGCACAATAACGGCGATGGGACATTCACAGAAATGGCGAAGAGCGCGGGATGCGCCTACAGCGACGAAGGCGCTTCCATGGCGGGAATGGGCGTCGCACCTTCAGACTACAATCACAGCGGCCACGAGAGCCTGATCGTAACAAATTTCTCCGGCATGCCAAATACTCTGTTCACCAATCAGGGAAACGGCCTCTTCGTAAACAACAGTATGACTTCCGGCCTCGCCATCCCACATATGAAATTTCTGGCTTTCGGATGCAGCTTTATCGACTACGATGCGGATGGATGGGCAGACCTATTTGTGAATAACGGCAGCGTCTATGTTCATGCAGAGACTCGCCTGGATGGAGCGTCCTACAAGGAACGCAAACAGATATTTCATAACGCAGGTGACGGGCTTTTCAATGAGATTACTCAGGAATCGCTGCTGGGAGATGCAGCGGCTCCTATGGTTGGGCGAGGTCTGGCGATCGGTGATTACGACAATGACGGCCGCCTGGATGTACTATGTACCAACCAGAACGGGCCGCCACAGCTTTTTCATAATCAAGATCACAGTAAGAATCACTGGATAAGTTTCAAGACCATTGGCAGAAAGTGTAACCGAGACGGACTCCAAACGAAATTCACCATTACTGCCGGCGGGGTAACGCAATCAGCAGAAGTTCGATCTGCCTTCAGTTATCTATCTTCCAGTGACCGCAGAGTATATTTCGGAATTGGCAGTGCAAATAGCATCGAAAAGGTGCAGATACACTGGCCGGATGGAACGATAGAAAAATTAAAGAACATCCGGCCAGACAGATTTTATATCTCCACGGAAGGAATGGGAATCACTCCTCTTCGATAACCAGGATACGGGGACTGTCGGTAAGCTCTACTTCCATCTCGATATTTTTTGCACCTGTTCTTAGTATATGAGCCTTATCTTCCTGCCCTGTGAGCGGGTCATACAGAGATACTTTGGCATTGGTCCCCACCACATTCCCAATATTCAGCCGGAAGGTCTCCAGAGGCATGTCAAAGCGTGTAATATCGGAATTAGGCGCGTCGCCTTTGTATTTCTCAAGTACATTTCTGGTCATTATATATATCGGGATAACAAACTTATTTTTGGTGGCCTGGAACGGGAAAAATGCCAGCACATCCCGATTGTAGAGCGGTGGATAGGGATTGGAACTGCTGTTCGCCGTGGATGGATTTCCAGCAAACTGGATTCGATCTTCATGCTCGGTTACTCTGGTGAGGCTGATCTGGCGCGCCTTACTTACTGAGCCATCCCCTTTCATAGCTGTCAAAAGCCTGTGTATAGCCGAAATCGCAGGGGAAGTGATGCTCGATTCATCCGAGGGAAGCACATTATTGTTTGCTTTGACTGTTGGCACAAAAGTTCTGCTCATCAGCCCCAGACCCATTGTATCGTCTTCCACTGCTTCAAAGAAATATATTCGAGATACCCCTTTGTTTACATAGCTGCAGAGATATCTTAGCGCTGATTTCGCTTTAAGATGCTCCGCGTCTGCAGGAGTCACCACGGTATCGGTTACTGGCTTCCCTGACTGGAGATATTCCGGCGATATTCCCGGATCGGCCCCATGCGAATCCAAATTTACTTCTGTTATCCACATTCCTGGTGGAGGCGCATCGTTGCCATTGCTGTATCGGGAGTGCGTTTCACGCCCGTGCTTGGCATTGCCCACGTTATTTTCAAATGGTGCAAGGTCTCGGATGAGCGTTTCTGATTGAATCCCCTGAATAAAATATTCCGGGAGAAAAGCAGTATAGGTGGGAGTGAAATTATCCTGCCATTTCCCATTGACGACCTGCCCTGCAGGTTCTCCCAACGCATCGATGGGTCGGCCCGCAAGCGGATTCTTATCACTGGGAAATTTCAGAGCGCCGCGATATGGATGTTTGCTGATAGCTGTCAATCCTGCGGGAAGCGTAGTTCCTGAGCCCCATGGTCTTTGAGATTCAAAACCATCTGTAACTCCCACAGCGGGCATGTGATTTTTAGGGTCACGTACAAAATCTACCGTGTCTTTAATTATTCCTATAGTGGAAGACTCCCCTTTGGCAATAGGTTTATCCGTGGGATAGTAGCGGTTAATATCCAGGAAATTGGAGCCAAAAGACATTTCGTTCCAGACTTCGAAATCGAAGCCTGCATTTGAAGAGTTTTCAGTGCCCAGGATGCGTTTTGCTGTGTCCGCCACCGTTTTTACATAACTGAGCCATCCATCCATCGTTTCTCTAAACTCTGAGGGTTCATTGCCGGTTGATTTATCTTTGGAAGGATAAAACGGCAGGTATTTTAAAGTCATCGCCGGCACATTTCCAGCCGGAAGATCTTTTTCAAGCGGCTTGGATAGGGTGCAGGTGCCGTCAGGCTGTATCTGGGTGAATATGTTTTGCGCTCCCCAGTTTCCAGATAGGTTGCTTAATCCAGAGCGATTTGGGACAGCATCTTTCAATGTAGCAGGGTCGATATGTACTTCGGTAACCCCTTTCGCTGCCGCCTGTGTGAGCTTAACAGTATACTGCTTGGACGGGCAGGGTATTCCTTGATTAGAATTGAGCAGGATAAGCGGTCGCAGCCCTGCGCGCTTACATGCAGAAAGCAGCTTCTCCACGCGATCGGGGTTTACAAATTTTGTGGGATCGTCATAACTAATGGTTCCCCAGCCAAACTCCAGTCTTACGAATTTGAAACCATTTTGAGCCAGATGTTTAAAAATCGGTTCCACACTATCCAGATCCTTATTGATTCGGTAGTTTATTCCTACGGCATTTTCAATTTTTGAAGAGGGCCAGGTATCCATATAGGCTCTCCATGGCTGTATCCAGTGGCTACGCGATCCCCAGGGCAGTTTGGTCAGATTAGCAGGATCGGTATATGGCTGTACCGTTCCCCCAGTCGAAGCCCGGCCGCTTGCAAAACCAGCCACATTCAACGAAGTCATTAGCATAGCCGTTCCTAATGCTGCACGTACATATTTCGAGTTCATAATTTTAACTTCTCCCCATCACTTATAAACATAATAATCGATCGAAACGATACTCGGCTAAATTTTTAAACGTCCACTGAAGTACTTTGTTACATAGTACGCGCAATAGCGCGCCGCTGTTCCAAAATGGCCATCATTCTTTTGGCGTAAATTGCGTATGAATATGCGAATTTTTCCATACGGGTTTATTCTAATATTTGGAAATTAAGGGCAGTGCTATTTGAAGAATTCGGTGCAAAATATACTGTCACTGCCCCAATACTGCTCTGCGGTGGTTTATGTATCCGAGGTAAATCCATGAGGACAAAACCTGGTACGTTTGCTCCGTTTCCACCTTACATTCGCCCCCTTCCCTGCACACACCAACGATAAAGCAGTTTGCTTTTTCCCAGGGGCAGTACAAAAAGCAGTACATGTTTCTTCTTAGCGAGGAAAAGGGGAGTCTGCAGGGCAGATGCTCCGACGTCTTCCGATAAGTAGAGAGGAAAAATGCTCCGGCGGGGCCGATGTATCTGCAGGGCAGATGCTTTGTCGAACGCCGAGAGTGTGCATTCCCCCTTCTCCTGTTTTTGGGAGAAGGAGGATGAGGGCAAAAGGAATTCTCCTGTTTTGGGAGAAGGAGGTCAGAGAAATGAGGGAAATTGTATTCGCAATAAGGCAGCAGAACTTGGGAATCGTTTGATTGATGACTTTTGCAGTTACCTTACTCAACACTATTTCTCTTCAATAATCAACAATCTGGGGCTGTCGGACAGTGAAGCTTCGATTTCAATATTCTTTGTTCCAGATTTTATAACCGCCACCGGTGACAGCTTATCGGACATAGGATCATAGAGAGTTACTTTCGCATCCGTACCGATGATATTTCCGATATCGAGCCGGAATTTCTCATCGGGCATATCAAAGCGGGAGATATCAGTACTCGGCGCATCGGCTTTATAACGCTGAATCATATTCCTGGTCATTATGTAGAGCGGAATCACAAACTTATGTTTCGAAGCCTGGAAGGGGAAAAAAGCGAGTACATCTCTATTATACAGAGGCGGGAACGGATTTGGATTACTATTTTCATTCGCCGGGTTTCCCGCAAACTGAACACGGCTTTCGGGCTCTACTATTTTCTGGAGACTGATCTGGCGTGGTCTGCCCTCGAGATGCTCACCTTTCATCGCCGCGGCAAGCCTGCGAATTGCCAGCATTTCCGGAGAGGTAACAGCCTCGTCATCGGGAGGAATCGAATAGCCGTTTGCTTTGATTGCAGGCAGAAAATCGCGGCTTATGAGGCCAAGTCCAATAGGATCCTTGATTAGCGGGTTGTCCACTGCTTCAAAAAAATAGATTCGAGAGACGCCTTTATTTACATAGCTGGTGAGATAACGCAGGGCAGCCTTCGCCTTAAGATGATCTACATCAGCCATCGTCATCGTGGAGTCGACTTTCGTCAGACCGCCCAGCCTGTATTCTAATAAAAATCCCGGGTCTGCCCCGTGCGCATCTATATTCACTTCGGTAATCCACATTCCTGGCGGCGGAGCGTCCTTCCCATTTTCGAATAGCGCATGCGAATCACGGCCGTGAGGTGTGCTGCCTACATTGTTAGTGAAGGGCGCAAGGTCTCGAATAAAGGTTTCCGTCTGAATGCCGGATAGAAAATATTCCGGAAAGAAAGCCGAATATGCAGGTGTAAAATACTCCTGCCACTTTCCGCCCACCGCCTGCGCTGCGGGCGCGCCCAGTGCGTCGAGTGGACGCCCTGCGATGGGATTTTTTTCACTCGGAATGGTGATCATTCCCCGGTACGGATGTTTGCTGATGGCAGAAAGGCCAGCTGGAAGTATGGATCCAGTTCCCCATGGCCGCTGCGCTTCGAAGCCATCGGTCACTCCCACCCCTGGCATATGGTTTTTAGCATTGCGAACATAATCGACAGTATATTTAATGATGCCATCCAGCGTAGGGGAGCCAGATACTACAGGCTTATCATAGTATTTATTGATGTCTAGAAAATTTGATCCAAAAGTCATTTCGTTCCAGACTTCAAAATCAAATCCTGCGTCCGCAACGCCCTCCGTTCCCAACACACGCCGCGCATTCGCTGCAATCGTGTTGACATAGCTCAGCCAGCCATTCATAGTCTCTCGAAACTGAGAAGGCTCTTGACCGGTGCTTTTGTCTATGCTGGGATAGAAGGGAAGATATTTCAGAGTCATTGCCAGTGCGGGTCCAGCCGGGAGATCCTTTGTAAGCGCTCTGGAAAGTGTGCAGGTTCCGTCAGAAGTTATCTGAGTAAAAATAGTTTCCGCACCCCAGTTTCCAGAGAGATTGCTGAGGCCGGAGCGTTCTGCAACTGCCAGATTTAAGGTGCTGGGGTCGATATGGATCTGAGTATCCCCTTTTGAAGCAGCCTGGGTAAGTTTAACTTTGTACTGTTTGCTGGGACACGGTATTCCATGATGGGAATTTAAAAGGAAAAGCGGCCTTAATCCTGAGTTTTTGCAGGCGTTGACGATTTTATCGAACTTGTCCTGGAAGGTTAATCTCGTCGGATCATCCCAGCTTATGGAATTCCAGCCAAATTCAAGCCGAACATACTTGAATCCATTTTTTGCAAGATGCTTAAATATGGAATCTACGCTTAAGAGGTCTGCATCGGGCCGGTAGTTGACGCCGATGGAATCCACCAGACGTTCAGAAGGCCAGGTATCCACGTAGGCACGCCAGGGCTGTATCCAGTGGCTTCGGGATCCCCAGGGCAGTGCGGTCAGATATGTGGAATCGCTGTATCTGTCCAAGATTCCTTCAGTGGATCGCGTTTCATTTAATCGAGCTTGTGCAGACATTGAAATAGTGCAAAACAGTATTCCTAAAACGATATTCGAATAGGTTGTTTTCATTTTTCTCACTCCTCTTAACTCCAAGGTTAACTTCAGAATTGCTCGCCTGTGTTCCCAAAAAAGCTGATAATGATTACAGGTTTTCGTGCCAATAATGTGTTTATATGTTTGCGCGGGTATGCTGGCTGCTGGTCCGACAACAGTGGTTAAGCATCCTCTATGTTTCACTATATTACAGTCGCTATCGAGACAAATTATGCGAATTATAATCCATTCTAATCCCATTCTGGAAGATGGACTGCGGAAAAGTTATAGATTGTCTCCGGAGTTTGTTGATCAGTCAGGGAGAAAAACTGAAAATGTACGAAGAAGTATCGAATTCTAAACTTAATGGTTCAAATTCAGAAGCATTTACACTCATAGAATTGCTTGTTGTTATTACTATTATAGGTATTCTGACAGCCATTCTTTTCCCTGTAATTGCACAGGCCAGACAGGAATCAAAGGTAGTCGTCTGCATCAGTAATACGCGCCAGATTGGAAATGCGATGCAGATGTATTCCGCAGACTTTGATGAAAGATTACCTTACCTCGCCTACAATACATGGCAGAGTACCTCTCAGTACAACTCTTTTTTCTGCAGCCATACAGGTACCTGTCAGCCTAGATGGGCCGATATGATTATGCCGTATGTAAAAAATTCGCGCATTTTCACCTGTCCTGTGGATCAAAGTTCTCTCGCCACACATGTTGCGAATACGGTTCAGCTGAGCTACGGCCTCAATATTTATGCGTTTAATTACGACGGAGGAAAACTGAGCTCAAATACATACGGACCGGGGCCGGCTCTTTCTGAAATCCCTAACCCTGCCGCGCGTATCTTTGTGACGGAAGCCAGCAATCGAAACGATTCCGTAGCCTTGTGGTGTTTCCGCAGTCCGAAATTAAATCATGATTTAGATCAGGATTCCTGTCTTCTAAAACATGGAAAACTGCCTTCTGTCTATTTTGATGGCCATGCAAAATTGTTCCGAATGCACGGTCTGCTGGATCAGCTTCCATATAACGCAAAATATCGGGGATGCTCGCAGTATGCATTTTGCGTAGCTCAATACTACCCTGAATTTGCGCCCTGGTTACCATAAAAGGGTTAGACGTTTGAGGAGTTTTACATGAGGATTACAGCTAGTAAAATGAAGAAAAAAAATAACAAAAATAAAATCGATCGAAATAAAATTAAACTTACCGTTCTGGTGCTGCTGGCTATACTGATATTGAATGGAGTAGAGATTTATCACTCCTTTGCAAAAGCCTCATCACCAACATCGGTTAACAATCCGTATTCCGATCCTGCCGAAAAAGCGGACAGAGAGAGCTACGGAAGTTATATCGAAATTAACAACAAATTCGATGGTAACCAGCCAGCTCCGAGATAGTAAACGAACGAAGCATCTGAAAGAACTTATTGCCCTCATATTTCAAGTCTTGCAAAAGACACGAAGTGAGGGCTTTATTCTGACTCGAAGCAGTCAGAATCACCAGTATTTCCAGGCATGAAATACAAGAACATAGATTCCCAAAGTGAGATTAGTCACGGCATGCGCCGTGATACAGGCGAACAGGCTCTTCGTTTTACGAAGAAGGAGCGCGTAGGCGGCAGCACAGAGGAAAGCAGCAAGCCATTCCGGATGAGAAAGCGAGAAAAGAGCGGCAACACCCCAGAATGCCCCGATAGAATATTCTCCAAGCTTTAACTGTTGAAAATCCGGATGCGTAATGTAACGCAGCAGAAAAGAACGCCAGAACAGCTCTTCCATAATCGGGACAATCAGCGCCAGGCCATAAAATCTCACCGCAATAAATAACAAACGGGTTGTTGAATTTGAAATAAATGAAAAAGGATCGATCTCAGCCCTGCTCCCGAGGTGGCGATAAGGAATATATTTATCAATCAGAATCCACTCTGCGAATACCCCTAATCCAACCAGAAATCCCCAAAATGCTGCAGAAGAGTTAAAACGAAGTTCGTGGTTCCACGTCTTTCTGTAAAAGAGCAGCAGAATTGTGACCAGTAGTATCTTGAGGGAATATATCCAGATATAGCCAGTTTTTAAATACGGTTCCAGAGCGCCGGTAAAAAGAATGAACACAGCCATAGGCGCAGTGTATGCCAGCCAGGCAGATTTTTCTTTTGAGGGTGATTCCGATGCCTCTTCTGAATTAATAGTCAATAGCAGTCTGCCTTTGGGTGAGATGAGAGGAACAAGTTCAAGCAGCCGTAGATTCCAGTTCCAGGAGATCGGAAAGGTCGAGTATTCTCGGTTTGCCCAACAGTCGGAGCGACGAGGTATTAATCACATCGTGCAGCAGTGATTTTGAGATCTCCAGGGTCTGCACATGGGCCGTGTTTCGGATATGAACCAGCCGAACATCTTCCGCATTTCCTCGGCCGCATGTCGCCATAGCTGTCCGAACACAGTCTTCTTTAGTGGGCATGACAAGAGGCAGTCTGCCGCGCAGAACACCGCCTTCACCACTCGTTCGCAGATTGATAAAAGTGGCGTTGAAATCCGTTTTTTCGATGAGTTCTCGGGTGGTGAGATCAGCAAGCCCCATCGCCACTGCATTTCCGTGTGTTTCGGGTGTCAGATCGAGTGCTGCGACAATACGAATGTTCGGGCCGCCCCAGGTCTCCTCAGCAATACTAGGCATAAACCCACGCCCAAGCACATGCGTATCCATGCAGGCGCCGCTGATATTTTTCCCGATTTCGTCAATAATGAGCACATCAATCTCTTTAAACGGCAGTCTTGGCGACATTCCTCTCGCATGCAGCAAAAGCTGTTTTTCTTTTTCACCAGCAATATCTTGATTATGAATACTATGGACTTCTGCAGTTCTGCCATACTCATTTTCGAGAAGTGCGACTCCCCCTAGAATTGGCAGCGATTGCGCAAGAAATCGTGCCACGCGCGGCATTAGCTCACGCAAGCCATGAGCGCCGAAACGATGAATGCTGTCTGCTCCATGGCGTTTGCCCAGACCGATAGCGCACATTTTACCGATCCCGCTCTCGATATCGCTGCGAAAGTCGGTGTGCGGCTTTATTCGGTTGATCAGTAGGATCGCATCGGCACTCTTTGCAATCTTATCACAGAAAACAGGATGGCCCTCAAATTCCCCACCCTGAGCGCCGGTCAGCTTCCCCACTTCCTCCACTTCCATGGTCGCCTTTACCGGTGCGCCAACAGCAGCTTCAGTAATTCCATATCCTGCAAGCAGTTCTATCTGGCCTTCGGCAGTCGCGCCTCCATGACTTCCCATCGCAGGAAATACGAAAGGCTTCATTCCGTGAGATATAAGCTCCTGCACTACGGTTTTTACAACTACCGGAAGATTATCCAGGCCTCGACTGCCAACACCCACCGCAATGCTGCTGCCTGTAGTCAATGGCCTTGATTTCAGCAGATCTTTAACGGACGAGGATACCGCTGCTTCAATTTCAAAAGTGGTCAGCGATGGCGTGGTAAATAGCTGCTCCACCCGCCATACAAGAGGCATTTCAACATCGGGGTAGGTAAAAATATCATCTGGAATCTCAATTTTCATGTTAAAATCCTGTCGTTATTGGCATTGAATTCAGCCTGTTCAAGATCGCATCCACTTCATAGATACAGCCGCCCCAGGTTCCGCCCCCTGCCGACTGAAGAGCGGCCCAGAGCCGAGTATCGTCTGGCAAATCCGGATCTGGGGCAAGGTCGGAGCGCGGAGAGCGTGCAGCCAGTAGACGAGCTCCTTCCTCTGCGCCAAAATGATCCTCTCCAACTCCCACCAGATTGATGGTTCCTTCGAGTCGGATCCGATCTATTACTATTTCGATGAGATCGCCATCCAGAACTTTGCCAATCGGCCCTCCTGCCAGCGCCTCCGGCCCGATGTGGCCAACACAGGCTCCAGTCGAGACTCCTGAAAACCTTGCATCCGTTAGCACGGCGACCTGTTTTCCCCACGGCAGAAATTTGAGCGCGGAGGTGATCTGGTAGATTTCTTCCATCCCCGCTCCCATCGGCCCACGACATATCAACACGAGCACATCACCGGGATGAACGGCGGACACCTTAGAATCAGGATTTCCGGCAGCTTTGATCGCCGCTATGGCTGCTTTTTCCGTAGTGAATACTCTCGCACTTCCCAGTTTCCTATAAACACCGTCCGCATCTACTACAGAACTGTCTATAGAAGTGCTTTTGATAACGGAGCCTTCCGGAGCAAGATTGCCGGCTGGAAAAGTTACCGTGCTCGTCATCCCACAGGATTTAGAACGGTTCGGACTGAGAATCACATCCTCTGGATCGACGCCGTCCGCATCGTGAAGCCTCTGACGCAGCTTCGATCTTCTCTCTGATTTCTCCCAATCTTCCAGAGATTCACCCAGCGTTTTTCCTGCGACAGTCAGGCAGTCCAGATGCAGCAGTCCCAATTCGCGCAAATGGAGCATCACTTCCGGCACTCCGCCTGCCAGAAATAGCCGCACGGTGGGATGATCGGTCGGACCGTTCGGAAGCACATCTACAAGCCTGGGAGTCGCCTGATTGATTCGGTGCCAGTCTTCCACGGTCGGCCTTTTCAGACCGGCGCTGTAGGCAATAGCTGGGATATGGAGCAGCAGGTTGGTCGAACCACCACAGGCGGCATGCACCGTCATCGCATTCAGAATGGATTCATCTGTTAGAATATCTTTCGTGTGAATTCCATGTTTCTCTAATTCGATCAGCGCCGAAGCAGATTGACGCGCCATTTCCAGCCAGATGGGCTGCCCGGATGGCGCCAGGGCGGAGTGCGGCAGCGAGAGGCCCAGCGCCTCACCCACCACCTGAGCAGTGGCCGCAGTGCCGAAAAACTGGCATCCGCCGCCGGGAGTCGCACAGGCACGGCAGCCCATCTCCGCCGCCTCTTTGAGACTGATCTGGTGGTTGGAAAACCGCGCTCCAATGCTCTGCACTTTGCCTGCATCTTCTCCATGCGCAGGAGGAAGAGTGACGCCTCCTGGCACCAGAATGGTGGGCAGATCGTGCATGGCAGCAAGCGCCATCATCATCGCGGGCAGCCCTTTATCGCAGGTAGCGACTCCAAGCACTCCGCGCCGAGTAGGAAGCGAGCGAATCAGCCTTCTAAAAACCATGGCGGCATCGTTGCGGTAGGGAAGGCTGTCCATCATGCCGGTAGTGCCCTGCGACCTTCCGTCGCAAGGATCGGAGCACATTGCTGCAAAAGGAAGGCATCCGCGGGATTTGAACTCCTCCGCTGCAGCTTCCATGAGCAGGCCGACTTCCCAATGCCCCGTGTGGTAACCGAGTGCCAGCGGTGATCCATCCGGGCGTCGGATCCCGCCCTGCGTGCTCAGTATAAGAAACTCTTTACGGCCTAGTTCGCGCGGATTCCAGCCCATGCCGGCATCCTGAGAGAGGCCGAAGATATCTCCGCTTGGGCGGTCACGCAGCATCTCCTCGGTCAGAGGCAGTTCACCGGCCGGACCGAGGGCTTTTGTCGCGACCTGATAGATATCGACTGGCT
The DNA here is from genome assembly GCA_038203935.1 of Chthonomonadales bacterium. Classification (GTDB taxonomy): domain Bacteria; phylum Armatimonadota; class Chthonomonadetes; order Chthonomonadales; family Chthonomonadaceae; genus JANXSG01. The sequence goes on from JBBRDM010000006.1 coordinate 30,696, forward strand.
TGCTCATAAGTGGTAGTCTTTCTTCTGCAGTCCTATCTTCTCAATTGGTATGCGCTTAAAGCCGGTTTTCCATACGCTGGCATCCGGACGGATGTGAAAATCTGCCTTCCCGAAATCTAAAAAGAGTTTATTGCCATCGCTTTCCGGAAGCACCGAATTATCTTTAATCTCTACTATCTTATCATCGAGATGGTCGTACATGTCCATCCATCTGCCGCCGACTGCAATATTTCGCAGAATGCGATTTCCTTTCGCCTGTGCAGGGTCGTCTTCCATTACCCTGGCCAATATGGGATAGCGCCTGCTGTACGGCGGCTGAGTGTAGTTTACCGCTTTGAGGCCGTCCATTATGGAAGGATCTTTGCCGTTGAACCAGAATGATGCCCAACCTTTGCCGCGCGCATCCACATGCACTGCCGGCAGATTACCAATGAAGATGTTATTTTCTACAATATTATCTCGCCCGCCACCGATCATCACCCCGCGCCCGCCTTTGTAAAAGATATTTCCATAAATGGTAGTTCCGCAGAGGCAGTCGTCAAGATAGACTGCGTTCACATCCATGTGCCTGCCGATATGGTGGAAATAGTTGAAACGCACGACATTGCCTCGCTGCGTAAAATCTCTCCCCATGTAGTAGGCTCCGGAATCGCTGGTTTCCAGGCAGACATCGTGAATCTCATTGTACTCCACCAGATGATCGTTGCCGCCGCCCTGAATAGCGCAGTGCGGCGCATTATCAATGAGGCAGTGGGAAATAGTGTTGCCGACTCCATTCAGAGCAACTCCAGGATTATAAGTTCGTGCCCATCGGCTGAAGTGATGGATATGGCAGTTCCGCACAGAGTTTTTACCGGCGATAAGGGATTTTCGGTCACCGCCATTCAGTGATATTCCGGAATCACCAGTCAATGAAATCTCCGAGCCGGAGATCCCATTTTCACTTCCGGTAATGACCGCTCCGGTATTCCCCATATTCTCGATTCTGCAGTCCGTGATGAGATTCTTCTCCCCGCCAAGCACCTGCACTCCGTCCCCTCGGCCATAAGCAAAATTGATTCCCTGAAATGTCACGTGGGAGGTGTTATCCAGAACTATGAGCGGTTTATCCAGGAGCGAAACGTAGGTTCGGTGACTGGCGTCGATGGGATCCGGCGGCCAGAAATAGAGGATCCCTGACTTGCGGTCGAGGTAGTATTCGCCCGGTTGATCCAGCTCTTCCAGGAGGTTCAGCGCGTACCAGCGTTTTCCAGCGGTGTAGCCGTACATTCCATGCGGAGGCGTGGTATATATCTCATGTGAGGAAGCATCGATCCTGGCGACATGCTCATAAGTATCGGCCCAGTCCCAGGTCCAATACCCATGAATCCAGATATCGTCTGCATTAGCCCATCGCGAAGGGCGATCGCCTGAATAGGAGAACTTCCCACCGTTCAGCCCGGCAGGTACTGCTGCAATCTTTTCCCATTCGTCCCCATTGGGCCAGCGAGCAAGTGTCATCGGGTGATTATCGAAGAAGAGTTCCAGATGCGAGGGATGTGCGGGCTGACCGAAACCACGCCTCGTTAGTGAACCAAAATCGGTAATCCCTGCTGCCTTGAGGTCTGCCTGGAGAACATGCCCTCTCGCCGACTCATCCAGGAGATTTAAAACAGCAGTCTCTGTAACCGGCTTCCAGCCCCGCACTTCCCGGCCGCCGATAAGTGTTACTCTTTCAGTTTTATAGTTTTTGTATACTATGGGAGCTAGTGAGGTACCGGCATCCTGTGTATTCAGCACGAACGATTTCGAAAGCGGATACTCACCCTGCCGTAGATATATAGTTATCCCTTCCTGCTGGCCCTCATTTTTCTGTTCGCGGACTCTCACTCTGGCGGCTTCCAGAGACCGAAGAGGCAGTGCATTCGTACCCGGATTCTGGTCATTCCCATTGGGAGCAACAAATATTTCCGATGCTGTCGCAAAACGGCAGGCGAGAGTCAGAATGCAAATTAGAAGTATTGGGGTGCGCAAGAGTAAAATCCTTGGATTTGATTGAGTTATAGGAGATTCTGCAACTTGGGAGTTACATCCTGCTTTATTTGATTTGGTGTACCCTCAACCCCAACTACAATTGCCCTCATCCCCCTGCCCCCCTTCTCCCAAAAACAGGAGAAGGGGGAAATTAACCTCACCCCAAACCTCTCCCATATGCTCGTATCTCGCGGGAGAGGGAGCAGATGCACCTCGCCCCAACCCTCTCCCAGATGCTCGTACCTCGCGGGAGAAGGGAGCAATTACAATCGTTTAACCGTTATGGTTCAATATATCGAATCTGTTACTGCTGTTTTAGTAAATGAAGCAGAGCAAACGAGGAAAGATTAACGATCATGCTTCCCTCTCCCTCCGAGGCACGAGGGAATCAGGGAGAGGGACCGAGGGTGAGGGTACCGTCTATTCACTTGAGAGTAGATACTGCAGATACATCTCCCTGTTGGCGAGAAAATCACTCGTGATTTTGAAGTGCTCGGTCTCCTCATACTCGATAGTTGTGATTCCTTTGGAGGTGAGATTGTAGATTATCGAATCGGGATAGGCCATTAAGATGGGCGAGTGGGTAGCTATCAAAAACTGAGAATGCAGAGAGGTCACATGATCATGAATGAGCCGGAGAAATGAAAGTTGTCGCGTGGGTGAGAGCGCCGATTCGGGTTCATCCAGGATGTAAAATCCATTGCCTCGAAATCGATGTTTCGCCAGCGCGAGAAACGATTCTCCATGGGACTGGGCATGAAGCGATTTACCGCCATAAGAGCCGGTTACTCCAACTTCATCAATATTACTGGCCACGTTATACAGGCTTTCAGCCCGCATGAAAAATCCATCGGTTTCACGGCGAACGCCACGGCCGATCTGGATCGCTTCATGAAGATTAGAGTCGGTTCTTCGAGTAGCAAAGTTGAAGTTTGTACTGCCGCCTTCCGCATTGAAACCAGCCGCGACGGCAATTGCTTCAATCAGCGTCGATTTACCGCTTCCGTTTTCTCCCACGAAATAGGTGACTTTCGGGTGCAGCTTAAGAAGATTGAGTTCACGAATTGCAGGAATGGAGTAGGGATAGACTCGAAAACTATCCACTCTGTTGCGCGCAAGCGCGATGCTCCGAATAAAACCGCCTTCATCAATAGCATGTTTTTTACTTTTAGATCGCATGGTTTTCATTGCAGCTTCGTACTAACTCGCGAATTTATGAGCATTTATGTATAATTTATCTCTATGAGCTATCGATGCACAAACTAAACTTCGATTACTCTTTCGCGCCGGCTTTTTTGAGGAGGTCTATGATTGGCTTTGCCCGCAGATCTTGTCCTGAGCGATTGACAACTTTTCCGCTATCCAGCATAAGCTTTTCCCAGATTTTCATTAACTGATTATTTCGGTTAATAAGGCATGTAAGCGCTGTTTGTCAGGCCGTATTTTTCAAGTGCACCTTTGTGCCTTTAGTTAACAGAAGGCGAACTGCTTCAATTTTGTAATCATAGGCAGCTTGCGTAAGCACCGTCGATGGAAACTCATATCCAGCATGTTTTTCGTGCAAATTATCTGTCAAAACGTCCCACAATGGTCGGTTGTCCTGTGGAACTTCCAGGACATTTGGGTTTGCTCCGCGTTTGAAAAGACTCAATACAATCTCCGGTCTGTATTCTGCGAGAGCAGCTATCAGTTCATGATCCAGCCGCGTCTGCCTTATCCAACGACGCGTCAACCCTATTGTAAGACCGATGATGGCAAGCAGTACGAAAATAGTGGTTGAATAGCCGCGTCTGCGTTTCATAATACTATGCCCTGGATGATTTGAATTGGCGTTCAAGGATAGCATGCTTCTCTTCGAGATCGCGAGACAGGCGTTTTATACGAGTCAGAGTGCGCCGGTCGAGTTTCTGGTACATATATTTACAGATAAAAGTGGTGCATCCGAGCGGGTGCAGGTCGGATGGGAAAGTGCAACCTTTTTCGCCAAGATATTCACATGGAAGAGAAATCCTTTCATCCTCGTCTTCTTGATTAGATGGTGGGCTGGCTGAATGAATCGGCGAAAGAGGAATGATGGTTCCCTTCCATCCGATACTTCGAGCTAATACGATATCGACTGGCTGAATTCTGGCAGGCTGGCGGCAGCACGGAGTAGGACATTCGGAGCAGTTCGAACGCGTGAAAGAGTCGAATACATGGCGAATTTCACGTTGTGTGCGACGATAGGATTCGAGCGGATTATGCATAATTGAATGCCTTGATATACGAAGTGTTGTCCCTGCCTCAGCGTTGAATGAGGAAAACTAGCTCATTATCAAAATCATATTGGCTAATCTGCCATGGTTGACCTTCGATAATCTCATGAAAACGATCTGTATAGTTCTGAATCATTCCTTTGCGCCGTCCTCCGAGTGAACGCGTAGGATAGGAGACCAGGATTTGCGGAGCGCGAAGCTTCTGCAGAAACGGCAGAGCGAGGGATCGATCTTCCAGATCCAGCAGAGGCAGGAACTTCAGCACGAGAGCCAGATCGACTTCCATATCCGGAACTCTCTGTACCACATCAATACATTCTGCAGTACAGTTCACTCCAAACGTCAATAAAGCCTTCCCTAAAAACTCCATCATCTCACACTCGATATCACAGGCAAAGTATTTAGCACCGGGATTGAGATTCATCCAGGGTGTAGTAAGAGGATTAAGGCCGCAGGCAATATCTAATACAGATGAGACAGGGCCTATCATCGCATAACACTGCTCTGCAAAATTATCTAGAATCGACAGCCGTTCTCTGGTTGAAGAGTGGCAGCGCATCCATTTTAAACAGAGTGAGCGATGGTCAGCCTCCAGCTCTGCAAACTCTTCCGCCGCTTTCCGATAGTTGATTTTGCTGTCAGAGTAGGCTCCTGCCATCTGATGCAGTGTATTTCGGGCCGCCTGCTCCACTTCTTTTTTATCTTTCCGATGAAGGATCTCTTTCGCGGCAATACGATTAACAAGTTCTGGAGAAATGGAGCGATATTTTGAGCTGCTAAGAATGGAGTGCACCACTATTTCCAGGTCTGTCACTCTTTTTCATCTTTCAAAACGCGTGCCAGCGTCTCCATGAGCATCGTCATAAAACGCAGGTTGTGCAATGTAGCCAGTCGATAGAAAAGGGTTTCACCGCATTTGTGCAAATGTCGGAGATAGCCCACACTGTATCGTGTGCAGGTGAGGCAGTCGCAGTAGAGTGATATCGGGCCCTCTGTCTTGATGTGTTTTTCATCGTCGATGTAGAGGGTATCGTGCCACTTTGAACCGGGTTCGCATCTGGAAATTGCAGGATCTTCACGCCACACATAGAGACGGCCGGTCCGAGCATCCCGCGTCGGAAGCGCACAGTCGAACATTGCATAGCCCATCCGAGCACAGGAGGCAACACTGTCTCGATGACCCACTCCGAGCGCATGCATGGGATATTCGCGTGGAATATACTCCCGGCTTGCCTGCAGCATGTCCGTCAGCAGCTGATACTTATTGTCGAGAGGCCACCCGCCGTATCCAAAACCGTCGAAGCCTATTTCCAGAAGAGCATCCGCACAGCGTTTTCGAAGTTCAAAATTTCCACCACCCTGAATCACTCCGAATAGAAGCGGACGAACTGCCTCCTGTTTCCTATTTTTAAGTGACCGCTCAAACTCGATCTTGCAGCGTTTTGCCCATTTAACTGTACGAGTAACCGACTCCTCTTGATCTGACTGGGAAGAGTCTACATGCGTACAGTCGTCCAGGCAGACCAGAATATCAGCGCCATAGGCCAGCTGGAGCTGAATGCTTTTTTCGGGCGTGAGCTGATACTCTCTGGCAGCGCCTTCCGGCTTGAAGCGAAGTCCCGCGTCCGATATACTTCCCGATTTCGGGTTGGAACGAATGAGCGAATAGGCCTGAAAGCCGCCGGAATCGGTAAGTATCGGTCGATTCCATCCAGACATCTTATGGAGCCCGCCCAAAGCCTGGATAGTATGTGAGCCTGGTTTCTGCATCAGATGAAAAACATTCATTACGAGCGCCTGAATATGCGATGCTTCCAGATCACATGCATCCAGGCTGCGCACCACACCTAACGTCGCATCTGGGAAAAATATGGGAAGAGGTATGCTGCCATGAGATGTTTCAAGCAGTTCACTCATCTTCTAACTCATTCGAATCGATATCTTCAGAATAATTCGATACAGAATCCTTGTCTGCGCCCGCTATCGCAATAATAAACTCGCCCTTCAAACTAGTTTTTTCTACTACCTGCAGAAGCGAATTGATCGTTCCACGGGTCACTGTTTCGAATTTCTTGGTGAGATCGTTGGCGAGGACCGCTTCCCTGTCGCCATAGACTTCCAGTGCATCTTTGAGCGAAGCAGCTATCCGGTACGGACTCTCGTAGAATAGCAACGTATGCGGTGCAAGGCGGTCTACGTCAAAGAATCGCCTGCGCGGCCCAGATTTTTTAGGCGGAAATCCGCGAAATGTAAAGCTGTGCACAGCAAGCCCGGAGAGTACCAGCGCCATAATGACCGCGGTTGGACCGGGGATGAGAGTAAACTCCAGACCCGCATCGATGACAGCACGCACCAGCCGGTATCCTGGATCGGATATTCCGGGCGTTCCAGCATTCGTAACCAGCGCCACCGATTTACCTTCGCGCAGCGATTCGAGAATTCGTTCAGACGCACGCTGCTCGTTGTGTTCGTGGTAAGATATTTGAGGTTTTTTTATATCAAAATGATGGAGCAGCAGGCCGGTTTTTCTAGTATCTTCACTCGCTACAAGATCGACTTCTTTTAGTGTTTCCAGAGCGCGCAGCGTTATATCCTGTAGGTGTCCAATCGGGGTGGCAACTAGATAGAGCATATAAGGGAAATCTGTCCTCTCGGAATGAATGCAGTTATAAATCGGTTCGTTTTCAAACTCATTTCCTGCCATCTCTGCGTGCTATGCTCATGTAAGCTCGGAGGTGAGAGGGATGAATATAGGCATTCATCCCTCTCCGCAAGGCGACGCACCCTGAAGTGGGATTGAGCTGATATTAATAATCTTTTAATCAACTGACTTTCGACTGTACACTTGGGGAGCGAAGATATTCCAGCCAGCTTTGAATCCTGTCGATTGGGCCAAATCCAACCGACTTATACACTTCATGGGCATCTCTAGTGCGAAGCGCCCATTGTGGCACATCCTGCAGATCAGGATGATCGAGCGCAAACTTTACCAGCGCTTTCCCAATCCCTTCTCTACGATGTTCGGCATCTACGTAGACATCCAGGATATAAGCGAATCGAACCGTGTCGGAAATTACTCGGAGGTAACCAACCTGTTCACTTTCCAGATAGCACCCGATCACCAAAAAGGAATTTGATGCAGCCCGCCGCACTTTTTCCATGGGTATCCCGGGGCTCCAGTAACTCTCAGTAAGCCAGGAGTGCACTCGTAAAAAGTCGATTCTATTTAAATCGTCGTCAATTTCGTAATCACAATACAGATTTTTCACAAGACTAAAGCTTTCTTATTTAGTGGTTTTGAAGATAGTGCTGCCGTACTAAAGTATAGCATAGGCACTCAGCGAATTTAATGCTATCATAAATCAATTGGAGGAGTGAAATGGGACAGCTGACAGAAGAACAAATAGATTTTTATAACCAAAACGGTTATGTATTGATAAGCGGTTTGATTGATCCCGATATTGCTGCAAAGGGCGAATCTAAGATGTGGAGTGTGATGGGAGCAAATCCAGCGGATAAATCTACATGGAAAAGTGCGAATCATGTGGCAGGCTATTCCGATCCAGAAATCCTTGCCTGTTTTACTCAGGAAGTTCTAGAAGCTGCCGCATTGCTGTCTGAATCAGACCCGGGCGAATTGGAGGTGCCTGCATCTGCATTCGTCATCAATGTTTTTCCAACAGAGGGCGAATGGGTAAATCATGGAATGCATATCGACCATGCAATCCCTGAAGACGACTATTCAGTATTCCCCCGGCCGCTGCGTGTGGCTTCCATCACCTATCTCAATGATGTCGAACCGCACAGTGGAGGCACCGTGGTATGGCCCGGATCGCATAAAAAGATCGAAGCGCTGGCAAAAAGTGATCCTGTCCGATATGAAAAGATGTGGCAGCTGAATAATGAACTGCATCTGGCAGAAATCGGAGAACCCATAGAACTCCTGGGAAACCGGGGCGATGTGCTCTTCTATCACTATCTGACCGCACATTCTGGAAGTATGAATGTTGGTTCGTATCCAAGACTGGCGCTCGTCCATAAGTGGTGAAAGATTGTATGATCGAAGTATTGTAAACACTACGTCTAGGGTAGGTAATCCATACAGATATTGCAGGATATATAAGGTTACCCGATTAAATCTGAGCCAGGAAACTGTACAAAGGCAGAATGAACGGATGGATTGCGAACGCTGGAAAATCGAGATGTTAGGCGGCTTGTGCGTGAGGAAAGGTGATCAGGTCATCGAACGGTTCCCCACGCGAAAATCTGCATCACTTCTTGTTTATTTAGCGCTCTTCACGGGTCAGAGCCATCCTCGGGAAGTACTGATGGAACGACTCTGGCCGGAAAGCGAGCCGGGAGCCGCCCGCCAAAATTTGCGTCAGGCGCTGCACTTTCTTCGCCGCCTTCTGGAGTCAGTCAGTCCGTCAGATGGCTCCCTCTTTCTTGCTGATAACACGTCTATTCGCCTCAACTCCAAGATAGTCCTCACTGATGTACAGCAGTTTATTGGAATGCTGCAATCTGCAAAGTGCGCAGGTACTTCCGGTGAGCGACTCAGTTTTTTACAGACCGCCGTGGAATCTTATCGCGGCGAGCTGCTTGCCGGTTACTACGACGAGTGGATATTTCCAGAGCGCGTACACTTGGAAGCAGCCTACATTCAAGCACTGCATCAGATCATAACCGAATTGGAAGCGATCGATGAACCTCTAAGAGCAGTTGAGTATGCTCTGCGACTGATCTCCGCTGATCCCTATGAAGAAGAGGCGCACTGCCGCGTGATCCGTCTCTATTCTGATGCAGGACAGTCGTCGCGTGCAGTCGCCCAGTATCGCGAGCTGGAACGTATCCTCAACGAGGCATTCGGTGAACAACCTTCCTTATCCACTCAGGAGAGTGTGCGTGCCATACTGCAAAATCAGCGGAGCTTGAAATCAGCTCGCGCTCTCAATGTTCCATCTTCGGTCATCGACGTTTCACTTCCAGCATCGGTGTCGATTGATGGTCCGCCAAAGCTCGACAATGAAACCCAAAGTGTAGTCGCCTTGCATCTGCCCACACCTTTAACTCAATTTTTCGGCCGCACCGATGAAATCGCCGCACTCGCTGAACGCCTGAGCGAACCGGAAATGCGCCTTCTTACTCTAACCGGCATTGGAGGAACCGGCAAGACCAGGCTTGCCCTTGAAGTCGTTCATCAGATTGCTCCCAACTTTGAAAACAGTGTGTTCTTCGTACCGCTGGCGGCGCTTAATGACGCTCGCTTACTTCTGGATACTATCGCCGAAGTAATACCATTGTCACATGAGAACGCGCTTAGTAAAATGGAACAGATTGTCAAACATCTCGCCAGCAAACGTACGCTGCTCGTGCTGGACACTTTTGAAGCGGTAGTGGTAGAGGGAGCTGCGACCATTCTCTCATTACTGCAGCAAGTTCCAACCTTGACTTTTCTAGTGACTTCACGCAGTAGGCTCAACATTGAAGGTGAATATGAGTTTCCTGTACACCCTCTTCCGATCCCAGAATCGATTAGGGACAAGCGGGCAATAAACAACGAGGCTCTGTTAACAAGCCTGGAAGCGTCGGCAGCAGTCCAACTATTTATTGATCGAGCACAGGCGGTGCGTCCTAGATTTAGAATAACTCCCCAAAACGCTCCTGATTTGGCCGCGGTCTGTATCTTGTTGGAGGGGATCCCACTCGCCATTGAACTTGCGGCTGCTCGCATTAGGGTGCTTTCATTAGCACAGATGCGGGAGCAGTTGGGTCACCGTCTAGATTTCCTGGTCAGCCGACGACGTGACTTGCCGGCGCGTCATCGCAGCCTGCGAGAGGCCATCGCGTGGAGCGTTCGATTGCTCACTCCTGAGCAGCAGGCATTGTTCCGTGGATTGGCAGTGTTTCCTGGTGGATGTTTGAGGGAAATGGCTCATGCCGTCTGCCGACCATGGCTAGCACCAAATTCAACTGACTGGTATGCATGGATTGATAGCGGAATGCCGCTACCTGAAGGAAACGATTCCAATGAGATGCTCCACCATCTGGAAGAGCTGCTGGATCGTTCGCTAATTTACACAGAGGAATCTCCATTCGGACTGCGTTTCCGAATGTTGGATTCCCTTCGAGAATATGCCCGGTCTCAGTGGACCTATGATGAGGAAGCTGACCTTAACGAGCGTCATGCCTATCAGGCCTACTTCGTCGTCCAGAGGTCTGGTGGTAACGATAGTCTTGCATGGCAGCCAAAGGTGCGAGCCGAACTGGACAGTATTCGTTCAGCGCTGGAATGGATGCTAATCCATTCGCCGAAAAATGCACTCCATATGGCTGGAAATCTCAGTCATTCACTCAGCCACTTTGATCAGGATAAGGAAGCCGCTTATTGGTTGAAACGCGCGTTCGCCGCGGTGAAGGATCATGCCATTGATCCTGATATTTTATTTTTCGCCCATGAGCGAGCCTTTTGTTTTACCCGCGATGAGAGTCATGTTTCGGAAATGGTAAGGCTTACAGAGGTTCAGGAGTCAGCCGCAAAAAACTCATTATGCCATACCTATTTGGGAAGTATCTACTGGTACCGAGGCGATCTGGATCAGGCTCGGACTTATCTTGATACAGCGCTAACTTATGCCCGTCAGATCAACGCAGATGGAAGTGCCGACGGGCAATGGGAGGAAGATAGTCATGTGCTCCAGATACTGCTTAAATTGGGGCAGATCGCCTGGCAGCAGGGAAGATTGGAGGATGCTGAACGTCAGCTGCATGAATCATTCTCAATATGTGATATGCGGCATTACGATCCGCCAAATATGTGTCGATGTTCTGAAGCGCTTGGAATGGCAGCCATTGCACGAACAGAATTCATTTATGCGATAGAAATTTTCCGCCGTACTATGCAGTTGTGTCCGGAAGCATGGGGACTAATTCCACGCACCATTACTTTCAAATTAGGAATCGCACTCTGTCTATTGAACACCTCTGATTCCCGAAAAGAGGGTTTTGCTTTAATCCGTTTGGGACTCACGGGCTTTCTAGAAGATGAGGACCAGAAAGATTATTTTACAGATGGCTTTTATCTGTTGACTGCGTTTCTAGCAGCAGCTCAAGGACACTTCGATTTAGCTGCACAACTTCTCGGCAGATCAGATACGGCTGTCAGACTATTTGGTGTAAAAGATTCTGACGGGCTTAAAAATTTTCATATTTCATGTATTGAATCCACCCGTAATACACTAGGCGAAACAGATTATACCAAAGCTTACCACAAAGGTGAATCTCTTACATGGCAGCAGGCGTTTATACTCATCCTCGAGTATGTTGTTTAGTTATTCGTCTGGTACACAGCTATTACTCTAACTGCTTGCTTTCCTCACTTCTCTTATTCGTTTGCACCTGTACTTCTCAATAAATTTCCAATCTTCCACTTCATTGTTATTTCTAATCATTTTCTTTTGACGTTTCTTTGACGGCTCATGAATATAATATACTCAGTCGAATGGCAGCCAGCTTCGACGGTTCTAGTGTGGACAATATATCTTAAATATACAGAAAGGAAATCACACTTATGAACTGCCTCTCGTCTTTCAGTTTATGTTAACGTCCCGGAGAATTGAGTTATGCAGATTAGGCTGCCTGCCATACCAGTCCATCTCATCACTTCACCAACGCTTATAGCAGTCTGACGTTGGTACGTCACTGAAAGGATCAATCACCATCATGCATCGCACCCTTTTGCAGAACTATGAGCGCCGTTATGTTGGCGGCATTTGTCTTACTGGCTATTCTCGTTTCGACGTCTTCTGCCCATGCACAGTTACTCGGACAACCTATTCATCTGGATTACATGTATCCTACGATTGGCAGTTTCTACGAAAATGATGGAACGCAAACCGTAACCTCCGGAGGCGTGACATTTGTCTCGTTAGCCGCTCAAGGTCAATCATTGTTCACAAAGGTGACCCCAAGTAAAATCGAAATCACTTCCAATATCGCTATTAATTTCAACTCTGCCAGCTTCAATGGATTTCATCTTTATGAAGTAGGCGCATCTCCAACTACAATTTCATCAGTTACTATCGACAGCTTAACGAATGAAGCAGGATTTGATGCATCTCGCATTAGCTTCGATGCAACTAATATTTATATAAATAATGAAGCGTTACGTTTTGATAGTGGAATTAATGTGACGCTTGACATTGGTACCAGATCCACTGCTGTTCCTGAACCTGGGACGTTCTCCCTGTTCATGGGAACAGGAATATGTAGTGGTTCGCTCCTGTTGCGCCGCCGTCGGCAGTAATCATATAAACCGAGCCAGAGCGCAGGCCATTAGTATTACATGTAGTACATTTTATTTCTTGAAAGGAGACAGTGTTTTCATGTCACGTCATTACAAAACAATTTTTATCAGAATGTATGCTGCCCATCTATTGCGGATTTGCATTGCTGCCAGTATGGCGCTGGTTGTGTGTCACTCTACAGCCGGAGCACAGTCGCTTAACTTTTCCATTCATGATTACGACAGTGTTAACCGTGATCACTATATTTATTTGAGCTCTCAGGTCGGGGCGATTAGCGCGAGTCATTCAGGGACCGTAGTTTTCGACTTTAATGTGGGAACTGGTGCCTGGGACTCTGATGGAGAGTTGGACTATAAAGTTCTCCGAGAACATATGTCATCTAGCGGATCTGGTCCTTTTGGTAATGACGATAGCCCAGGCTATATTTCTAATTCCATTGCTGAACGAGTTAACGATACCTTCAGCATCAATGCTCCGGGGCTATCTGGAACCATCGGCTATCTATCAGCACCAAAATTTGCTGTGGCGGGCAAAGTTTTGACTCAGGGAGTAAATACAAACAGCACACTATCAGTAGCGGGAGCAGATTATTCTGCTGTATTAACTCTAAATTCTCTGGACGCATCGGGAAACTCGTTCGACTATAATTCGCAGCAAGCCAATAGCAACCAGTCAAGTCTAAATTCTAGCGGTAGTTCTCTCCCATTTGATCTTGTCACTCCAATAGCATTCATCTACGGAGAGCCAATTAACTTATCGATACTCATGGCTGCCATGGATGGAATTAGTTCGGGCGACGGTGATGCTTGGACCGCCAGCGCAGACGTGGATATGTCGCACACAGGTCTCTGGGGAGGCTTCGGCTCAGTACTGGACGCTTCAAGGCATGTTGTTACCAATTACTCAGCGATGGGACTATCTGGGACTGACTGGTCCATTGCAGGTTCTGATGGCACAACTGTCACACCTGAACCCGGCACTCTCACCTTGCTCATGGGATCAAGTATTTTTAGCGTAAGCTTCCTCCTGCGTCGCCGTCTGAAGTAAAATATTCTGCATCAAAATGGGCAGTCTCACTCTGTGTGATACTGCCCATTTTTTGTTTATATTGACTTGTTTACTTTGATTTAAACTTAGAATATATTGAAACTTACTGCAGTCTCTGGGATGTTTGGGTGCTTCCAGGAAGTGCAGATTGAGGAGTATCAGGAGTTATAGTTCGTGACGGCGCAGCGGATCGGTGGATACCGGTTCCCACGATGACAATTTTTGGGAATGGCTTATATCTGTCGCGGGATATGAGTTCGTGGCGTACCACCACTCCATTTTCCTTTACCACCCGGTAGACCTTCAGGCGATGACCTTTGTGCCCTTTGTCCTTGACAACCGACCGACCGGCAGGCATATTAGGATCGCTGCGTTTTTCAAGGAATGTGGGCTGGGTGGTATGATCCTCAAGTGCAATCGAAATTTCTCTGCCCGTAGTCGACTTACCGAATAATCGAAATAGCAGCCTTCCACGATGAGAAGAAGCCGCTATATACACCGGAGCAGGAGTGTTATTTTCGAACTTAAAGTCGATTGCGCCATCCACCACCGTCGCATCCCTTCCAGCCGGGAGGTAGTGCACAGGGAAAGCATGATGCGATCGATTGACTATTTTTAGATCGGAGAGAAGCACCGCATTGTAAAGCGTACTGGATACCTGGCATATTCCCCCGCCCACTCCGGGCACCAGCTCCCCGTGGATGATAACGGGGGCATTCTCGAATCCAGCACTCTCAACTCGTGGTCCTACTGTTTTATTATAAGAAAAAACTTCAGAAGGCAGCAGAATGGTTCCGTTGATCTTGCCGGCAGCTAGCTGAATGTTGCGTCCTCTGCTGGCTCCGGTGCCTCCGAAACGAGTGCTGAATTTTCCGAGTTCTCCATCTATTTTGCTCAAATCAGCAGCAGTGACTCTTGGAAGGCTGGGCTTGGTGACAAGTTCAATTTCCAAAGAAGTGGAACCTGCAGGATTACCTGCGGGAGCAGCTGCAGAAGCAGGGGGAGCAGCAGTCGAATTATCGGGAACTGAGGGTGATGGAGCCGGAGAATCCTGAATAAAGCTATTCCATGCTTTCACCACTGCATCTGAGGATGCGTCTACATCCAATTTCATCCCCGGTATTTCATGCCGTGTGCCAAATCCACCCGCCGGCAGAAAAATAAGCCGGGCATTTTTAGGCGCCCGGCTTACGCTTTTAGAAAGCTGCTTTAGCACAGCTTTCAACACATTTTGATCCACAGCGGCAATTACTGAAAGTCTGCTTTGCGCGGTATGGTTCATCCATGATTTCAATGACGCCAGCATGCCGGTTTCATTCGCATGGTCGATACCAGCAAAACTCTTATCCACATCGATACCCAGGCCCAGATCATGAGCCGAGATTTTCCAGTGCTTCTTAATGCCACTATCCACAGGCAGGTGTAAAATCAGATTAGCACGAGACTGTCCGTCTGCCAGCTGCTGAAGAAGCTGTTTGATTTCATCATCAGATTTGCCGGCTAGCAGGATATGACCAATAGCATGGCCACCCCCTGTACGCCCTGTATTTCCTCTGGCAAAGCCCGTAAGTGCGACAGACAGGACCGCTACTACCGCCAACGAAATAGAGGTGATAACCCGACCGGATGGTTTAATGCTGGAATTAACGTTCATATAGTGATTTTGGGATAAAATAAGCGAGAACTATTGTTTAGGCGCAAACGGGCAGTAATATTTCAATCATTAATCAGATTGACTTACTGTAGCATCGGTATGTTCCGAGGAGCTTTGCAGTACTTTATTTATACTGCCGGGCACATAAGCCTCAGAATCTTCCTGCTCCAGAAATCTGCAGATCATACGTTCCATTCGATTGCTGTTTTGCTTAAGAGTGAGAATCTGTTCCTGCAGCTCAGCAATGGTGTTATCTAATGGATCGAGCCGGTTGATGATGTTATCCATAACATTGGATTCACCTTCCGCAACCCGATGCCCATCCTGACGAACGATATGGCCGGGATTTCCAACCACGGTACAGTTCGCGGGAATGTCTTTATTTACTACGGCGCTGGCGCCAATCTTGCAGTAGTCCCCAATTTCAATCGGCCCTAGAATGCACGCCCCCATGCCGATAAGAACACCGTTTCCGATGGTTGGATGCCTTTTCTTCTTAGCAAGGCTGGTTCCGCCCAGTGTAACACCGTGGTAGAGCAGGACATCGTCGCCAATGATGGTAGTTTCGCCAATGACCACTCCCATACCGTGATCTATAAATAGTCTTCGCCCGATATTCGCGCCGGGATGTATCTCTATGCCGGTCATAAACCTGCTGTACTGCGAAATAGTGCGAGCTGGCAGCTTAAGTCCACGCTGCCACATCCAGTGTGCAATGCGATGAGACCACAGTGCATGCAGGCCAGGATATAGAACGACCTCCAGCATGCTGCGGGCTGCGGGGTCTTTAGCAAACACTGTTTTTATATCTTCGCGCATCCGGCTGAACAAAGCGATTTCTTTCTTACAAACACGTTCAAAAGCAGTACATAATATTTTAAACTGGCGTACAAAAGTTTAGCATAAATTTTCGGATTTCGCAAGGAAAAAACTTATTTACAGTTTAGCTGCGGGGGAACATAACAAGCTTGCTCGATCATATCACTATACGTGCGAAGCAATGAATAAATTGCGAGAACTAGTACTTTACGTCCAGCGGCTTGATAGCGAAGAAAAAGCATTTTAATAAATGGTTGACATAATTTTTCATAAGTCTGTATAATGCGAGGATAACGGAAAAATTGAGAAGCTACAAGTTATGGTATTGTTGACTATTCGCTCAGCTATCGCACGTGAGCTTGATGTAACTGCGGCAGCTGCACGTAAAACTTTTGAACGTTATATTGCACCTCACCCCAAACCGTTCTCTCATTTGCTCGTTCCTTACGTGGGGAACCCAAAAACATATGAAAGATAAACGCTATTGACGATACTAAGTGTTACTTTCGATACACAAGCCCAAAGTGTAAATGGAATAAATTCACTTATTCAGGGCGGGCAGATTATTCAAGCAACTGGAATTCTAAATAGAAGATGGGACGAATATTCAGCACTGGAAATAGCTGAGGAATCAGGATTAGTTGATGTTACTTGGGATTGTGTATACGATGATACTCCGAGCACATTGGAACTTACTATTTGGTATCCTCATCTTAGCATAAATCGGTTACAAGAACGTATCGAGTTAATGCCTGGAATAGAAGATTACGACCTACAAAGTGATGCCTAAACCAAAACGGAAATGTATGAGTTCCATTCTACGGTTAAGGTCTGCCGATATTTACTTTCTACCTTGAGTGTATTATGTGGATCTCTAATTATACGTGGAATCGGTTGTTCAGATAGATTTCCGATAACAATCAACCAGTAGTTCACATGGCGGTTTTTTGCCACACTCCATTCTAGATCCGTAAAATGAATCCCGCCTTTTGATGTTTTCATCCCTTTAATTTCGATAGCAAACTCTGGATTTTGGATAACGCTGAAATCATATCCACATGCCATTTGCCTCATGTCTAACAGGTTAATTCCCTGTACTTGAATTAACTGTTCTGAATTTGCAAGAAAGTATTCTTCAGCTCTACGCCCAGTCAACAAACGTTCAGCAACATTGTAAGCAATACGATTCTCAACTGCCAACGAATCAATTGCCTCGACAATTGCACTCTCATCTCGCTTCAATATTCGATTGACTAGTTCATAAAGTGCATCATCACTCAATTCCTTTAGCTCATTAAGAACGCGTTGACGATTAGGTCGCAATGGTCTTCCATGCCAACCACGCCGCAGATTTGAATGGATTGGATCAAACTCATCACGTAGATTTTTAAATGAATCGCCCGGAACTGCCAGGATTTGTTCTGCTTCGATATATGCTTGCTTCCAAGATGAAAAACTTCGTAAGACTAGATATTGTTTGTCTAATCTACTCATAGCATAACCGATAACGATTGCTTTCGTCTCGATTCGAATTCGTTTGTGTTCTTCAAGCATTATTCACATCCTCGATATGCTCGTTTAAGATGATTAATTCTCCAAGTTCAGGATATACGAAGCAAAAGAGACTGTAGAACTTCTGGCGATCTATAACTGCTAAATTCGATATTCTGGCGATGAAACGCAGGTACTGAAACACATTAACCATCTATCAAAGTAACTTGTGATTAATTCCCTCAGTAATAAACTCCATTCGAAAATCGAATGGAGTTTATTACTGAGGGAATTAAATTAGGCAGCAGCGACAAGTTCTACAATTTTAGCTGCAGCAGACTGCATGGTTCCAGCAGGTATTAGATTCGATTGCGCGAGTATCTCTGCACCTTCTTCGGCGCGCGTGCCGGCCAGCCGCACCACAATCGGAACTTTGATATCCATCGACTTGGTGGCTGCAATTACTCCATTTGCGACTTCATCACAGCGGGTGATACCGCCGAAGATATTGATCAGTACCCCTTTGACGTTCGGGTCGGAGAGTACGATTCCGAGACAGTTTCGTACACGGTCTGCTTGGGCGCCACCGCCAACATCCAGGAAGTTGGCAGGATTTCCTCCCGCGCGTTTCACTTCGTCCATCGTGGTCATTGTGAGGCCGGCGCCGTTACAGATGATCCCGACATCGCCTCCCAATCGTACATAGGCGATATCCTGCTTGTGCGCCACTGCCTCGATAGCATCCTCTTCGCTCTCTTCGGCATAAGCAGCAAATTCAGGATGTCGATAGAGCGCGCTGTCGTCGATCTCGAATTTGGCATCAGCAGCCAGCACACGGCCATCCTCAGTTACTGCAAGAGGATTGATTTCTGCAAGCACGGCATCTGATCCGATATAGGCATTCACCAACTGACGCAGGAAAACAACAGCCTTATTCACTACGGACATATCGAGTTTTGCATCATAACAGACCTGGCGAAGCTGAAAATCAGTTAGACCTAGCAGCGGGTCGATGGGCAGTCGCGCTATAGCATCCGGATCTTCCTCCGCCACCGCTTCAATATCCATGCCGCCCTTTGCACTGACGATGATCACATCCCTCTGGCTGTCTCTATCCGGCACGATTCCCAGATAGTACTCTTTTATAATGGCAATCGGCTCTTCAATCAGAACCTTTTCCACTTTTATCCCTTGAGGAACCTGATGCGTTTTGAGGATCATCCCGAGCATAGCCCCGGCGATCTGTTCCGCTTCTTCGGGCGATTTAGCGACTTTGATGCCTCCTGCCTTACCGCGTCCGCCGGAGTGAACCTGCGCCTTAACAACCCCCCTGCCGCCCAGTTTCTCCACTGCGGATCGGACTTCAGCCGGGGTAGTGGCAACGCCGGAGTTGGAGGGAACCGCTACCCCATACCGAGCGAGCACTTCCTTCGCCTGATACTCATGAATCTTCAAATTGCAAACTCCTTATCAACAGAAATAATTCGAATATTCTTGTTATGTGTTTCATCACTCTGGGTAAGTTTACCCCAAGCAGGCCACATAATATTCATGCAGGATTTTATCAAAGTAATCCTCATTTGCATATAATGCAAAAGTGCCATACGATAGTGGAATGTACAAATAACCGCCATGTATTCAACAGTACTTCACTTTGGAGGTCACAGCCAATTCGTATCGGGAGAGCAAAAAGTGCAGGATAACACCCATCTCATTTTATATAATCGAGCAAAAGTGCATTCCTGAGTAGCGGGTATAATGGGTGTAATGAACGTACTTGGAATTGAAACAAGCTGCGATGAGACTTCTGTGGCGGTGGTGGTTGATGGGACCAAAATTCTATCAAACATAATCGCGAGTCAAGCAGACCTGCACGCAAAATATGGTGGAGTGGTACCGGAGGTCGCATCTCGCAAGCATGTCGAGAATATGATTCCGACCATTCAGGAAGCGCTCAATACTGCTCATCTCGGGTACGGTGACATCCACGCCATCGCCGTTACCAATCGTCCTGGACTTCTTGGGGCGCTTCTCACGGGCGTTTCAGCGGCGAAGGCGCTCGCCTATGTGCTCAAAATCCCAGTTATCTGCGTCAATCATCTCGAAGGCCATGTCTACTCCAATATACTCACAGAGCCCTCTCTCGTTGAAGCTTTCCCAATATTAATTCTACTGGTTTCAGGCGGCCATACCCAGATTATACAGATGGATGGCCACGGGCAGTATACGATTCTCGGGAAGACGCGTGATGATGCTGCAGGAGAGGCTTTCGATAAAGGCGCTCGGCTCATGGGACTGCCATACCCGGGAGGCCCGAATGTAGACAAACTGGCTGTCGGTGGGAATTCGAAAATAGTACGTTTTCCTCGTGCAAACCTTGGCGATACGCTCGATTTCAGTTTCAGCGGACTTAAAACATCTATTCGGACTTTTACGGCGAAGGATGCGGGCATGACTTCGATGCCGGATGTAGCCGCCGGATTCCAGGCGGCCATTGTAGAAGTGCTGGTGGATAAATTGAGAATCGCATCTGAACGAACCGGTATTTCTACCCTATGTATCGCTGGGGGAGTAGCGGCAAATTCCGGCCTGCAAAAAGCGCTTCGTACTATGTGCGAATCGCAAGGGCTGAGATTGGTCATTCCTCCCATGGAGCTCTGCACGGATAATGCCGCGATGATAGCGGCTGCAGGATACTATCAACTGCAGAATAATCTTCCAGACACCCTTGATTTCGACACCCTCGCCAACTCACCGATCAGCTAACCTTCATTCACTCACAGGTAAAATTAATCTTGTGGTTGGAAATAATTTCCAAATGTTATCGATTAAGCATTTGCCTGTCGATTTTCTATCCTGCTCCGACATTTCCCTGCACATGCGATAAATTTAGCAGTATTTTATGAGACAGTGATAATCAAAATTAAACTTTTGCCCACTCAGCAAGGAACGAATAATCAATGATGGCCAGGGGGGAACTATCGCTCAAGCGACGGGTTTGGGAGAACTATCGAACAAAAGAAAGTTTGATAAGCAGTGCATTTGCCCCTCTCTTAGCGAGGAACTAGCGGCCAGTAGAGGGGTTAGGGTGAGGTGATTCTGCCTCGGCCTCAATAAAGAATGAGAGAATCTGTAAGGCAGATGCTCTGTCTTCTGCCGCAGAATCCGACGTCGTCTGCCGATGAATAGAGGGTGAGGTGCATTGCCCTCTTCTCCTATTTTCGGGAGAATGGGGCAAGAGCGATGAGAGCAATAGACGTCAATTTTAGAATTTCTGCAATTACTTCATCCCGGTGAGTGCAATTCCCTGAATATAAGTTTTCTGCGCGAAGAAGAAAAGAACGAGCATCGGCAGGGTCATAACGGTAGCGGCGGCCATCAGCAGGCTCCATTCGCCGCCGTGTCTGCCAAGGAATGCCAGCAATCCAACCGCCAGCGTATAGGTATTTTCATCGTGCAGGTAGATGAGCGGGCCGGTGAAATCCATCCAGGCGGCGGTAAAGGAGAGCAGCGCAACGGTTGCCAGTGCAGGCTTTGATATAGGAGCGAGTATTTTGAACAGGATTCCCATCTCGGTACAGCCATCAATTCTGGCCGCATCAGAAAGCTCCTGCGGGATAGTCATAAAAAATTGCCGTAAAAGAAAAATGTAGAACGCAGACCCAAAGAACGCAGGGACGATAAGAGGCAGCATAGTTCCCGTCCATCCGAGTTGTCGAAAAATGAGGAAGACCGGCAGCATGGTCACCTGTGGCGGCAGCATAATCGTGGCGATAAGAATGAAGAACATGGGTTCGCGCCACTTCCATCTTATTCGGGAGAATCCATAAGCAGGCAGCGCCGCGGACAGCACGGTTCCAATCATGGTGAGTACGCAAAGAATAAGCGTGTTGATCGTGTAGGTCACAAACGGGAACGAGTTCAGCGCATCCGGGTAGTTGTGCCATTGGGGCGCTAATTTGTTGATTGGAGATAGTTGTGAACTCTCCACTATCTTATCTGGAGTACCGCCGACTTTGTCATCTATAACCGGGCGAATGCGAGTTTTCCCAGCTTCCATCTCCTCCACAACCGCCACACGCTGGCTTGCTCCGCCATCCTTCAGCTCTTTCACAGGAACAAAGCTGGTTTTCATCAGCCCATTGCTATCCGGCTCGTGAATCTGGACAGTGGGTACAGTCGGCAGCCATTTTACATCTGTAGAAAATATCTGCGTGTCGACTTTTACCGAGGTCGAAAGCATCCAGAGAAACGGCCCCACAAATACGACTGCGAACAGCGAAAGCACCACATATCCTGCGATGGCTGCCAGTGTTTTACGCCAGGTTACGGGTGATTTGATCCATATCCAGCGCAGAATACCGGCGATAACCCATGCTGCCAGGAGAAATATTAAAACTGTTATATAGAGCTGTGCTGTATGCAGTGGCCGTGCCGCCATGGTAAATCTAACTCACTCTCTTCCATCAGGCTAAGTTGTTAAATTAGACAATCAGGCTTTGAACTCCTTCTCGATTCCAGATATTGCACGTTTGTTAAACGGGGAGTAACTGCATGCATATCGGCTACCGCACGGTTCCTCGTCGCATTTCCAAGCGAAGCAGCCTGGTTATTTCCGTGTGTTCCGTGTATTCCGTGGTTAATTTCTTAGGTTTCTTCTCTAAACATTGAGATTAAGAGAGCTAAGGTCCACTACACTTTGTATAGTTCTACTTTGCATAGTTATGACTAAGCAAATTAATCTAATTTAAGAACAGGTTGCAGATATACCGCACCCTATTGAGATATTCTTTGTAGCGATGCAGAGCTATTCAGGCTATTTCGCGCTGCGAAGCCATCGCACACCATTGCGGAATACCTGTCTGATCTCCTCCTGGAAGTAGATTGGATACGACTCATGCCCGGGCTGGAAGTAGAACACATGTCCTTTACCCACAGTCCAGGTAAGACCCTGTTTGGACATCTCTGTGCTGCCATCGGGCTTGGTGTACTTGCCGTTGAAAACCAGGTCGTCCGGCTTGGGAACATGGAAAGGCTCGCTGTAGCGCTCTGTGTGCGGCACAACGAAATCTTTAATCCCCTTCGCTATAGGATGCGATGGATCAGCTACGATGAGGTCGAGTTTCGATCCATCCTCGACATATCCCCCGTCCCAGCTTCCCGAATCCTTCATGAGCGCCTTGAAAGGTTTCGACCAGTGGCCAGAGTGCGTGGGCAGAAAACCCATACCGCCTTCGGTGACACGCTTCACAATCCTATCCACCAGCTCATCCTTCACATCGCCGTGCTTCTGATGCCCCCACCACACCAGTACACCGGCGCTCTCGAGCAGCTCCTGACTCAGCCCCTGATCAGGCTCGTTTAAATTGGCAGTAACTACTTCCCAGTTCTTCATGGAACGCAGCCCTTCCGCAATCGCCGTGTTCACATCGTTCGGGTAGACATTCTTAGGAGCGGTTCCTTCCGACCATACCACTACTTTACGCGCTGGCCGGGCCGCAAGCGCAGCCATCGGATCCATAACTGCGAGAGCGGTTCCCGCAGTAAAAATCAGCCCATCTTTTATAAAACGCCGCCTGCTCTGATCGGATTGCATCCTGCTTTTCTCCTTTTAGGATTATAAATGAATTATAGCTCGCCTCTCAATTTTTTCGAGAGGGTGAATGTGTGAAGGCAAATCACGAGAGTTTGTAAAGCTCTTCTGGAATAACCACTCTGGTCTGGCGCTGGATTGCTTCATTGGCTTTGATAATCGCGACTGCGGTTTTCAGCGCCTCTTCCGGACCGCAAAACACCTTTTTGCCTTCGCGAATGCTGGCCGCCCAGTTGTAGAACTCGAGGTCGTATCCGTCTTTATTGTCGCCGGAAGTAGAGAGTGTCTCCTGACCTATTTTTGCCCCGGTATTCAGCTTTTTGGTGGCGCTGGCATTGAGGATAATTCCAGTTTTTCCATCAGCGCCTTTCTCTTTTTCTGTATATTTTTCCCAGTCCAGTGTCTCTGCTTTAGGCTCACGGTAGAGCAGCCCTTTATCCAGGTTATCCCCTCCAATGGTAGTGACCAGTGTGCCCTTATCCCCCATAAACTGCTCCTGGAATCCATCAAATTGGTTCGTCGTGAGGGACTGATACGTCATTTTCACCCCATTGGAATACTCGTAGATCACCTGCACATTGTCCCAGACATCCCGCCCATCTTTCCAGTACTGAATATCACCGACGCCTACGACCGAAGTAGGCACCGCATTCAGGAACCAGTTCACCACCTGCACCTGATGGCTGCCTAGCTCCGCCATTAATCCATGCGAAGTGCGCTTGTAGAGCCGCCAGTTAGTAAGATGCTCCTGATCGCCCCAGTAATCGAGTCCAGCGGTCACTTTGCCAGCTGGAATGCTTCGTCGCCATGCGCCGTTTCTATTCCACTGCGCACGAACATGTGTCACCCTGCCGCATACCTGCTTCTGATTAAGCAGTTCGTAGGCATGATTGTATCCGATAGAAGAGGAGCGTTGATGGCCGATCTGAAGCACTTTGCCGGTGCGCTTGGCTGTCTGGGCCATCTTATGGCAGTCTGCAATGGTGTACGCCATCAGCTTTTCACAGAAGACATGCTTACCGGCATTCATTGCGTCAATAGCGATTTTTGCATGCAGCGGCAGAGGCACCGTCACCATAACGGCCTGAATATCTTTTCTATCCAGCAGTCTGCGATAGTCATCGTAGGCGCTGTCATCGTGTATGTGCGCAATCTTTTTTGCAGAGTTTAGATTAGGCTCAAAAATATCGCAGGCTGCAATACAATCAACTCCTGGCACTCGTATTGCTTTACGCAGATCAAACTGCCCCTGTGAACCTGGACCGATGATGCCGATTTTTAACGGCTCTGCTTTGCTGTCGGTTTTACCACCTGCGGAATCCTCAGCTAATGCGGCAGTTCCCCAGGCTGAAGTAAGTCCTAATGCGGCAGCGCTCATCGCTGATTCTTGAAGAAACTCTCTTCGCGACATCACATTCACTCGAAAACTATTCATCTCTGCTCCTCTGGCCAGATGGCCATTTGCGATACATCTTCCGCTGCTTCAAATCTCAGAATATTTAAAGTAAAAAGTCGATTTAATTCCGCCTGGTACAAAACACAGCCTACTTCAGGATGCTTTCTCAGATACGCGCCTGTCCAGCTCGCACCGTTTACAAGGAATGCTGTGGAAAGCGCTTCGGAGTAGGCAGCATTATCCGAAAATACGTACACACTGTCAGTTGATTCTAACGACTTTCCGGTGCGCGGATCAAGAATATGTCCGTAGACTTTATTTCCATCACTCTGCGTCTGTCCTCTAGATGAGGAGACACTCAAGGCACAATCGTGCATGACAACGGAACCAATACAGCGCCC
This sequence comes from Chthonomonadales bacterium, assembly GCA_038203935.1. Lineage (GTDB taxonomy): Bacteria > Armatimonadota > Chthonomonadetes > Chthonomonadales > Chthonomonadaceae > JANXSG01. Next base: position 55,671 of record JBBRDM010000006.1, read on the forward strand.
CGGGGTAAGAGGATGTTCCAGCCCGATTTTCCAGCCTTCCATTTCTGCTGGAGATCCGAATGCATAGCAAGAACTCCCCCCACTGGAAATTAGAAACGAAGCTGCTCCGTTGAAATGCAAAAATTCGCCCGCTGCTTCTACTGCAATGCCTTTACCTACCGCTCCAAGATGAAGCTCTACCTCTAAACTTTTAAAACGGATTGAGGAGTTTTCTTCATTCAAATCAACATTTTTCCAGCCGGTTTGCTCGGCAATTTGCCTCGCCCTGGATAGATCGGGCTTATGCAGACCCTCGGCATGCTGTATTCCTCGCTGAAAAAATCCCCATTCTTTAATAAGTTTACCTACAGTTGGGTCGAAACCATTCTCGGTAAGGGCACTCCAGCTGCGCATTTTTAAAAGATAGTTGAAAATATGAGGTGAAACTGGAACGGCGCTCTCAAATGCATACCGGTTTATTATGCTAATATCGCTGTCCATTTCAAAATGGCTGATCTGCTGCTCCACCCTCTCCGCACTATCCAGAGCCTGTGCAACAATCTGTTCAATATTTTCCGCTTCTGTTGTAATAATTTCAAAACTGCTGCCCATCAATTCGCGAGACATCTTGATCATGGATATTAAATCAATTCTATCGCTGCATATTCGTTTCGAAAGATAAAACAGAGATCGGCAAAGAATCGGAATGATAAGGTCTGATTGGAGTTGTTATACGTCCAGCAGATCTCGAACTTTTTTAAACAGCACCTCTGGAGTGTATGGCTTCTGAAGAAAAAAGATATCTTTTTCCAAAATCCCCTTTTGAATAATAGAATCATCCGTATAGCCTGACGCATAAAGCACCCGGAGATCAGGAAGTCTCTTTTGCATCGCTTCGGCAAGCTGCTGACCATTCATATTTGGCACAACGACATCTGTGAGGAGCAGATCGATCGGCCC
>JBBRDM010000007.1:0-56013 GCA_038203935.1 Chthonomonadales bacterium
CAGTATGAGCACGACTCCTGCGGAGTTGGTTTTGTCGCGCATATAAAAGGCAAGAAATCTCACTCCGTTATTCAAAAAGCACTGGGAGTGCTCGAAAATCTTGCCCATCGCGGAGCCACAGGGTGCGATTCAGAGACCGGCGACGGCGCCGGAATCCTCCTGCAGATACCGCACGATTTCTTTAAATCACAGCTCGCAGAACAGCAGATCGTTCTCCCTGCGCAGGGTGAGTACGGCGTTGGAATGATTTTTCTTCCGAAGGATCCGGACGAACGCTCTCGTTGTGAAGGGGAACTGCTTCGATTCATTCAGGAAGAGGGTCAGAGTATTCTCGCCTGGCGGGAAGTGCCCGTCTATAATTCGAAAATCGGAAAATCTGCCCGTGAGGTTGAGCCAGTTATCCGGCAGATATTTATCAGCCGAGGCGCCAGCTGCCTGGATGAAGCCAGTTTCGAGCGCAAACTCTATGTAATTCGGCGGCAAGTCGAGAACATTATTGCAGCATCGAACCTGAGGCAGGGCGGATATTTCTATATTTCCAGCCTCTCCTGCCGCACGGTAGTCTATAAAGGGCTTTTGCTGGCGCATCAGATTTCCGCATACTATCAGGATCTGCGCAATCCCGCACTGGTGTCTGCGCTGGCGCTGGTGCATCAGCGCTTCTCGACGAATACTTTTCCCACCTGGCCGCTGGCGCACCCGTACCGTTACATAGCGCACAACGGTGAAATCAACACTCTGCGCGGGAATCGCAACTGGATGCGGGCGCGAGAGGCCCAGTTAAGCTCGGAACTGTTCGGCGAAGATATCAAAAAACTCTCTCCACTGGTCAATATGGATGGCAGCGATACCGCCACCCTCGATAACGCTTTCGAACTGTTGGTAACCGGCGGCCGCAGCCTGGCCAATGCCATGATGATGCTGATCCCTGAAGCCTGGGGCAGCGCGGAGCAGATGGACCCCGATCAGCGCGCTTTCTATGAATACCATGCATGCCTCATGGAGCCGTGGGATGGGCCGGCGGCAGTCGCCTTCACCGATGGCATTCAGATTGGCGCCCTGCTTGATAGAAATGGATTGAGGCCGGCCAGATACCTCATTACGGAAGACGATTTCGTAATACTCGCCTCAGAAACAGGAGTGGTGGGGGTGGATCCCTCGCTGGTGCGCGAAAAAGGCCGCCTGCAGCCAGGTAAAATCTTTCTAGTAGACACAAATGAAGGCCGAATCATTCCCGATGAGGAGATCAAGCGGACTGTCTGTTCGCGCCACCCATACAAACAGTGGCTGCTGGACAATAAGGTTGACCTGCGTGACCTGCCCGATCCAGAGAGTATGATTGAGCCGGACCGTAAGACGATTCTTACCCGGCAGCAGGCGTTCGGTTACACTCTGGAAGATTTGCGGCTCATCCTTCAGCCGATGGCTATCGGGGGCGAGCAGCCGCTCGGTTCCATGGGTACCGACACGCCCCTTGCAGTGCTTTCTCAGCGGCCGCAGCTTCTCTATAACTACTTCAAGCAGCTTTTTGCACAGGTCACGAACCCTCCGATCGATCCGATTCGGGAAGAGCTTGTGATGTCGCTGGTCGACTATATCGGCAAAGACGGCAACCTGCTGGATGAAACTCCCAGGCATGCGCATCAGCTCAAACTCGAATCGCCGATTCTCAGCAATTTCGATCTCGAAAAACTGCGACAGGTGCGCACCAACGACTTCAGAGCAATTACTCTCGCCACCCACTTCCCGGTAGACGGCAGCCCGGATACACTGTCGTCTGCCCTCTACCAGTTATGCAGATCGGCCTCAAAAGCGGTGCAGGATGGCTATGCATTCTTAATTTTATCCGACCGTGGAGTGGATTCACATTCTGCGCCTATTCCCAGCCTGCTGGCGATATCGGCTGTACATCACCATTTAATTCGAGAGGGAACGCGAACCCAGATCGGGCTGATACTGGAATCTGGCGAGGCGCGTGAAGTCATGCATTTTGCGCTGCTCATAGGTTATGGCGCGAGCGCAGTCAATCCTTACCTTGCTTTTGAGACAATCGGTGATATGTCCCGTCATGATATTCTCCCTGCTGACTTAACGGTGGAGAAGGCTGAAAAGAACTATATCAAAGCAGTAAGCAAGGGCCTGCTCAAGACGTTTGCCAAGATGGGAATTTCAACGCTGCAATCTTATCGTGGAGCGCAGATTTTCGAGGCGATTGGATTGAGCCAGCAGCTCGTAGATAAGTATTTTACCGGAACACCCTCGCGCCTGGGCGGAGTCGGACTGGAAGTCATACAGGCCGAAGCGCTGGCGCGCCACGACTTCGCCTATCCAAAAGTGGAAATCAAAGGAAACCTTGATCTGGATGCAGGCGGGCAGTATCAGTGGAGGCGCGGCGGTGAGCACCACATGTACAACCCGGATACCGTAGCAAAACTGCAGCATGCAGTTCAGCAAAAGAGCTTTGCAACTTTCAAGGAGTTTACAAAAGCAGCGAATGACAACAGCAGGCAGATATCGACTCTTCGAGGACTGCTTGAATTTAAGCCGGGAAAACCGATTTCCATCGAGGAAGTCGAACCTGCCAAGACGATTGTCACCCGTTTCGTGACCGGAGCGATGTCTCTTGGCTCGATAAGCCGCGAAGCGCATGAGACGCTTGCTATCGCGATGAACAGGATTGGGGGTAAAAGCAACACCGGCGAAGGCGGCGAAGATCCATCACGGTATATTCCGGATAAGAACGGCGACAGCAGGCGCAGTAAGATTAAGCAGATCGCCTCAGCTAGATTCGGAGTTACCGCACACTATCTGGTGAATGCGGATGAAATTCAGATTAAAATGGCGCAGGGAGCGAAACCGGGAGAAGGCGGAGAGCTGCCTGGCCATAAAGTAGATAAATATATTGCCCAGATTCGTCACACCACTCCTGGGGTTACTCTGGTATCTCCTCCGCCGCACCACGATATCTACTCGATCGAAGACATCGCGCAGCTCATTTTCGATCTTAAAAATGTCAACCCGGAGGCCCGTATTTCGGTGAAGCTGGTTGCCGAAGTGGGGGTCGGAACGGTGGCTGCCGGTGTCTCGAAGGCACATGCTGACCACGTGCTGATCAGCGGATATGATGGCGGCACAGGAGCATCGCCAGTCTCCAGTATCAAGCATGCCGGTATACCGTGGGAGATGGGGCTGGCAGAGACTCAGCAGACCCTCGTCGCAAACGATCTGCGGGGGCGCATTCGAGTTCAGACGGACGGCCAGCTCAAGACGGGCAGAGACGTAGCCATAGCCGCACTTCTTGGAGCGGAGGAGTTCGGTTTCTCCAGTGCGCCGCTCGTGGCGATGGGATGTATCATGATGCGGGTCTGCCATCTGGGAACCTGTCCGGTTGGCATTGCAACTCAGGATCCAATCCTGCGTTCCCGGTTCGCTGGCCAGCCTGAAAATGTAGTTAACTTCTTCTTTTTTGTCGCCGAAGAGCTGCGGGAAATTATGGCGGAACTCGGCTTTCGAACTGTAGACGAAATGGTGGGGCGTATCGATATGCTCGAAACTGCACATGCGATCAGCCATTGGAAGGCTAGCGGACTGGATCTATCGCCGCTTCTTGCAGACCCGAACGTGTCAGCAGATATTCCTCGCCGATGCATGACAAAGCAGGATCACGGGCTGGATTCGGCCATCGATTACGATCTGATCGAACTTGCGAAAGAAGCAATTGACGAAGGCAAGTACGTTACGGTGGAACTGCCTATCTATAACCGGAATCGTACCGTAGGGACAATGCTGAGCGGCCAAATTGCACGAAAATACGGTGCTGAAGGGCTTCCTGAGGATACGATCAATCTCAAATTCTCAGGTTCGGCTGGCCAGAGTTTTGGAGCATTTCTCGCGCGCGGCATTACGATGACGCTCGAAGGCGATACCAACGACTATCTGGGCAAAGGCCTTTCCGGTGGAAAAATAGTGGTCTACCCGCCGCGTGAATCCCCCTTTGATCCCGCCGAGAACATCATTGCCGGCAACACACTGCTCTATGGAGCTACGGATGGTGAGGTCTATCTGCGAGGGGTGGCAGGGGAACGTTTCGCGGTGCGAAACTCAGGGGCTACGGCCGTTGTGGAAGGCACAGGCGATCACGGTTGTGAGTATATGACTGGCGGCGTCGTGGTCGTGCTTGGCCGAACCGGGCGAAATTTTGCCGCTGGCATGAGCGGTGGTGTTGCATATGTTTGGGATCCGAATAACGATTTCAACAAACGCATGAACTTCAACCACGGACTTACCGAGCTGGAAAAGGTTTCCGACAGCCAGGAACTGCGCAATCTGATAGAGAACCATCTGCGGTACACGCAGAGCGATAGAGCGGCAGTTATGCTGCAAAATTGGGATGTAACCGTTTCGCAGTTCGTCAAAGTAGTTTCCCTGGAATACAAAAGAGCACAGGCTGCAATCGCTGCGGAAACAGTAGGAGTATGAAACGAGTACGGCTTCAAGTTTTGAACGACGGCGATGTAGAAGCTGAAACAGAAGAGCTTCTGCCGCTAGTTGGGGTCATTATGGGTTCAAAATCCGACTGGGAGACTATGCAGCACTGCGTGAGCACTCTGGAGCGACTCTGCGTTCCGCACGAGATTCGGGTGGTTTCCGCACATCGTACGCCAGACCTGCTGTTTCAGTATGCTGAATCTGCTCAGGATCGCGGTCTTCGTGTGATCATCGCAGGAGCAGGCGGAGCAGCGCATCTGCCGGGAATGTGCGCGGCCAAAACGCAGCTGCCCGTGCTCGGCGTGCCGATAGAATCCAAAGCGCTAAAAGGAATGGATTCGCTGCTGTCCATAGCACAGATGCCTGCGGGAATTCCCGTAGCCACACTCGCGATAGGCCGTGCCGGTGCGGTAAATGCAGGTCTGCTGGCTGCCTCCATCCTAGCCCATGAATTTCCCGAACTGGGTGAAGAACTCTATCGATTTCGAACCGAGCAGACTCAAGCGGTTCTAGATCACCCGGATCCGAGGGATGCAGATTGAGAGCAGGAATACTTGGAGCGGGACAGCTAGGGCGCATGCTGGCGCTCGCAGGCTATCCGCTAGGCTTGAAATTCAGGTTTTTTGATCCGGCGCCTGGCAGCCCGGCAGGGGAAATTGCCGAGCAGATGGTGTCGAGCTACGAGGATCAGAATGCGCTGACCCGCTTCGCCGAAGGTCTGGATGTCATCACTTATGAGTTCGAGAATGTGCCGGTTGATACGGTTCGTTTTTTGGAAAAGTTCTGTCCGGTCTATCCGCCGCCTGCGGCTCTTGAAGCAGCGCAGGATCGTATTCACGAAAAGAGTCTGTTTGTAAGGCTGGGTATACCAACACCAGATTTCTACAAAGTCGATTCGCTGCAGGATATTCACGATGGACTGGAAAAGTTAAGCTATCCCGCCGTACTCAAGACCCGCCGCATGGGATACGATGGAAAAGGCCAATCGGTTATCCGGTCTACGGAGGATATAGAATCTGCCTGGATCGAAGTGGGCAGCGCGCCAAGTATTCTGGAGCAGTTCATACCGTTTAAACGAGAGCTGTCTCTTCTTTCCATTCGTTCCCGAACAGGGGAGAATCGATACTATCCATTAGTTGAAAATTTTCATCGCGATGGAATCCTTCGTCTGTCTCTGGCACCCGCGCCCGGTGTGTCCGCTCAACTGCAGAAAGAGGCAGAGAGCTGCGCCGCGAAACTTCTCATAGAGTTAAATTATACCGGCCTTCTCGCAATAGAATTCTTCGAGTCGAAAGCTGAGAGCTATCCACAGCTTATTGCGAACGAGATGGCGCCCCGTGTACATAACTCCGGCCACTGGACTCAGGATGGAGCGGTCACCAGCCAGTTTGAAAATCACTTGCGCGCTGTTATGGGACTTCCACTGGGATCGACGGCTCCACGCGGCTATGCGGCAATGGTGAATCTGATCGGTGAAATTCCTGATGTGAACAAGCTGCTATCCATGCCTGCTGCGAAACTGCATCTCTACGGAAAAACTGCTCGAGCAGGGCGCAAGCTGGGACATATCAATTTAAGTGGAAATAGCCGCGAAGAGTTTTCTGAACAATTAACGACAATACAGGAACTTTTGAGTGAAAATTAGCCCTTTGTGAGACCCAGCGACCTGAGATTGGCTTTGCAAATCCAGATCATAATTTCATCGTGGGGTAGGATATTCGGGTATTTTCAACGCCTGGAAATAGTTTTATATAAAATTCAATACAGAAACTATTTTTAACTGAAAGAGAAATAAGCAATGGCTGATCCGAAAGGATTCTTGAAACATGGCAGGGAACTGCCAGGGCGGCGTTCCGTCGAGGAGCGCAAGACAGACTGGATCGAAGTCTATCTGGATTTTCCGGATGATAAACTAAAGACCCAGGCTTCGCGCTGCATGGACTGTGGAATTCCTTTCTGCCATCAAGGCTGCCCGCTTGGAAACCTCATCCCGGATTGGAATGATCTTACCTACCGAGGACGCAAAGAAGAGGCTCTGGCGGAGCTGCATGCCACCAATAACTTTCCGGAGTTTACGGGCAAACTCTGCCCGGCTCCTTGTGAAGCGGCCTGCGTTCTTGGAATCAATCAGGATCCAGTTACCATCAAACGGGTAGAAGAGTCGCTTGCGATGCAGGGATGGGCTGAAGGCTGGATAAAGCCTGAGCATCCTGCGCAGCGAACTGGTAAAAAAGTGGCTGTAGTGGGGTCGGGGCCCGCAGGGCTTGCAGCAGCACAACAGCTAAACCGCGCCGGACACTCAGTCACGCTTTTCGAACGGGATGATAGAATTGGAGGTCTGCTAAGGTATGGAATTCCCGATTTCAAGATGGAAAAATGGGTTCTTGACCGACGTCTGAAGCAGATGGAAGAGGAAGGCGTGGAGTTTCGAACGTCTGTGAATGTCGGCGTAGATATCTCGGCGGACGATCTGACTTCGCAGTACGACGCAGTGGTGCTCGCAGGGGGCTCTACCATTGCGCGAGATCTTCCTGTTCCAGGCCGAGATCTCGATGGAATTCATTTTGCGATGGAGTTTCTTCCTCAGCAGAATCGCAAAGTCTCGGGAATTTGGCCGGATAATCTAACTCAAATTACTGCCGAAGGCAAGAGGGTTGTTATTCTCGGTGGCGGCGATACAGGCGCTGACTGCCTGGGAACGGTTATTCGTCAAGGCGCGAAGGAAGTTACCCAGTTCGAAATAATGCCAAAACCGCCATTAAACCGCGACGAATCGATGCCCTGGCCAAACTATCCAATGATCTTGCGAGTCTCTTCGGCCCACGAAGAGGGGGGCTTCCGTGAGTGGAGCGTCAACACGAAATACTTTTCTGGGACCGACGGCAAAGTCAAGAAGCTGCACGGGGTACATGTCGAATCAGGTCCTCCAGATGAGCAGGGCCGCCGAAAAATGCATGAAGTGGAAAACTCGGAGTTTACTATCGATGCGGATCTCGTGCTGCTTGCAATGGGATTCGTGCATCCTCAAAAAGAGGGACTTATTGAAAGGCTGGGAGTCGAACTGGATTCCAGATCGAATGTGAAAGCCGATTCGAACTATGCCACAAATGTTCCAGGCGTCTTCGTTTGCGGAGATATGCGCCGCGGACAGTCGCTTATCGTATGGGCTATTGCGGAAGGACGAGAGGCTGCGCGCGGTGTCGATGCCTACCTGATGGGTGAATCCACTCTTCCGCTTGCAGGAGCTAAACGGATGTAGCAGTTCCATGCTGCGGATAACACCTTGCATGGATAAAGATACTTGCAGAAATGAAAGCTATTTATGGGAATGATGATGAGAGGACCTATGACCGGCCCATCAAGGCCGATTAAGCGCGAGACGCTGGTGCGGATTGCCCGCTCTTTTGCCCCGTATAAGGTTCAGCTCTTCTGGACCGCGCTTGCCGTTCTTTCCTCCGCTGCACTCGGTTTGGTATCCCCATTTTTCCTCCAAATAATTATTAATAAAGGCCTCCTCGGCCATAACATGGCGGTGATCAGCCGGTATACGTTATTCACTATCCTGGCGACAGTCGGCGGTACTGCCCTGTCGATGGGATATGGATACCTTAGCAGCATCGTCGGCCAGCGTATCATGCGCGATCTTCGTAACGACCTCTATCTGCACCTTCAGGGAATGTCATTAAAGTTCTTTACGAACACCAAAACTGGTGAAATACAGTCCCGGCTGGTGAGTGATGTAGGGGGAGTACAGTCTGTTGTGAGCGACACAGCGGCCAACGTTCTCTCGAATGTCACCACGGTGCTGTCTACTCTCGTTGCAATGATCTATATGGACTGGCGGCTGACTCTCCTTTCGGTGGGGGTTCTGCCAGTTTTTGCCGGGCTTGGCTCTAAAGTGGGATCGCTGGCCAGGGATATTCGTGCGAAAGTGCAAGGCCAGATGGCGACACTGAATGCCACTATGCAGGAGACTCTTTCAGTATCCGGCGTATTGCTCACGAAGACAAGCGGCCGAAACGCAATGACACTCAGTCATTTCGAAAAAGAGAACGAAGAGCTTACCCGTTCTCAGATACAGATCGCCATGGTCATGCGGTCTTTTTTCTACATAATTGGGCTGACATTTTCGATAACGCCAGCGCTTGTCTACTGGCTTGCAGGATATATGGTAGTCGGACGTGGAGACACGCATCTTACCATTGGCGCTATCGTTGCTTTTACTTCGCTGCAGGCACGTCTCTTTTTCCCGCTCACAAACCTCCTTAATGTGCAGGTAGAAGTGACGAGCGCCCTGGCCCTTTTTGACCGAATATATGAGTATCTTGATATGAAACAAGATATCATCGACTCCCCGACAGCAGTTCCACTCAGTCCCTCAGAAGTACGCGGGGAGGTCGTTTTTGAAAATGTCTCATTTCGATATACCGATTCCAGCGTATCGCCTACCTTACAGAATATTTCCTTCGATGCCAAGCCGGGCAGCCTGATAGCTCTGGTCGGGCCGTCGGGCGCTGGAAAAACAACACTCACTTATCTGATTCCCCGCCTGTATGACGTAGAATCAGGTACTGTATCGATTGATGGGCATGATGTCCGCGAGATTAAGATGGATTCGCTGGCTGGCTTGATTGGCGTGGTCACTCAGGAGACTTATCTGGTTCACAACACCATCCGAGAGAACCTGAGATATGGCAAGCCGGATGCGTCGGATGAAGAACTGGTGGCAGCAGCGAGTGCTGCCGCCATTCATGAGCATATTGCATCACTGCCGGAAGGTTACGATACCATTGTGGGAGAGCGTGGATATAAACTTTCCGGTGGCGAGAAACAGCGGGTAGCCATTGCACGTGCTATCCTCAAAAATCCGCGCATCCTGATTCTGGATGAAGCAACTTCTGCATTAGATACACAGTCGGAGCGGCTTATACAGTCTGCACTGTCAGAACTTATGGTCGGGCGAACAACTTTCGCCATTGCCCACCGACTCTCGACTATTTTGGCGGCTGATTTGATACTGGTCATAGAAGAGGGTAAAATCGTTGAACGAGGCCGCCATAGTGAACTGCTTGCTCAAAATGGAGCTTATGCGAAGCTCCATGCAACACAGTTTGAAGAAAATACGAAACCCAAAGAAAATGATTTTCAGTAAATAGCGTCTAATACTACCAGGAACACCAACCATTGAGATTTACTATTAGAAAAGGAGATCATCATGAAGCGTAACCTATCAATCACTCTCTTAGTATTTTTTGTCTCTCTATTGGCTGTGGCACAGGTCAAAGGAAAACCTGCACAAGATCAGACATCCAACACTGAAGAGTCTATCAGACAGATCGAACAGCAGTTGACCGATGATATGGTCAAAGGAAGCCCGGCTGCATTTGAAAAATATATGACGAGCAACTATGTCTGTGTCGAGCCTGATGGAGCTGAGAAAAACAAAATGGATGAAATCCAGATGCTGACATCAGGTGATTTGAAATATGAATCATCCAAGTTAGATCAATTGAAAGTTCGGATTTTCCATGATGCCGCTGTAGTGACAAGCAGAACAACAGATAAGTGCACCTATAAAGGTGAAGACGCGAGCGGTCAGTTCCGCTGGACGGATGTATTTGTGAAACAGGGTACCGAATGGAAATTAGTTTCCTCGCATGGTACAAAAATCGAGACAAAATAAAGTCCAAATGAGGATGGAGTTCCTGCTGTATGCGTTCCGTTGCGATCTTATTATTCCTAAATGTAGGGATTACAATAAATTCTGTTCCCATTTTTGCTCAGACCGATCCAGAAGTCACGCGGGGAGTGAGTGCGGCGCTTGGCCTGCAGGGCCGGCTGATGTGGGTGGATGGCAGCGCCAATGTGTTCCGCAAAGTAACGCATAACGGAATCACATCTCAGGAGGATTACACCACGACCCGTGCCGGAGTGGAAGACATTGTCCGGCACTGCAAAGCGGCACACTTTAACACGATTGTGGTGGATGTAAAACCTCTCAGTGGGGAAGTGCTCTACAACAGCAAGATTGCTCCCAGGAAGAAAATCTGGAAAGGCCGGAAACTTCCCGATTTCGACGTACTGGCTGCGTTTGTGGAGATCGGGCATCGCGAAGGGCTGAAGATCGACGCCTGCATCAACACCCTCAGCGAAGGCCATAAGTATTTCAGCGTAGGGCCGGCGTATCAGCATCCTGACTGGCAGAGTATCGTCTATACCGTTGATCGTGGTCTGAACGCAGAGGACGGCCAGAGGCTTCCTGTGCGTGCCGCTGGCGAGCCGGACGATATTGCAAAGCCTACTATCCTGACCGACGACAGCGTTCTTCTCGGCGGCGACCCAACAAGCGGAATGGTCGGTTTGGAGAGCGCTGAAAAAACCGACGGACTGGTACATGGGGAGAGCGGAGTTCCGCTTGGCAAACAGCTGAATATCTCCATCGATGAGAACAACCGTATCACGGGTGTTGTCGACAGCGCTCTGCTCGGCGACGATCCGCTGCTCGCTCCTGAAGATGGTCGCCTTATTACCGCGACGCGCGCTGCGGATCAGCAGTGGGCGGGGCAGCATCTGCGTCCTGGTTCACTGGTTCGATTCGATTTGCGGTCCAATCGGATTCCGATAGCGAAAGCTCCCAGTGAGAAGATCGCCTGCTTCGTGAACCCGCTGAATCCGGATGCGCGCAGATATGAACTCGATATCGTTAAAGAACTGGTGACGAACTACGATATCGATGCGCTGGTGCTGGATAGGTGCCGATACAGCAACATCAATAACGATTTCAGCGACCTTACACGTGCTGCATTCCGAACCTGGCTGCTTTCGAAACCGCGCACTGCAGGCCGTGCAGATTTCCGCTGGCCTGAAGATATTTTCTCATTTTCACCCACTCCAGGCGCACCCAGAGTGGAGGGGCCGCTGTATAAACCCTGGCTGGAGTTCCGTGCGCAGGTCATACACGATCTGGCAGCTGACATTGCACGAACCGCCAAATCTATAAAACCGGATATCACTATGGGCACCTATGTGGGAAGCTGGTATCCGAAATACTACGAGGTGGGAGTGAACTGGGGCAGCGAGCAGACTCGCCTGCGTTATTCGTGGTTTACGCCGGACTACCCTCAGACTGGCTACGCCGATTTCTTCGACTGGATCTCGACAGGCTGCTACTATCCTGTGGCGAGTAAGGACGATGCCCGTTCGCAGGGGATGAGCGAAAAAGGAACGGTGGAATACGCTGCGCAGCTCTCTGGATTAGCGGTGGCAAATAGCGCGTTCGTCTATCCCGGTATCTACTGTACGGATTACACAAATCACCCGGATATCTTTATCAGAGCCATCGAAGCATGCTGCCGGCAGGGGCAGGGCTGTATGGTTTTCGATATCTCGTACGTCAACGACTACAATTGGTGGCCGCTGCTGGAAAACGCTGCTTTACCTCCTGCTGCGACACCCGATTCAATTCCAGATCTGCTCACCGCTCTCCGCTCTGCCCAGGCAGATTCCCGATAAATAGTAATTTGATAGTACTAATTGCGAATTCCAGAACCTCATATGAGCCCCTAACCTAAGCCAACAGTCCTTTTTCTGTTTGCAAAAGGTCAATTGGTGCAGCAATGAAAGAAAGGGAAATGTCATAAATTAGCAAATGACCTTATCATATTGAGGAACGCGTGGGCGGCAGAGGTTGAGTTGAAAGCATATTCTCCCTTCTCCTTTTTTTGGGAGAAGAGATGGTGGGGATGAGGACAATTTCGTTTAGAAAGGGCTCTGGGAGAGATGCCTCTCCCTTCTCGCAGTACTATATCGGGCATAAGCCGAAGTGCCGATGTTTATCCCTGAAATGATGGCGCACTTGTACTAGCCATCATTTCAGGGATATGAAACTGCTAGCGCAGCCTAATGTCTTTAAGATATCGGACATGGGTATCCAGGAACAGCCTGTTTCGACCGCCAAGGTGGACAGATTTGCCCTTGATGTTCAGTGGAACAGATGGAATGGTTCTCGGGAAGTAGGGGTCGACCACCATCTCAATGTCAGCCACTCCATTCGGAAAACCAGCCTGGGGATTCTTGGCGGCTTGCAGATCGGAGATAGCCTGGTCATCCGTTTTGCCCCAGAGATCGTCCAAAGTGGCTGTAGGCTGATCGAATCGCCACATCCAGTAGCGGGTCACCGGAGACGAGGGGGAATTTTGCAGCTGCTGTACTACCTCGGGAAGCTGATTCATGGCGCCGGTGACACTCGGGCAAGACCAGATGTCGTTATTCTTCGTGTACGGCTCCAGGATGATGGCAGCCCAGGCAGATCTAGGGTCAGAAGGCGGCCAGCCAATCCAGGGTTTCCAGCCGCCGGGAAGAGCAGTTTTGAGATCTCTTCGATCTGGCAGCAGTTCATCGTAGTCTTCCTGATACATAAACAGCGCGGTTCCAATCTGTTTTAGGTTCGACATACAGGTCGCCTGTCGCGCTTTTTCACGTGCCTGGGCAAATACCGGAAACAGTACCGCGGCCAGCACCGCAATGATCGCAATGACTACGAGGAGTTCGATCAAAGTGAAGGCGGAACGTCGGCGAACAGGAACTTCGAGCAGAATACTGTCCATTCGCCAATCGGTATCAATGTGGGATCTCAATAAAATCACCCTTTCTCACAGGTAACACTGCTTTCCAGTGTATCAATATTACGGATGGATGTCAAGAAAATGCGGCTCAGGCGGCTGTATTCTGGTAATACAACGTTAAGACAAAATGGGATAGTCGAAGAGTTCGGAATATATTGGAGAAGTTATGGATGGGCAAAATATCTGGGATTAATGGCCTGTGCGCGCAGGAGCAAAGTATTATAGACGTAGTGAGGAATTTCCACGGCTCCGAGAGAAGCCAGATGAGAAGTAAGATACTGTACATCCAGCAGCACAAATCCACATTGAATCAGGCGAGATACCAGCGCCGACAGCGCAACTTTAGAAGCATCGGTATCACGGTGAAACATACTTTCTGCCATAAATGCGCCACCCACCGATACTCCATAGGTGCCGCCCGCTAATCCCCCATCCTGGTTCCATACCTCCACGCTGTGTGCTCGGCCCATAGAGTGCAGCTCAGAATATACCCGAATAAACTCTTCCGAAATCCAGGTTCCATCCTTTCTGTCTGCGCAGCCTCGCATCACTGCCTCGAATGCGGTATTAAAGGAGACCTGAAAAATTCCGCTTCGGATCGTTTTAGCAAGTGAACGCGATGTGTGGAATCGTTCCAGGGGAAGAATTGCCCGGGGATCCGGACAGCACCAGAATAGTTCATTCGTGATATGGTCCATCATCGGAAAAATCCCGCGCCTGTACGCAAAATCTATTCCGGATGGTGTAAATGACAGTTCCATGTCTACGTTCCTGCACGATCTGGCGGCCACTCTCCCGTGATCTGGACATGAATAGCAGAATCCGCTGAAACCTCCAATACTTGGTATTCAGGAATGCAGAGGACAGAAAGTGGTGTATCAAACAGCCCTGATTCACTATTGATCTGGTGAAGCGTTTCGGATACTCTGCTGTCTGAGCCGCAATGAGGGCATGTGGTTATCGTGGTATCGCACCGCTCTAATGGCAGCATCACCTGCTCGGAATCTCCGCAGGATAGGCAGCGCATAAGCCTAAGCAGATCAAAACCAAGTTCTACTGAACCAGATTCCAATCCGAATGCAGCCAGCAAACTACGTGGTGTAGTCTTAGAAGCCGACTGCGGATACATTTGAATGTCCTCCCAGAACTCATGTGCGAGGCAGTTGGGATTCTTGCTGAGCAGCTGAACGCCAAGCTCTGGAGGATCAAATGTCAGATAGATTGCTTTCGATTCCACGGATGCAGAATGCTCGGAATGCAGAACAGCGAGCGCCTGCTGAACCATATAGCCTGCGGTGATGGAGGCGATGGGAGCGGTAGTTGGGACGGGATCTTCGGTGGTAACATTTTTAAGACCGCTGCAGGAGTGGCGAAGATTTTGCTGGTCCCACATCTCCTCAGACATCCCGCATTCGTAGCAGGCAGCATCCACACCGCAATAATATGTCGACTGTGCTGCGTTCATCTCAATGCCGCCGTCAATCCACGGAACGCCAGCCAGTAAGCAGGCTCTATTTATAATGAGTCGGGCGCGAATACTATCCAGGCAGCCGATCACGATATCCATTGAACGAACGACACCCAGGCCAACGTCCCATGCGATATCTGCATTTAATGGCAGGACGGTTAGATCCGGATTAATCTCCACGGCGCGCCTTGCCGCAACATCTGCTTTATTTTGGCATATATCCTCTTCGCGGAACAGCACGCTTCGAGTTAAATTGGTTATCTCGATAGTATCGAAATCGACCACTGTCAGGTGACCCGCGCCGAGCAGGGCCAGAAGTTTTATGACCTCGTTACCAAGCGCTCCTGCGCCGACTACAAGTATCTTTGCCGCCGCAATTCTCTGTTGGTCCCAGCCGGAAATCAATTTATGCCGGGAGTACCGAGAAGGGGAAATTGAGTCATTCAGTTTACTCATTCGAATTCTCGCGAAGGAGTGACAATTCGAACCGTATTCTTCGAGCGGCAGGCGCAGCATTCACCCTCTGCCATCTCTTTCAGAAACTCCCATCCTTCTATACTATACGCCGTTCCACACTGCATACACTGATAAAAGCCTTTTTGCGAATTGATCGGCAGCCTTGAAACTGGACAGGTAAAATCTGCTGCATCCATTGCATTACTCGAAGAAGAAGGGTCGATAGGTTCGAACAGTATTTCTGAATCTGCATCATGCTCGTGGGGAGAAGACACCAGCAGATCAGGACGCTCTGCCGGGCGGAGTTTATTTTGAATAGATTCGATCAGCTCGAACACTAAAGTTTTTAACATCACCCGACTTCTCCCTGTGAACTCTGATCAATAATACGTAACCCATTATCGGCATATCACCATTTTTCAGGGAGGGTGGGGAGGATCACTTTAAAACAGCGCTACTCAAGCTCATCTACTCTTCAAATGGGAGCTTGACGCGCATTCCAGTCTCCGAAGAGCGATATGATGCGAGGCATAGCTCGACAGATATTCGGCCTTCTTCTGCACTGCACATTGGAATTCCGGATTTGAATGCATCGATAAAAGGACGGGCTACCCCCGCAATTCGCTCGCCATGTCCGTCAGGGATGGCCATACCCTGATCCTGCCAGCCCAGCTCAGGCTTTTCAGATTGATACAGTTTTACTCCGATGGGATGAGGCGGCTTGATTCCGCAGGATGGGCTGTCTCCATGATTCTGAATAATCACGCCCTTATCCCCGTATATCTCCGTAGTATTTTCAGCCGCCCACGTAACGCTGGAGTTATAGACCTCGCCAAAAGCTCCCTCTGCAAAACGAAAGAGCGCCAGCCCGGTATCATCGGGAGCGCAGTCGGTAAGCACATTATCGATTTCGGCAAATACCGAAATCGGGGCGCTCTCCATAGTCCATATCATCCAATCGATAGCATGGATTGCGTCATCGAAAAACATTCCTTTGTTAGCTTCGGCGCTGATATGCCATTTGCTCGGGCCTTCGATAAACGGTTTACTGAAGAGAACCGGGATGCAGTGCCGCCGCCGAATCGTGCCGACTCTGCCAATTGCCCCTTCCTGCACCAGTTTTTTCATATGAATATTTTGAGGGTCACATCGCATCTGGAACGCCATACTAAACCAAACACCGGTCTGTTTCTGTGTCTCAATAATTCTGTCACAGTCCGCGAGTGAAATAGCCATTGGTTTTTGAAGGAGTACTGATTTTCCAGCTTCCATCGCTTCGACTGCAAAATCGGTATGTTTGTTCGTTTCACTTGCGATAATGACGCAGTCGATATCCGGGCGGGCGAGGAGAAATCGCAAGTCCTCATGAAAATCTATACCGAATGTTTCAGCAGCCTGCCTGCCGCGGGTTTCATCATCATCCCAGCAGGCGACCAGTTCCGCATCCTCGAATCCTTTGATCTGGTGCGCGTAAGCGTTTACATGACCGTGCGCAAAAGAGACAATTCCGATTCTGACTTTTTCAGTCATACACCACTCCTGTAGATAACTTTTGAGATATTGCGGTGTGAAAGCAATTTAACCACTGCTCGATTTAACCTCGCCCATTGTCTTAGTGTCCCTCGAAAGGGAGAGTGGAAAATTGAGTCCTGAATACTTCCCTCTCCCGCGAGAAACGAACGTGTAAGGATCGGGATGAGAGGTATTAGTTTCATTTAAACCTGCGATCAATTACTCAAACTTCCCTTATCGTAACCTGTCAAATTATGGTACGACCACCTCTGGAGGCGCCGGGGCGGTGCCTTTCGATGCAGGTTTCAAAAGCTTGATAAACATATTCTTGAAGGATGCGACTTCATTCCCGCCGTGGCAGAGCTGAAATCCGAGCGGGCCGCTAGAGATGCCGTCGGAATCTTCGACATCGCCCGTCTGTACGCCGTTCAGGAAAACCGTGATATGATGCCCGACTGCGCGGACATAGTAGTGATTCCAGTCGTCTTTGTGGAGAATTGCGTCGGCTTTGTCTTTGGGATAGTCGATCACTTTCTTAGCGCGCCGATGCTCTTCCCACAAACAGCCCCAGTAGCCATCTCCCATGTCGACCTGGTAACCCGGAACGCTATCGTATGTCTCCGGCGAGATCCGAATACAGACTCCGCTGTTGTAGCCAACCAGTTTTACATCGCAGTGCAGTTCGAAATCACTATAGTCCTTGGTGGACAGCAGATAGTGGTGATGTGGCGTACCCGGGGGTGAGGTGCCTACTATTGCGCCATCTTTCACTTCCCAGTAACCTTTTTCGCCCTGCCACCCGTTCAGAGTCTTTCCATCGATCAGCGATTTCCATCCCTTGGTTACGGGCTTACCATTCTTTACGGTACCATTTGGCCCATCGCCATACTGCATTGTATCGTCTTTTACTGCTGCAATGTCCTGCACAGCATGAACGCTCGTTGCTGCAGAAAAGGCGAGTATTGCAAATAAACTATATTGTTCCCATCGACGGGATTTTCTTAATATCATTCCATTCTCCTCTGAGCTTAGCTAAATTTCTCTGCTTAAAGTTCGACACGTTTACAGTCTCCCCCTCCTCGATGATTCACTCCGATTCAACTCCTGCTCCGGATGCCTGCATCATGAGGGAGTGGGGCAAATGCGCGCTCTAGCTTCCTTTGTTTTCGAGGGAAAACGAAAATGCAATTAGTGACGAGCTGGAATCATGTTTCACTCACCGTACAGTATAGGAGTATAACACATATGCCGCCACCAAAAAACGTGATGGTTACGATGCCAGAATCCTTGAAAAGAAGCGCTGCGATTGCTGTAAATAAGGATATTTGCAGTCCTTTTGCAGTCCAAGGGCGGCTAATGAACATACTCCGTATCGAATCGCCAAGCAGGGCACGGGCTGCCAGTAATGTTAAGATAACCCCAAACATTGCGAGCAGCAGCATGGGAGAAAACAGCAGTCTATAATTCATCATAACTTTGCGGGTGATGATCTCGAGAAGATAGGACAGCCCGCGATGTCCCGATGCTGATTGAATCGCCGCACCGAGATGTGAGCTTTCGGTTCCATTCTTTAATGCATACCAGGAATCCAGCCACGCAAAAAGGAACGCAATTCCGATGCCTGCAATTATGCTTATTATAGCGGCAAGCCATCCTGGTTTTCTGCCCGTGCAGACAACTCCACCAACCCCAATAGCAGTTACAGTAGCAGCAAGGCTTCCGGCATTCGCTCCTAATCCCGGCCACCCTAGAATGAAAGCCAATAAGATCCAGATTAAAAACAGAACTTTAAATTCTGCCGGACCTTTAAGCAGATTCGATTTGCCCGAAATCTCCGGAAGTGAACCCGGTATTTTCCTATCATCAAGCCAGGCCGTGCCGCCAAAGAAAGCAAACGCGAGAAGAACTCCCAGGTACTCATTTCCAATTCCATAGTAACGTATTCCCGAGATGGGATAGAGGCTGAGCATCGAGTTTTTGACCAGGTTTTGACCGCAGAAGGTATCGATCAGAACTATTGCTGTCGTCAGGAAAGAGACAGAGAATACGGCTGAAATTCTGGAAATCGATTCTAATACACTTGCCAGAGCGCACATAAGAAACATCCAGCCAAGGATACGATACGCATATTCATTGAGATGGTGCGGCACCGGCCAGGGAGCCAGCAGTAAGGCCGCAGGAAGACACTGTGTGAACACGAAAACCGACCGTAAATTTCGAACTGCTTTAGCGCCACCATGATGGTGAAAGAGCAGGCATAGGACTATGCCGATAAAACAGAGAACACCGATGAGGATCATCAGCTTTGCAGCGCCGGTTCCATTCAAAAAAGAGATGTCTTCCAGTGTGTTCAGAGCATGCAGCCGCGTCTGTGGAGAGCTGAACGAACTGAGAATCTGCATTCTTCTGCCATTCATACTCTCAGGAACCGAGATATGAAACAGCGATAAGATAGTAGGGGCGATATCGATGTTGGCAGCCAGTCCATCGGTACGGGTAGTTGCGGAAGTGAGCAGGCCAGCAGGAAAATCTGGGCCGGCAGCAAGCATGGGCGGAAGCAAATTCCACGATTGAGGGTGCCGTGCATCGTCGGCAGGCGGGCGCGACGAGATCAGAAAGAGATCGAAGTCGCGTCCAGATTTCTGCGAGTTAATCGCAATCAACTGTAAAAAAGTGTCCAGGCGGCGCAGCGCATCATCTCTTAGCTCCCGATAGACGCCCTCAGTAAGATGATTTCGTACGCTTTCGATGCGAGACAGATCGCCGAACTGTACTACAATGAGATCAGAAGAGCATTTTTCGATGAGGGAAGCAAGAGTTATAGGATCGTCCGCTTTTTGATATGGCGCCGCTCGGAATCTCCGGCTCGGGGCTGTATAACCCGAGGAGATACCAGCGCTATTTATGGTAAGCAGCGCTGCACCGCGTTCGAGAATATCTGTGTCCGCGCTGCCGAATATGGCTGTCGAAACGGGTGGAATACCACGCTGCAAAACTGCCCCCAGCAGATTATCGGCGAAATCCCGCCGGATTAGCGATGCTATTCCCAGGTGGCGAACAGGAAGCACTTCTGGAATAAGCGGCATCTGAAGCGAGGAAGTAATCTGCCCGGTGCGGCGCTCAAAAATTTCCGATGCGGGAGCGTTCTCTTCGGGAATAATTTCCCAATCGTTGGCGGCGATTGCGTCGGTGGATTCCGAGGCGGACTGCCTGCCGGATGCGATAGTCAGCATTGCAGACAGGCCATTTTTGGGTCCGGCAATTGCGCAGTTCATGAGGCCGATAGCGCTGCGATCGGTTAAATCGGAGAGATAAGGGAAGGAGTGAAGATCATCGAGTTTCAGGCAGTCGCACAGAACCAATAATACATGCGGTTTTGCGCTGCTGACAGCCATTACAGGCAGATTCAAGAAGAATATTATCAGTGAAACCAGAAGATAGATGAAACTACGTTTGGGCATGTCTCTCTATTCTGTTTACCTTATCCCGTTTCCGAATTTTGGAATGTCGGCGACACATATAACCGCAGGCGGCCAAGAGAAAAATACATTTCGCCTGTGCGTAATATGGTTCATTTTGTACTAAATTCAAAATGAACTATCATAACTTACCCTTGGAAGCAGGAAGAAAAGCAGGATGCATAAAAACCATTATATAGACAGTAAATTAATCGGATTTTACGGATATCTGCGCTGTTATCAAGCTGGGAACTGCAGCCAGGGCTTCATCAATTTTAGAAGGATCGCGTCCACCCGCCTGCGCAAAATCGGCTCTGCCTCCTCCGCCTCCTCCAGCAATCTTCGCTATTTCGCGCACCATATTACCAGCGTTCAGGCCCTTCGCAGCTAGATCTGAAGTAACTTTCACCGCAAAAGCCACTTTGCCATCCGTTACTGAGGCAAGAACGATAACTGCAGACAGTAGTTTTTTTGCCGCCATGTCGGCCATATTCGCTATCGTCTCTGCATCAGCGCCTTCGAGTTTTTGGATTACTACTGAAACCCCTGCTACCATCTGAGGAGTAAAATCGGAGGCCTGCCCGGATCCTCCACTAGCTTTCAGCTGTCGGAGCTGCAGTTCCAGATCTTGTTTTTGAGACAAAAGTTTTTCGATAGCCGAAGGCAGATTCGCCGGCGTGGTTTTAAGCGAATTCGCTATATTGGTTATCATCTCTTCGCGTCGATTGAAGAATTCCAGTGTGCCTCTGCCGGTTACTGCTTCAATTCGCCGTACCCCGGAAGACACTCCTGTTTCACCGACAATTTTGAAGTGTCCGATTTGGGAGGTTCGCTCCACATGCGTACCGCCGCAGAGTTCCTGGCTGAACCCCGGAACTTCTACCAGCCGCACAAAATCACCATATTTCTCGCCAAATAGCGCCATTGCGCCGCGTGCTTTAGCTTCGGCAATGGGCAGGTCTTTATAGGTGGTTACAGGGTGATCGCGCAGAATCTCCGTATTTACAATCTCTTCGATGCGGCGAATTTCCTCTGATGTCAGCGGCTGAAAATGCGTAAAATCGAAACGAAGGCGATCTGGAGCCACCAGAGAACCTTTCTGGTGAACATGCGAACCTACAATTTCGCGGAGCGCTGCCTGCAGGAGATGGGTGGCCGTATGGTTGCGCCGTATAGATTCCCTGCGGGCAATATCTATCTCAGCATCCACTCGCTGTTCGGTATGGATTTCACCTTCCAGCACTTTGACATCATGCATATAGACGCCCGCTGAATTCTTTCGGGTGTTCCTAACTGCCATCTTTGCAGCACAGGTAACCGCTCCGGATTCACCATTTATCCAGCCGGTATCGCCCACCTGACCGCCAGATTCGGCATAGAAAGGCGTTTCCCGCAGAACCAGAATGGCATCATCACCCGCGCGGGCAGATTCCAGCCGCTTTCCTTCCGGGCTTACTATCGCGAGCACTCTCGTATCGGAATTCGGATACTCATATCCGATAAATTTATTCTTTAGCAAATCCTCTTTGTAGAGCTCGCTGAACTTGCTATTATCTCCCTGGAACAGGCCTTCCTGGATATTGGATGCAGCCCGCGAGTGCTTTCGCTGCTCTTCCATCGCAGCTTGAAAGCCATCGATATCGATACTGATTCCATGTTCTTCTGCGATCTCCTGGGTGAGTTTAAGCGGGAATCCAAACGTATCGTAGAGCATGAACACTTCGCTGCCAGGCAGTATTTTAGCCGCCTGTATATCGGTCCGGGCGAGCATCTCCTCAAGCCGCATGGAGCCGTTATCAAGGGTGCGGTGGAATCGCTCCTCTTCTTCATGGATATTGCGCAGGATCAGCTCTCGCCGCTCTTCCAGTTCAGGGTAGAAGCCGCCCATCTGCTCAATGATTTTAGGAGCGATTTCATGCAGGAACGGCTGGTCGAATCCCAGCGCCATTTTTCCATAACGAATGGCCCTGCGCATGATATAGCGCAGTACATACCCGCGGCTTTCATTCGAGGGCAGAATGCCATCCGCAATGCAGAAAACCATCGACCGAGTATGCTCGGCTACGACGCGAAAGGCAAAATCTTTGGCGCTGGACGATGCATCATACTTCAAGCCAGAGAGTTCCGCGATATGCTCCAGTGTTGGTAGGAATAGATCGGTCTCAAAAACGCTGGTCTTTCCCTGGGATACGTAGGCAATTCTATCCAGCCCGGCGCCGGTATCGTTGTTTTTCTTTGGCAGGGGTGTGAGAACAGGTTTACCATCCGCATCTTCGCTGCGGTCGAACTGTGTGAAAACGTTGTTCCATATCTCCACATACCGTCCGGCATCGTCATCGATGAGATAGCGCTGGGTGGAGGTGAGGCTAGAATCGGAGCACATCTCTTCAATAGGAACGACACGATAGAAGATCTCTGAGCAGGGGCCGCAAGGCTGATTGGGACCCTGGCTGATGACGCTGGCTGGCCAGTAGTTCTTATCTTCACCCAGGCGATGAATGCGATGCTCGGGCAGCCCAATAACCTCGTTCCAGATGCGGAAAGCTTCGTCGTCGTCCAAATAGACTGTCACGCACATTCTATCCGGATCGAGGCCTACCACCTGAGTCAGGAATTCCCACGTCCACGGAATAACTTCCGCTTTGAAATAGTCGCCAAAACTGAAGTTGCCCAGCATTTCAAAAAAAGTACAATGTGAAAAATCTCCAACACTATCGATATCGTTTGTCCGAAGGCATTTCTGCACCGTCGTGACCCTCGGATGATTCGAAGTGGCTGTTCCGAGGAAATAGGGCATGAACTGCTGCATTCCAGCAGTCGTGAACAGAGTAGTTTTATCTTCTGCCCCCAGAATGTCGATGGGCATCAGCGGCGCGCTCTGAAGCTGCACATGTCCTCTGGATTTGAAGAATTCGAGGTATTTTTGACGAATTTCGTGGGCAAGCATAAACCAGATAGGCTCCATTCATTCGGTAGACTGCTGTAAAATTGATTCAGTCACTATATTATACAGCAAACTCACCTCCAATGAGCAAGCGAGAGGCGTAATCTGTGTTTCCCTGAATGGGTTCAAACTGATGTTGGTGATAAAATAGGTACGCCGATGAAAGAGTTGGTGGGACCCGGGATGAGATATTACTCATTCAGATAAGTATTCTAGTCATGTATTACGGATATATTCCTGCAGCACGCAGGTCTCAATCTTATAAACTGTCCGTCTTCAATACGCTGGAAGCATTAATCGTAATACGTGGACATAAGAGCTGATCGCCGATCTGCACTATCGAACTGCATTTTCTTCGACGGGAGCTGGAGGCAAAGCCGTAGTCTCACCCATAACTACTATGACCGTATGCGGACCATTGTCATCGACGAGTGGTACTGTCCCGTCGAGAAGCGGCTGATCATCAAGCGTAACCGAGATGACTCCGCGTGAAATTCCATCTGGATTCTCAATTTCAATAGAGTAGAAAGTGCTGCGATATCTGTATGTCAACTTGACAGACGGCCAATGCCTGGGAAGCACAGGAGCGAGACGCAGTGCATTTCCCCGAACCTGCAGGCCAAGCACTTCCTCAATCCATACGCGATACATCCATCCAGCCGATCCTGTATACCATGTCCAGCCGCCTCGGCCTGTCTGCGACTGCAGGGCATAGACATCTGCGCAGACTACATAGGGCTCCACTTTATAATGTTCTGCTTCTTCTTTTGTTCGGGCATGTTCGATCGGATTCATCAAAGAGAGCAGGCGAACCGCTGTATCCCCGTTACCAAGTCTTGCAAAAGCCAGCGGAGTCCAGAGTGAGCCGTGAGTATATTGGCCGCCATTCTCCCTCACTCCCGGCAGATACCCTTTGATATAACCAGGATCATGTGCTGTTTTATTGAACGGCGGAGTGAAGAGCAGAACCATTTTTTCTTTTTCTTTAACCAGGTACCGTTCGACTGAGGCCATCGCTGTTTTCGATCGCTGAGGATCACCAGCGCCGGATATCACAGACCAGGATTGCGGCAGACTGTCGATTTTGGCTTCGTCAGATTTTGCTGATCCTAATGGTGTTCCATCATCGAAATAGGCCCTCCGGTACCACTCGCCATCCCATGCTTCTTTTTCAATGGCAGCAGCGAGGGTTTTTGCCTTCAATTCCCAGCTGTCAGCCTCTTCAGATTCTCCCTTCAGTTTGAGCAGATAAGCGAAATCATGAAGAACTTGAATGATAAACCATGCCAGCCATACACTCTCCCCTTTTCCTTCGATGCCTACTCTATTCAGACCGTCGTTCCAGTCACCTGCTCCAATCAAAGGCAGACCGTGCGGGCCGGAAGTTAAGCCTTTTTGTATCGTACGCCTGCAGTGCTCTAAAAGCGTCGCCGTCTGTGCAGATACATTGGGCACTGTGAGCGACTCATGTTCGCCAGAAGCGAGCGGTGTACCCTCAAGGAACGGAACAACATCGTCTAGTACCTGCGCGTCGCCCGTAACTCGAATGTAGTGCGCAGTACAGTAGGTCAGCCAGAGAAGGTCGTCGGATATCTGGGTTCGCACGCCCATTCCAGAGGGTGGATGCCACCAGTGCTGCACGTCTCCTTCGACAAACTGCCTGGATGCTGATCGCAGGAGCTGATCGCGGGTGGCCTGCGGATCGGCATAGACGGTCGCGCAGACATCCTGCAGTTGATCTCGGAAGCCAAACGCGCCGCCCGACTGATAGAATGCCGATCTTCCCCATAAACGGCAGGAGAGATCTTGATAGAGCAGCCATCGGTTGAGGAGGAAATTTACTCCCAGATCTGGAGTATCCACTTGAATGGCCTGCAGAGTTTTATTCCACCAATCAATCGTCTCCTGAAGCGCTCGTTCGACCGCTTTTGGATCGCGATATTTCAGCGCCAGTCGTTTCACTTCTTCGGAATCGGCTCCCTGTCCAATAACGTAAAAAAGCTCTACAGTCTCCCCGGGCTCGAGTTCGATAGTCGACTGAAGAACTGCGCAAGGGTCCAAACCGGCTCCCACTTTTCCCGTCATGCCGCGCCTCAGAAGAGCGGCTGGTTCTGCTAATTCTCCATTTCTCCCTATAAATTCAGTGCGGTCGCCTGTCCAAGATGTGGCGACAGGGCTGGAGGAAACAAAGGCTATCCGTGTTCCAAAGTCCGGATGATATGCGTTTCTAGCGGAAAGAATTTTAGCCGCAGCATCCCACTGGGTGACGACGTGCATCTGGGTGTCTTCGCGCTCGACTCCAAGAGTCCATTCCACGTAGAATATGGCCGTTATTTTACGGTGATGCGAACTTGCATTTTTCAAACGCAGCCTCTGAACACGCACTGGCTCACCATTCGAATCATTCATAGGGACAAACGTGATTAACTCCTGCTCAATCGCATGAGAGTTATGTTCAAATCGGGTATATCCCTGGCCATGGTGGATACGGTAGGCATCCTGTTCCCGTATTGGAGCCGGAGTAGGTGTCCAAACCACTCCCAGATCATCGTCTCTCAGATAGATTGCGTCGCTAACGGGATCGCGAACCGGATCGTTACTCCACACCGTGAGTCGATTGGATTGGCTGTTGCCATACCAGCAAAATCCTCCGCCTGATTCTGAGACAATCGCACCGAAATTCGGATTCGCCATCACATTTACCCAGGGTGCGGGGGTAGTATCATTCGGGCCGAGATAGATCACATATTCGCTGCCATCCGGTGTAAAACCGCCAATACCATTAAAATAAGCGAGTTCCATAAAAGGTAGTGGCGCGCTCGGCTCTTCACTCAATTTAGAAAGAACCGGAAGCGCAGACGGATAGGTTGGGGGTGCTGCAAGCGTCACAAGCTGCTGAGCGAGACTTCCGCGCGCAGCTATCATGACAACGCGGGCGACGGTAAACAAGAGTGTTTTAGTATCTTCGTCCAGCTGATTTGCAGGCCGGATGAAAACTCCGCCTGGGCTGTCCAGCCCGCCGGTCTGCTCGTAAGTCTGTACCATGCGTCTCAGCCGCTCTTGTAGTGGCTGATTATATCCCTCCGATTCCTCATTTAGAATCACCAGATCGCAATGCATTCCCCGCACTCTCCAGTAAGAGTGCGCCTGTATAGCCTGCTGCACCAAATCCAGATTATCTTCACTCTCTACGGTTATCAGCAGTATGGGCAGATCGCCAGATATTCCGAATGCCCATAGACCAGCCTGATGCAGATGGTTTCGACGTAATCGATCCTCACCTGCGCGCATGCGGTTGCTGGGATAGAGCACGTAACTGGCGAGCTGCTGATATCGCAGCGCTTCATCCGGCTGGATTCTAAGGTGACGCAGATCGAGCTGGGCATGAGTCCATGCCAGCTCTACCGCTCTGGATGTGTTTGCTATCTCGTAATATTTTTCTGCTAAATGCGCCACTTCTTCACGAGTATCTCCGGCTCCGGTTATGAAAGAGACTTGAGATCTTTCCCCTGGCTCCAGGCGCACCTGAACTCGTAGGCTGAAAATCGGATCCAGCACCGCGCCTGCTGTATTGGAAAGTCTGCTGGTAAGCGCTGCCGGGTTACGTGCCGATCTGCCTCGTCCCAGGAATCTCAGTCGGTCTGTTTCATAAGTAAGAGGGCGTTCTTTCTTCTTTTGCATAGCGACCACGTGCACTGCCCAGGGCGCAGGGTCTTTCGCTGAACGCGGCCGGCGGCAGGCCAGCAAGGCATCATACTCCTCGATCGCTTCGGTCTGCACAAATAGCTTGCTGAATGCGGGGTGTGACCTGTCGGCAGCATGCGGGGCAAGCGAGATTTCAGCATAACTTGTCAATTCAATGGTACGCGGCCTGCTGGAGTGATTAACGAGCGTAATCCTTCGAATTTCTGCATTGTCCTCCGGGGATACGAATATCTCGGTAATGGTTTCAATGTGGGTATCACGGCGTCTGAACTCCGCTTTTTCAGGCGAAAATAGCGCCGAATAAGTTCTGGCAGTGACCCCTGTCGGCTGGTGCGCTGCGGACCATGTCTCTCCGGTCTCGAGCTCGCATAGATAGCAAAAACTTCCCCAGTCATCCCTGGTAGCGTCTGCGCGCCAGCGTGTAATTTCTGTATCTTTCCATTTGCTGTATCCACTGCCTGCATTAGTCACCATCACGCAATAATCTGTATTAGAAAGAAGATGCGTTCTGGGAACAACAGTATTCGCACCATCAACGCGGCCTACTCCTCCAGGTACGTTTGCTGCCTTCAATCGCGGCAATGGTGCGCGGTTTGCATAGTCTTTCGCAAGTACTCGAGAAGTAGCTGTCCGTTCAAAAAGCAGCGATTCCGTCGCTTTTACTCGTGTGTCACGATGAAAACGCTCCTGCATTATATCTGCGTTCAGCAGATTATCAATGGCAAGCAGCGACATTCCCTGATGATGCGCCATGAATTCGTAGACAATGACTCCCGGATCGCCTGCTGCATCACGCTGCCTGGTGTAATCAAGTGATTCGTAGAACCCATAGATTCCCCGCAGTGAATTCGGAGCAAGCTTGGACATACGCCTCAGATTTGAAACGGCAAGCTGTGGGGCGACCATCAGCGCCATTATCGTTGCATAAGGCGCTATGACGGTGTCCTCTTCAAGGCCGCGTTTAATGCCCAGACCCGGCACGCCAAACGCCTGGTACTGGTAGACCTGGCGATTATCAATCGCGCTATAACCCGCTTCGGATATGCCCCAGGGTATACCACGCTCTTTGCCATAGGAGATCTGAGCGGCCACGGCCGCACGGCACACCTGATTTAAGAGTGAGTTATCATAGCTGCGCTGAACGAGCAGGGGCATGAGATACTCAAACATGGTTCCGCTCCAGGAGAGCATGACCCGCTGCCCATAAGCGAGGGAAAATGGACGGCCAAGCGCAAACCAGTGCTCGGCAGGAATTTCATTTCGTGCGATTGAAACGAAGCTCCCCAGCCTCGATTCGCTTGCAAGCAGATCGTAAAAGGAGTTATCCCGGCGGCGATCATCGACGTTGTATCCGATGGTAAACACTTTACGATCTTCATCGTACAGGAATCTCATATTGGTCTCATCGGAATATCTTCTGACACTGGAAAGCACCGTCTCTCCAGCGGCAAGTTTTTCCCCGGCAAACCATTCCGCTTTATGAAACTCATCAAGGAGCTTATCCAGCCAGCTTCGAAGTGGCTCCGAAATCGTCATCAAATCAATTCTGGCCTTCAAAGAGACAAAGGCAGATATCCCAGGCACAGAGCCTGCCGCTAGTTCTCTCAGAGAGACATCGCTCGAAAGCGCTGCTCTTCTCCACTCATGCGTCTCCGCACCAAGCGCAAGCAATCCCTCTGGTGGAACCTCCTGAAGATGCTCCAGCCATGTTAGATAACGGTCTGAAATCGAATTCCACTTTTTTACCTGGGAAAGGAGCTGTTCTGCCCAGTAGTACACCTGTGAATCAGCCACAAATTGATTCCGGAGGGATTCCGATAGTTCATAAGCGGGCTCTGCCAGCGAGCGAACTCTTTCCAGTATGGCCACGATATCGCTGGAAGGTATCAGGCTGCAGAGAGTCGTTATCGATTCCAGGCGCTTTTGCAGGGAAGCATCCAGACTTTTTGCCTGAACTGCAGCCTCTCGAATCAGTTCTGCACAGTCTTCAATTCCGCGAAGCGCGCTGGAATCTAGTACAGGAAGACTTAATTTTTCTTCGCAGCCTTCTGCAAATGTCCAAAGATGGCCGAGCAAGTTGCCGCTGTCAACCATACTGATGTATCGCGGAAAAAGGGCTTTCACTTTATAGATATCGTACCAGTTGAGGAAATGTCCCTCAAAACGTTCTAACCTATCCATGGTGTTGACAGTTGCCAGCAATCGGTCGAGTGCATCATCGACGGTCAGATATCCCATATCCTGGGCTGCGAGCACCGCGAGGAACCAGAGGCCGATGTTGGTAGGAGAGGTGCGTGGAGCCACTTCGATGCGAATTTGAGCTTGATAGTTATCGGGTGGAAGCCAGTTCGTTTCTGATGACACAAAAGTATCGAAGAAACGCCAGGTCTGTCTGGCGATAAGCCGCAGAAATTTACGGTCACTTTCAGAGACATTGCGGTCCATGGTAGTATTGCTGGCTTCGTTCAGCCAGGCAACAACGAGCGGAACTATAATCCAAAGTATCAGAAATGGCGCTGCGGCATTGGAGGCGTCGTGTGCATATCGCTGTACAGCGATCACAACCAGCACCGCTGCGAGAGGAATCCAACTCATGGAAAGAAGAAAAATCGTTCGTCGATTTTTTGATTTTTTATGCGTTTCAGACGCTGTCTCCCACTCCAGCATTAACTTGTGAGAAAATATGCGGCGATAAAATACCCGGGCTATTGCATCTAAGGAAAGAAGTGCCTGATGTGGCAGCAGCGCTGAAAAGACGATACACCTTAGAAAGCTGACTCCAAACTGATGCCAGTGCCGGGTATCTCTTTGCGGTAAGGAGGTAATAAGGCCCAAGACCCCAATTATGGACGGCATAAACATGGTTATTGCAATAAGCCATGTCCAGAGAACTGGATTGGGAGCAGCAAACCACGAAGCGACCAGCATAGCAATGCATCCGGCAGGCAGCAGGCTTCGCCGCAAGTTATCAAATATTTTCCACCGATTGAACAGAGACAACGGATTTCGAACTTTAGGCGCTTTGGAAGCATTCTTGTAAAGAGAAGAATCACCGATTCCCTCATTCAAAACTGCAGATTCCGCAGAACTCCCGGCAGGCACTTTGGGAAACATCCAGTCTATAATCTGCCAATCGCCTCGCACCCACCTATGCTGCCTGGCTGTATAAGCAATATAGTCTCTGGGGAATAGATCATACAGCTCTATATCACTCACAAACGCAATGCGGACGTGGGTTCCCTCCAGGAGATCGTGACTGAGTAGTTTGGAGGCTGGAAATCTATTTCTAAGCAGGGTGTGGAACGCCGCGAGATCGTATATTCCTTTGCCGTGATAACTTCCTTCTGCCTGCAGATCCTGATAGACATCTGAGACTACATTGGTGTACGGATCGGTTCCGGTAGTATCCGTAAAAAGGCTTGAAAAAAGGCTGGCTGTCGCGGACGGCAGCGACGTGCTGACACGAGGCTGAAGTAACGTATAGCCGCGGAGCAGCGATAAACCATCTTCACTCAGCCTCGGTGTATTGAGAGGATGCGCTAAAGTCTCCACCATCTTGAGTGCCGCTGACCTTGGCAGTATTGTGTCACTATCAAGAGTGATAATAAACCGAATGTTTTTCAGACATTGTTCATCTCCAAAACGGAGAAACTGTGGCTGCGAGGATAGAGATTCACCGGATAGATAGGCGTTTAGATGCTCTAATTTCCCACGCTTACGTTCCCATCCCATCCAGCGATCTTCTGTGCTGCTCCACTCTCTCTGCCTGTGAAAAAGAAAAAATTTATCCCTGCCATACAGTTCGCTCAGCCGCTCTACGGCTCTTATTGCCACATCCAGCAGTTCTGCATCTTCAGGCATATCTTTCTGGGGAGCATCCGAAAAATCGAAAAGCAGCCCGTAAAGCAGGTTCTCTTCTGTATTTGCGAGGTAACGAATTTCCAGGCGTTCGAATTCGTCTCGAATGCTGTCTGGTGTCAGAAGCATCATGGGAACGACTACCAGGCTGCGAAAATTATCTGGTATACCGTGCTCGAACGACATCCGTGGCAGGAAAACCGGCGGCATTAACCTGGTAACGAGATAGTTGATAAGCTGGATAGCGATCTCACTTGCAGGAAGCAGGGCGAGTATCGACAGAATTGGAAGCGACTTTACATATCCTGACCGCAGCGTAATTAAGACCACTGCCGCAATTAGAAATGCAGTAAGAATCGAGACCGATCCCAGATAGATTTCTGTGGGATGAGATCGTACGAAGCGGCGTATTTTCCAGGACATCTGAACTTTACAATGCAGGCGATTCTCAAGCTCTTCACGACCCTTATCGATTAGGAAATAGCCGATATGATGTTCTGCTTCGTCCGTATGTTCCTCGGCAATTCTCAGAGTTTCGAAAGCGACTTCTGTTTCGGAGTGGCTGGAGTTTCTGGAAATCTCTTCGATAGCGTGCCGATATCTATCACGAGTTGCAAAGCTCATGTGCGAGTAGATTCCAGCCGGATCGGCATTCAAAACATGGTCTACCCTGCATACCGATTCAAAGGTATCACGCCAGTCAAGCTGAGAGATTGTACGCAGCGAGTTAATGGCATTTCCCAGGGAGATTTGCTGTACAGCCTGAATTTTCTGATCCGTCATGGCTGCCTCACTGAGCGGTGATGCAAGCTTTCGTTCCAGCCATTGATGCGCATAGAGTAAGGCAGATTCCTCATCATAGAGATGACTGACTAACTGATCAGCGAAATGAGCAGTAGGGTTGGGATATTCCCGGCTCAGCTCCGTAAGAAATGGGAGTGTTTGGTCCGGATCGACGCGAGCCGCGGTGAGAAGTCTATTAGCCCAGTAGTCTGCCTGTTCACGTTCACGCTGGCGCAAATCAACCGTCAATGCAAAATTGTAAAGGCGCTCAATAAGTGTGAGGCGGAGCATCAGTGGAAAAACCCACAACTCCCCAATAGTGAGAGATGTGGTTGACTGGTAAGACTGAAGAAAAGAGTAGATATTCTCCTGTTTGAGGGTGCCGTCTGTAGCCTGGGAAAGCGCGGCTGCTATGGCATAAATTCTTGGCAGCCCCGCATATTTACCGGTTTCAAGTATGGGTAGCTGTTCGTAGTATCGACGTGGAAGATTCCGTTTGAAGTCTGCAATATGTCCCTGGATTATATAGGCATTGTCCAGAAGCCATTCGGCGGAGAGCAGTAGATTTTGCTCGACTCGGGCTGCTTCTGAGAGATGCTGGCGCACTAATTTGAGAGTTTTTTCACTCTCGATCAGGTTTTTCAAAAGAGGCTGACCGTGAAGAATGGAGGGCTTGATGCGGTGCGTCAGAGAGAGTTCGCGGGCGAGCTCTATAAGTCGGTCGAGTGGCATAGGTTCCGGCATGGCAGAAGCTATACCGTCGGGGTTCGCCGGTCCACTTTCCGGGTAAAAGACAAAAGTAACGGGCTGGATATCTGCATGCTGACGAAGAATGTCGAGCGCTTCTCTTGTTCTGGATATGGAAGTGGATACGAGGACGAGAGTTTCGCCGCGTACTAATAATCGTGAGTAGGCAGATTTTAATTCGCTCGGATGACTCCCAATTGCATTGGAACGATTATTGGGATCGTAGCGAATGAACTCAACATGACCTAATTTATGCCTGCGGAGTTTATTGGATATTTCTGCTGCAGTCTGTTCCTCTTGAAAAAAGGCCAGTATCTTGGCAGAATTTGGCCTGTTCAAACGCATACTGTATCGCCTCGCGGTTAGCAGCTATAAAACAGCCACCTATAGATAATTAATTTTTTATTGCAATAAATCGAATACGTCGTTGCAGTTTATCGAGGTGCAGGCAGCGATTCGGATTTTTCGAGATTATAGATTTTGATCCAATTCTCATCTCAATGACGTTTAGAAAGGATCGCATGTTCCTTTTGATTATGTGATTGCTGCTAAACTGCCGTTGATTTATAAAGCAAATCGTGTCAGACTAAGCCAACGTACGCTCTGATTATGGAGCGGCGTGGAATTCCAAGGAAGCTGTTGATATGAACGAAAACGAGTGTGATGATAAATTGACAATTGCGGACCTAGAGGCTGCAGATAGAACGGCAGGAAGATCATATAGAGAATCGGATTATCATCTGATGCTCAAAAGTATGGAGGAGAAGAGGGTTGAACTAAAGGCGATGCGGGCGAGTGCAGTGGAGAATTCCCTGGAGCCAGCAATCCAGTTTCAGCCGCTGCTTCCCTACGCTGCGATTCCACACAAAAAAAATGCGTTCTGCAGCAGCGAAAGCAAAACTCTCGAGTATAACGGAGATTTGGAATCTCTCGCTTTCATGACGGTTATGGAGCTTGCCCGACTGTTAGAGGCAGGCAGGATAACTTCATCTGAGCTGACCCGGATGTATCTTGCCCGGCTGAAAAAATATGGACCGCGCCTAAACTGTGTAGTGAATCTTTGCGAGGAACGCGCTCTCAAACAGGCTGAAATAGCAGATTCAGAAATCAAATCGGGAAAATATCGAGGCCCGCTCCATGGAATTCCCTATGGCGCCAAAGATCTCTTCGCTGCCATTGGCACGCCTACCACCTACGGCATTAAGCCGTGCGAAAACCAGATATTTGACTATGATGCAGAAGTGATCCGGCGTCTGGAACAGGCGGGAGCCGTGCTGGTAGCTAAGCTGTCTATGGGGGAACTGGCGATGGAGGATACCTGGTTTGGCGGCATAACCAGATGCCCCTGGAACTCAGCGCATGGTTCGAGCGGATCGTCGGCTGGCTCCGGGAGCGCCACAGCAGCAGGGCTGGTTGGCTTCAGCATCGGCACGGAGACACTGGGGAGTATAGTGAGCCCATCTGTTCGGAATGGCGTGACCGGACTCCGACCGACATTTGGCCGTATTTCGAGGCATGGCGCTATGCCGCTTTCCTGGACGATGGATAAAGTGGGGCCGATGTGCAGGGGTGTGGAAGACTGCGCGGCAGTGCTGTATGCGCTGTATGGCCCGGACGGCAGCGATTTGACGGTATCCGATGCACCATTTGAGTGGAATGCCTCTAAACCGCTGAGCCAGATCAGGGTAGGAATAGACCAATCTGCGTTCGATACACTTCAACAGGACATAAAATCTAAGGAGAATGGAACCAAACTGCAGAGTAAAGCGCGTTGCCAAATGTATGCAGATACTCTTAAAGTATTAACAGATCTAGGGGTCCAGCTTATTCCGATCAAGCTTCCCAATGGCAGCGAAGCGAGGAGGGCCATCTCGGTAATTGTGCTGGAGGCGGAGAGCGCGGCTTCTCTTCATTATCTCAATCAAGGCGGAAGGTTAGATGAGCTGGTACAGCAGAGCGCCCACAGCTGGCCGAATATTGTGCGGGTGGCTTCCACGATCCCTGCTTCAGACTATCTGCTCGCACAGCGTCTGCGGCGGGAGCTTCAGCAGGAGATGGCTGTGGCCATGAAAGATATCGACGTCTATGTCACAGTTCCTTTCATCGGGCCTACTCTGGTCTATACGAACCTGACCGGCCATCCCACCATCATTACCAGATGCGGCATGCTGGATGGCGAACCGCAGTCGATAGAATTTGTAGGCGGGCTATATCAGGAAGCTGATGCGCTGCGCATAGCATTTGCCTACGAACAAGCGACTTCCTGGCATCGGCAGTGGCCGGATGTGGATCGACTTCCCATTGTCCCACCTCCACTGAATAATGTTTAATATGGCTGCTTTGGTTCTATTAGAACAGAGTTATTGCACCCTGAATTACGGATACTCTGCACTGAAGTAAATCAATAAGCTCCGGCTGCATGAACTCATAATCGTCCGAAATATGTAACACAATGCTGCGTTTAGATTGGAGTGCTTGTGGATACTTGCGTCGAATGCGATTTATATGGGATTTTTCCATGAAAAAGATGATGTCTGCCCAGCCAATATGTCCTTCCGTGACTACGACGCGGGCATCTGGCTGCGTACCAGCGGAACGGACATGGATGCCGGGAAGGCTGCTGAATATTTTCTCAGCTGTAAGGCTTCGTTTTCGATTCTTACTGCAGATAAACAGAAGTTTATTAGGACGATTGTCCGGATTTTCCATCTAACCCCTTCTCACTTTTCCAAAAACAGGGTCTGGTCTCTCCAAAATCGGGTGACGGCGGCTTACTGCGGTCCACTCTTTGTCAAACTATAAAACTATAAATACCGCAATAGAAAGCAGCTGTCCTGCTGCAAACGAAAACTCCATGCCACTATTTAAAAATAGTGGCATGGAGTATAATCAAGCAGATCAGGATTAGCGGCAGGGGTTTAGGCTTTGGTATATCGGTTATTCAAGGTGCTGATCTGTTTTGCGAACTGTTCGCGAAGTACGGGGGGGCTGATCACTTCAGCATTTGCACCGAATGAGAAAATCCACCAGGCAATCTCTTTCAGGCTGTTGACAGTAGTGGTATAGACCAGGTGCCCGTCCGGTTCTCGCTGTATAGAAGTGAACTGCCTGCAGGGCGTATCGGTGATAAGAGAAGAAACGGAAGCAGCAAACCGCACCTTCACTTCCACCTCTTCATCCTGATTATCATAAGCTTCCCATGCTTTTTCGAAAACATTATTGGCAACGAAGTGGCGTGGAAATCGGAAGCTTTCCGAAAGCAGTTCAACTGCTCTAATTCGTACTGTCTTGAATGCGCGAATCTCACCCTCTTCTTCAGATTTGCCAGCGAGATAGAGGTGTCCGTTCATCTCTTCAAGAACGAAGGGCGATACAATAATATGTCGCTCAGTATCCGTAGCGGAAGACCAATATTTTATGCCGATTTTGCGGTTTGTTCGCATGGCGCGGCGTATCATCTCAATTGTTGGCCTCTGCACGCTCTCTGCAGAATAACCCACCTCTGTCACCGGAATAGCCACTTGTTCTGTATTTTCACCGGAAGGTTTAGGGGTGAGTGAGGTGCGAATCTTGGTGAGAGCTCCACGCAGATCTCTGCTGGCAAAATTATCGCTGCTGAGAGCTGGATTGCAGGCAGAATAGAAGAGAGACAGCGCTTCGGAAGGTGTCAAAGATAAAGGTGGAATATCCATCTCCTGTTCAAATACGTATCGTCCCTCTTTACGGCTGTAGCGCTTATGCAGAGATTTACCTCGCTGCAGATAGCGCAAATCCCTATAAATCGTTCGGACAGAAACCTGGAGCTCGTCTGAAAGAATAGTAGGCGTTATGTCTTGTTGTACACGCATACGATTGACGATGAAATTCAGACGTTCAGGCCTGGACATGTTTTCAGGTCGTTTAGTGTTCATGATGTGGACTCATCCCATACAAAAAAAAGATTTCTTAAAGTATACAACGCAGCTAGCTCTATATCCTCCCGGGTTGGCAATTTATGTAAAAAAAACTTAAAGTTATGAAATTATGAAATTAAATGTCGAATTATAGATGCCATTCGTTAATTAAATATTGACATATACTTACAATACGAAAAAAATAGAATGATAATTACAGTCTATAACGTCCTCTTCTTTTGCATTCAAGTCAAGTAACTATATATACCTGCCTGTGTTGAATGTTTAGAGAGATACGAAAGATGGCTGATTTGATATTAGGAAATAGTGAAATGTTACGAATACTTTTATGTCCCAATGCGTTTAAATCGAGTCTTACCGCGGCGGAAGCCATTGCTGCAATCGAAGCAGGAATATCTCGTGTATTTGCTCTGGAACCAAATAGCTGTGTGGATTCGGACAGAAAAACGCTCTGGCAGCCTGTCGCTCTTCCGATGGCCGATGGCGGCGATGGCACTATGGCAGCAATTGTCGGTGGATCGGCAGGCAGCCTGTTTTCTTCTGTTGTCCGGGGTCCGTTAGGGAAACCAGTACATGCACACTGGGGACGGTTGGGTGAACCGGATGAGGAAACAGCGGTCATAGAAATGGCAGAAGCAGCTGGCTTAAGGCTGCTGACAAAGCAGGAATACAATCCGCTTCTATCTTCGACATATGGAGTTGGACAGTTAATCAAAGCTGCAGTGGAAGCAGGATGCGAAAAAATTGTAATCGGTATTGGCGGCAGCGCAACCAATGACGGAGGAGCGGGTATGGCGCAGGCGCTGGGAATACGCCTGTTAGATTCTAATAGTCAGGATTTGCCTCCCGGAGGTGCGGCGCTCAAAAAACTCAGCCGCATCGAAGTGCCTGCGGGTATTCTTCCCCAACATACTGAATTTATTGCGGCTTGTGATGTGAATAATCCGCTCTGTGGCCCGCAAGGCGCTTCCGCTATATACGGACCTCAAAAAGGCGCGGATGCAGAAATGGTAAAAGTCCTGGACGATGCGCTTTGTCACTATGCAGATATCATCAAGCGCGACCTGGGTCTGGATATAGCGAATATCCCTGGTGCTGGCGCAGCGGGAGGATTAGGGGCTGGATTAATGGCTTTCTGCGGAGCAAGGCTGGAATCTGGTGTCGATTTGATAATGGATCTGCTTCATTTCGACGAAAAGCTTGATGCAGTTGATTTGGTGATTACGGGTGAAGGAAGGCTTGACAGCCAGACTTCGATGGGGAAAGTAATTGCGGGCGTTGCGAAAAGAGCTAAAATTCGGAATATTCCGGTGCTGGCTCTGGTGGGTTCCATAGAAAAAGGAGCCGGGGCCGCGATGGCTGCAAATGGCCTCACTGCCGCATTGAGTATAACGGATGGACCTCTTCGCTTAGAAGAGGCCATCCGAGATGCCTACCAGCTTTTAGCAGATACATCCGAACGAGCAGCCAGGCTGCTTGATATTGATCTGTCTGCGCGAAAACGAGAATCTATTTTGAAACCGTGATGCACGCCATTTTTTACAAAAGCCGAGGAAAAAACTGGCTTTGTAAGGGTATATATCGGCGAACTAAATGCGGCAGCTCCCCATGCTATTACCAGGGCGCACGCAATGACGTGCTGGCCTGCCGCCAGGCCGCGACGCTTTCCGTTCTCGAATTCATAGATAACAGCAGGCCTTTTTAACCAGAATCCTGTAGCAGCTGAGAGCACCAGTAGAGCAGATGCAGTCATTGGATTCTGAGATACGATGCTGAGCGCAATATGAGAATAGTTAAGAAGATTGCGTTCGGTCGGTTCAAGCCAGCTGTCGCCGGCGATAATGAACATGGCTGTTATGAATAGAAATATTCCTATGGTGGTGGCACAGATTCCCAGTAAAGCGAGTCTTCCCCAACGCTTGCGTTCAAGCGCAGCCCACACTACAAACATTGGCAGGGCAGCGGTCAGGCAAAGGCCGAAGTTGTGCGTAATTAGTAGTGAGTACAGTAGAAGGTACGCAAAGGACAGCCCCCAGCAGCTTACGAGCAGTGTGGTGAGGAGGCGTGCAGAAACTGACGTTCCGCTTAATGGTGTGTTTTGCTCCGACATACTAATGTGTTCTCCTCAATGCATAAATTAACAGGCAAAACAGCTCTTCCACTTTATATCAACTTGAGTTGTAGTTTAGTATGGCTAATTTGCCATACATCTCCATAGGCATCTTTTCCTTGGTTAGTATTGAAAAATTGGTATTTCGGATATATAGTTCTCAAACAGGGCAGTACGCTTGAGCAGCAACGAATAAATTAGATATTGGCAACATGATTATAGTTACTAAAAAATTCGTGCGGTGGAATAGTACGCTTGGAGAGGAGAGGTATAAAACTCAAGCGACCATTAAGATTATATCAGCATTCTATGATTTCGTCAAGACAGGCGGATCAGCATATCTGTGTACTGATTAGATGCTGATCCTCCTGATTTTGTTACTGCGGAATAATCTCTATAAGTGAGAAATTCCAGCGATCTGTAGTGGGCGAGGTATCGTTCAGGGTTACTATAGCACCCGAATTTTGAACAGGATTTGTCTGGCATTGAACCCAGAACGTATCTCCCGAAGCAGAGAGAAACTCATCTTCTTTGGTCTGGTTCGCTCCAGGTATACGTGCTGCAGCCTGATCCCAGTCATCCCCCACTCCCCAAATCCAGGAGCCTGCACGCGTACTTACCAGAGACACGGCAGACGCTCCAGTAAGTGCATTTCCGCCAGAGACTGCACCATCGACTGTCAGACTTGCTCCAGTAAACGCTGCGATCGTTATGGAACCCGCATAAGATCCTGAGCTGCGAACCGCTTTTACGTTAACATTGGTCAGCTGGCTGACTGCTGTCGCCTGCCAGATCTCTGCTGTGCCCGCCTGCGTATTCGTTCGCTGCCTCAATCTCCAGGTGAGTCCGCCGCCTGTCACCGCGGAGAAGGTTTGCTTGACCGTTGCAGATCCATCTGATGCGATGAAAGCGATAAGAACTTCGTTGCTTCCAGTCGTCGAAATAGCTGCAGAAGTGATAGAGGTGGCGGCTGCAGATTGATGGAGCGTCACTATCTTATCCAGCGCGATGCCGGAACTTACAGAGGAAGAAGCCTCAAAGTTTATGTTCGTCTGATCTGGGCCCAGCGTCACACTGAACGGTCCATCCAGAACATACCCTGATGCGGCAGCTGTCAGTGTGTAGGTGCCAGCTGGAAGCCCATTCATGGTGTAACTGCCATCGGCTGCTGTATAGGCAGATGCTCCGGCGGTGCCGACCAGCGCTCCCACTACAGGAGATCCTCCCGTAGTAGTTACCGTGCCACTAATAGCATAGGTTTTTGGAGAAACGCCATTACTGGCGGGGCGAAAAGTCGCCATCATAGCAAACCATTTATCAGTGAGCTGGGTGAATGTGGCTGCCACCGCACTGGCCGTGGACTGCACAACAAACTCATCCATATCGCCATTGATATAGGAGAGGACTGTAAATCCTGAGCCCAATGATGAATTCTGGTTTGAAAAAGTGTATCCGTAAATTAACTCACCATTTTGAGAAGGTGTTTTTATTCCGGAAGAAATCTGAGTGCCAGTTCCGGTCAAATAGGATATTTGATCCAGCGGTGAGGAGGTATCCACTCCAGACCACTCTGATATATGAATCTCCATTGCGCAGGCGCCGCTATTCGGAGTAAGCGTCACTGTATTTGCTCCTCCAATTGCACTCGGCACATACCAGGTATAAGCAGTTACATCCTGAGCCGTATCCGTCACCGGGCCAATCGCGGGAAGGTAGGTATTTCCTGCCGAATCTGAAATCGTGATCGTTTTTGCGGGCCTTGCAGCGGTGCCAGTGACGATTAGGAAATTACCAGGTGTTATTGCAGACGGAAAAGCCTGCGAAATGTTAGCGGTACTGTATTCGAATCCATTAGATGCGTGCTGCACCATGGCGATGTTTTGATAGGATGAAGCCGAAAGATGTACCATTGGCGCAATGGAAGGCACTCCATTGCTATTCACCAAAAACAGCATATAGTATCCGGGAGGAGCCAGGTTGGCATTGGCTGGGGCTGTGATCATAAGCCCGCCGGTGACGGTGCGGAAACCGACCGGCACATAACGCTGATCCATATTGAAAGCATGTGTCACGGAGCCATTGCGGATGACTGCAGCAGAAACGATACTCGCTGAATCTGGCGTCGCAGCGAAAAATTCTGCTCCGTAAAATATATTGGCTGGAGCCGATGTTATTACAGGCCGCGCTCCTTTGAAAAGATATGGAGGCGAATAGATTTCTGCGCTGAATTCCGCATACTGGTTGGCATAGTTGTGCCCGCTTCCTGCCACCAATACTCTGGCATCGGGAAGAAGAAGCGCGGTGGAGTGGTATTCTCTGGCTCGCTGTTCGCTGGCCATAGTGGCCCAGGATTGAGAGGAGGGATTCCACAGTTCCGCGGCCAGCACTCCAGTCGCGGGGTCTATCCCGCCAATAACAGAAGATCCCCCGGTAGTCAGCACCGTTCCATCAGGCAGCGAGGTGAGATTCAAGTGGGTTCTTGGATACGCCATAGAGGCAGTTTTTTGCCAGGCTGGAAAAGGCTGCGACATATCCAGCACATAGGTCGTGGAAGCAGAAGGAACGCTGCCGCCATTATCCGCCGGAGGAGAGAGATATGAACTCCCAGCTTTCATGATCTTACCAGGCAGATACATAATGCCGCTGCCTGCATCCAGAACAGTGGGATCTATAGTTGACCAGGTCTGAGTCGCTACATTGAGCGCGAAAGTTCCCATTTTGGATTCATCGGAACCGGCTGCGAGAACTCTGCCATCCGGCAGCACGAACATAAATGGATAGTTTGGGATAACTTTATTGGCAGAGCTAAGCGCTGTCCAGGTATTTGCTGCAGGATCATACACCTCCGGAATCGGCCAGTAGTCCACCGTCCCTTTAACGGAACCTGCTGTGACAAGCGCCCTGCCGTCCGGGAGCGTCGTAGCGGTCGGGTACCATCTTCGGCTGGTCATGTCCGGCAGGAATGTCCATTGATTGTAAGAAGGGTCGAACATATTGGAAATCGATGCTCCAATGTAAGTGGTGCTTGTACAGTCGTGACCTCCCACGACGAGTACCCGCCCATCCGCTAGAACAGTCTGGCCGGAACAGAAGATATCTCGGAGTTCAGGCTGATTTTCCAGATTGACCTGCGTGAACACGTTCGAAATAGGATCCCAGACATTATCCGTCAGCGCCCCAATACAGTCTGGGCCGCCGTCCCACATCAGGACTTTACCACTATTTAACAGCACCATATTGATTGCGACGATAGGCCAGTTCATTACACTGGACCACTGGCCAACCTGAGCAGGATTCACCCCATTTGAAACGGTTATAGAAACCGGGGCAGCGTTTCCAACATTGCCAGCTGAATCCCGCGCAGCTGCGGAAAGGATATGAACGCCATCCGAGTAGGCGGTTGTGTTCCAGGAAATGGTATAAGGAGTCGAGGTCTTTTCCGCGCCAAAGTTCACGCCATCCAGAGTAAACTGAACGCCGGCTACTCCCACATTGTCGCTTGCCGATGCGGATATCGTGACCGTCCCGTTAATTACTGCGCCGTTGGCAGGAGATGTTAAACTAACGGTCGGCGCTTGCGTATCGGGAGGGTTTGGGGGAGTCGTTGCTGCTGCTGAGTTGGATGGGCCGGATATATTTCCGGCTGCATCTCTTGCAGTCACCGTGTAGCTGTACGTGGTATTGGCAGAAGCGCTCATATCGGAATACGTAAGTGTGGCAGTCGTTCCGATCTGTGCTCCGTTTCGAATAATATTGTATCCAGAGACTCCAACTGCGTCTGTCGAGGCTGTCCAGCTCAGGTCTACTTGTGTCTGGCTGATCACATTGACGGAAAGATTTCCGGGCGCGCTGGGTGCGGTAGTGTCTGTCGAACCAGGTACGATCTCAATCAGCGATAGATTCCATCTGTCTGCTGCAGGAGATATGTCGTTGATCGTAACGATAGTTCCTTTGGATGGAATAGCGGATGCGACACTCTGCAGCCAGAATGTATCCCCTGCTGGAGCGAGATACTCATCAATTTTTGTCTGATTTGGCCCGACGGATCGAGCTGCAGCCTGATCCCAGTCGTCTCCAACCGCCCACACGACTGATCCTGGCTGCGTGGTAGTAAGGTTCGCTAAGGGTGCCCCTGAAAGCGCGCTCGCACTCACGACAGCGCCGTCAACGGCGGAGCTTGCCCCGATAAACGCTGCAACGATTATAGAGCCGGAATACGATCCACCGCTCCTGGTGGCAGTAATTACAGCGTTGGTTACTATACTCGATGCCGATGCTTCCCATATTTCTGCAGTTCCGGGCTGTACATTTGTGCGCTGGCGGAACCGCCATGTCAGGCTTCCGCCCGTTACCGTCGAAAAGGTCTGTTTCTTAGTTGATGATCCATCTGAGGAGATGAAAGCAAACAGCACTTCATTAGCGCTGGATGTAGTAATGGCGGGGGATGCGATTTTAGTACTGGCTGCAGATTGATGCGTGGTGACTATTTTATCAACAGTGACCACATTAGCGAGTGATGCGCACATCGAAATTATAATAGTGCATAGAACTAACAGAGATTTCAGCAAAACTTTGCAAGATTTATTTAATACTCTCGGAGTATTAATATTGGGCATTTCTTCGTTTCCTTATTTCAGCAGTAACCTGGGCAGAGCCCCATCACAAGATGCCACGAACTCATTAGATGTGCAAGCGCGATGGAGTTGATGAAAATTCGATACCTGATTGGCCTTAACTCCTTCTCACTCGTGTATAATTAATCTGCACAAAATTCAGAACGAATCAGGAAATTTAATTGACTTCACTAAAACCTGCCGGGCTAAAAAGCGGCGCAGCAACAAAAACAAACTTCCCCGAAATAATACCGTCCTCAGCGCTCGGGCTGGGAGATACAGTCGCTCCCAGCAATAGGATTCACCTGGGTATCATTGGCGCTGGGAATCAGGCGATGAACGATGTTCCCGATTTTCTGAAGGATGAGCGTGTTCAGATCGTGGCAGTCTGTGATGTCAATCGGGAGTCGCCCGGCTACTGGAATGGGGGTATTGCAGGGCGCGAGCCAGTTCGCCGCCTGGTTGAAGCATACTACGCATCAAGGAAAAGCGGTGATAACTATAAGGGCTGCGATTCAATGATTGATTTCCGCGAAATGCTGGCCAGGAAAGATATTGATGCGGTGGAAATAATTACTCCCGACCACTGGCACGCGATTATGGTGATTGAAGCCTGCAAAGCGGGCAAAGATATCTACTGCCAGAAGCCGCTTGCACTCACCATTCCGGAAGGGAGAGCGATGTGTACTGCAGTCCGCAAATACAACCGCATTTTCCAAACCGGCAGCCAGCAGCGATCGGATTCCCACTTCCGCCGCGCCATCGAACTAGTTCGAAATGGGCGAATAGGCACCGTGCATACTGTCCGATGCGGCCTGCCCGGCGGACGTCCCGATTTTGGAAAGACCGGAGACCGCAAACAGCCGGAACCGGTACCGGAAGGATTCGATTACGATCTCTGGCTTGGCCCGGCTCCAGAAGCTCTATATTCGCCTGCCAGATGCCACGTCAATTTCCGCTGGATTTTCGACTATTCGGGAGGTGAACTGACCGATTGGGGCGGCCATCATCCGGACTGCGCTCAATGGGG
The DNA here is from genome assembly GCA_038203935.1 of Chthonomonadales bacterium. Lineage (GTDB taxonomy): Bacteria > Armatimonadota > Chthonomonadetes > Chthonomonadales > Chthonomonadaceae > JANXSG01. Next base: position 43,711 of record JBBRDM010000007.1, read on the forward strand.
AATTGGAGCAGATGACAAAGGCCCTATCGAAATTAGAAACGCGAAAGGCATCTTCCCAGAGGATGAGATTTGGAATACAGCGACTGAATTTTACTTTGAGGCGGTCTATGCGAGCGGTGTGACGATGATAATTTCCGACAAGGAGCGCGGAGGAGTGACCTGGGAAGGGGACAAGGGCTGGATATGGGCAAATCGCGGGCAGCTGGAGGCTGGCCCAAAGAAGATTTTGAAGTCCGTGATCGGCCCGAACGAAATCCACCTGCCGAAAAGCGATAACCATTTCCGAAACTTTATCGACTGCGTTATATCCCGGGAGGAACCTGTCGCGCCGGTCGAATCGGCTCACCGCTCGATATCGATATGCCACCTTGGCAACATTGCCATGCGCCTGAATCGCGAATCTCTCAAGTGGAATCCGTATACAGAACAAATACAGGATGATCTCGAAGCTGCTCGCATGCTGCATCGGGAATACCGGGCGCCCTGGAAGCTGGAAGTTGATTGAGAGTGTCAGCCTCGGGAAATTGCGAGTTCGATCTTTAAGAAAGGTTACCGGTGAACCGATGGAAGCTGCAATCGACCCTGATTTTGGTGGTAATCGCACAGGCAAAGGGAAAATCCATCATATCCTCGCGGTGGACGATGAAAGTCATATCGTTCGTCTATTGGAAGTTAATCTTCGAAGTGATGGATACAGGGTCAGTACTGCTTCGAGCGGCGCTGAAGCGATGGCAATAATTGCAGTAGATCGTCCAGATCTGGTGGTGCTCGATGTGATGATGCCGGAGATGGATGGTTTTGAAGTGCTCCAGACTCTGCGAAAAGACCATGCAACCCGAGAACTGCCGGTAATCATGCTAACAGCCAACGCTCAAGATGCCGATATTTTTCGAGGCTGGCAGTCCGGGTTAGACTGCTATTTAACCAAGCCATTTAATCCTATTGAACTCCTCAGCTATGTTGACAGCATGTTACGATGAATAAATGTATGGTTAAATTCTGAACTTTGATTTGTCGGATTAAATGATAGCCTATGATTACTTCTGTTTTTGATAAGTATGCTCCTATCGGCCGATCATAGTTTGAAAATTTCTCATGTGTAATAGTCCATTTTTAATAAATCCCTTTCTATTTCGAAATAGTAAGAGATAATGGTATGAATAGTTGGAGAATTTAATGAACAGATGAAATTCTTTACAGAAGAGATGTGCAAAACGCTTAATAGAGATCAAGGAATTCGTAACTTGAATGCGGCATGGGCGAATTACAGAAACGATATCGAAGTCCATCGTGAAGTTCTCGGAAGTCATCTGTCTACACTGGCACTAATGAATGGAATGAATGACGGGCTCGTATGCAAAGTTTTGCATGACCAAAACAAGAAAATATTGGAAATTTTGCTTCGATGTGGCGATCTACAAGTGGGATATTTCGATCTTCACCTTAAGTATATCGATGCTGAAATTACTCCAGAACATGAACATATTCTCGCGCACACTGCCCGGACGACACAGAATAGGCGTCGGGTTGAAGCGATATATGCCCACGAAGTAGGTATCTCAGAAGATGGCAGGTTTGAACATCGTATCATTTTTGAATCATGGATATGGTTACAAATAAACTGCCGCGAGCTCAAATGGCAACGAGTCGACCGAGATAATCGTACCATTCCAGATAGTGAAGAACGATTTCCAGGATATCCCGAATTTCAATTATACGGAGTAACAGAGAAGTTCAAAATTCCTTATATAGCCTGGCAGGGTTGCTGCGATGTATCAAAATGTACAATGCAATGGTTTGGCGAACTAACAATAGAAAATCAGGAAAAGAAGCTTTACTTTCATGTCAGCCGGTATTTAAAAAAATTGGCTTGGGCACTAGTCAGATACGAGCCAGAACTCAACCACGACCATGAACACTGTACATTCTGCTGGAGGAAAATTGCCACGGCCGGCTACGATGATCCTCAATCGATTCAATCCGCATATCTACATCGCGCAGCTGACGAATATGGATTTCACACAAGCTGGGTATGTCCAGCATGTTTTGAACAACTCCGAAAGACTTTCAAATGGAGAATCGACGAAGCAACAAGTGCTGAAATCTAAATTCATGCTCAACTTGAAAACTGATGTTATGCAGCCAGGGAGTTGATTAAGATGATGTCAATCTTTTCGTAATTTAATCGACTGTTTAATGGAGATGCTTAATAGAGATAATGTAATCTGCGCTAATCTGTGTAATCTGCGGATAAAAAACTTAAGCATTCCCTATAAAGATAATCCATATTCGAAGGATTTAAAAGCATATTATCCACAGATTACGCAGATTAGCACAGATTACTTTTGCAAGATCACAGAATATTAAGGTCAAACGATAGATTAGAATTCTGATTCTGTAATGTTCAAGGCTCAGACCGATTGTAAATACCACTGGTAGTTTTAATGGTAATCTGCTCGCCTGCGTAACAAACGTTTGTAAATAAAATTTATCCGTTTCCGGTAGAATTCGTCGGCTGCTATTTGCTCAAACTTTTGATTACGAGCCCGCGAAAATACTAGCTGATTACCAGTTGGATGAAACTCAAAGTGATTTTCTGCGTCTAACTTACTTGTTGGGTCGGTCTTTCGGTCTGCTCACAAGAATTTACCTGTAACGTTTAAGCTGTAACTGTATCAGCCAACTATATTGATTATTAGTAACATGAAATATATCGTAATACCAGAACTGAATATCGCTGGGCTGCAGATAGTGGTGAAGCAATAATGGGTAACATTTCCTTGATTTCACTCTATTTTCTGTCGCCTGCGGCGCTTCTGCTGCTCGGCGCGTCTGCGTCTCAAGGTCACAGTACACAGGCTCATAAGGCCAAAACTGCAAGTATCTCTCAAAACGCTTCGAAATCACCGGATACTTTTCCGAAAGATATCTTACCGCTCATAAAGACCTACTGCGGAACCTGTCACGGTGAAAAGAGTGGCTCAGCGGGACTCTCTCTTATGGCATTCCACTCTTCTGCGGATGTACTTAAATCGCGCAGTGAGTGGGAGAAAGTCTCACAGAATATCGAGACCTCCCATATGCCGCCGGAGGGCAATCCGCAGCCGACGAAAGAGCAGCGCGAGCAGCTTTTTGCCTGGATAGACGGGACGCTGAGCAAGGGAGTCTGCGATGTGCGCGACCCCGGTCATGTAACCATGCGCCGTCTCAACCGCGACGAATACAACAACACCATCCGCGACCTAACAGGCTTCGACCTCAAACCCGGCGACTCTTTTCCGAACGACGATGTGGGCTATGGCTTCGACAATATCGGCGATGTTCTCTCGATGTCTCCGCTGCTAATGGAGAAATATATGTCGGCAGCTGAAAAGATATCTATGGCCGCCATAGTAACGCCGGAGATGGCGCAGCATCCCGCCGTTATCAATCTCACTGCCATCGAAAACAGCGGTTCTCTCTCGCCTGATGGAGACGGCCTTTTTCTCCCTACTACCGGCTCAGAAGCTGCAGTGAACTACGATTTCACACAGCCTGGCGAGTATATCGTTCGTGTAAAAGCGTACGGCCAGCAGGCAGGCGATGAAAAAGCAAAGATGAGTTTCAAGCTGGATGGAGTGGTCAATAGCTCGGTGGAAGTGCCACAGACAGCCAAATCGCCTGGGACGTTTGAATTCGCGATTAAAGTAGGTCTGGGCAAGCATCGACTGGCGGTCGATTTTGATAACGATTTCTACCAGCCGAGAGACAAGCTCAAAAAACTGAAAGAAATGGATCGTAATCTAGTCATCACAGGCATCGAAATTGCGCGGCCTGAAGGCACAAAAAACTCGATTCCTGCTTCGAACAGGCGAATAATCACCATTGCGCCAAAAACGCCCCAGGAAAATGATAAGTGCGCCCGGATTGTACTATCCAGTTTTGCTCGGAAAGCCTATCGCCGGCCGGTAACTAATGCCGAAGTCGACCGAATTATGCGCGTTGTTAACCTCACAGCGAACACTGGCGATAGCTGGGAACGAAAAATCCAGCTCGGGGTGCAGGCAATTCTTGTATCTCCCAACTTTCTTTTCCGGGCCGAGACGGATCCCAATCCCGGTGATGCCAAACATGCGCATCCGGTAGGCAGTTATGAACTGGCATCGCGTCTCTCCTATTTTTTATGGTCATCAATGCCCGACGAACAGTTGCTGAAGCTTGCAGCCGATAATACAATACAGCAGCCTGCTGTTCTCGCATCCCAGGCAAAAAGAATGCTGCGCGACCCGAAGGCCGCTGCCCTCGCGGATAGCTTTGCAGGCCAGTGGCTGCAGCTGCGAAGCCTGGTGAATGTCTCTCCAGATCCTGCTAAGTTCCCTGTATTTAACACTAAATTACGCCAGTCGATGCAGACCGAGACAGAGATGTATTTCGAGGAAATCGTTAAGGAAGACCGCAGCATACTGGAGTTCCTGAATTCGAACTATTCCTATGTCAATGAGCCGCTCGCGAAGTTATATGGACTGTCCGGTGTGACGGGCGATAATTTCCGGAAAGTAACCTTTGCGGATGACCATAGGGGCGGCCTGCTCAGTCAGGCAAGCGTTCTTACCGTGACTTCAAACCCAACAAGGACGTCGCCTGTTAAACGCGGAAAATGGGTGCTGACAAATTTTTTCAATTCAGCGCCTCCTCCGCCTCCACCGAATGTGCCTGTTCTTGCCGATGATAAGAAGGGGCCGCTGGAAGGCACACTGCGCGAGCGAATGGAAGCACACAGAAAAAATCCGATCTGCGCCTCCTGCCACTCCCGCATGGACCCGATAGGATTTGGGCTCGAAAACTACGACGCAACTGGTGCCTGGCGCACAAAAGACGGAGTATACGCAGTTGATTCATCCGGCACGCTTTTCGGCCAGAAGTTTACTACACCGGGACAGCTTAAAAACATTCTCATGGAAAAAAAGAAGCAGTTTACACGATGCTTAACCGAGAAAATGTTGACCTACGCACTCGGTCGTGGTATAACTACTAATGACAAGTGCAATATTGATGCAATGACCGGGAAGATAGCTAAAAACGACTATAGATTTTCCGCGCTGGTTACGGAAGTTGTGCAGAGTACCGCATTCAAGATGCGGCGAGGAGAGGAAGGAACCCATTGAGTAATATTTTGATTCCACGACGCACTTTTTTACGCGGAGTCGGCACCATGATGTCGCTTCCGATGCTCGAGGCAATGCTGCCGCTTACCGCTCTGGCGCAGTCCGCGGCCAAACACCGCATCAATCGCATGGCCTTCCTATTTGTTCCTAATGGAATGCACATGAAGGACTGGACTCCTGCCACTGACGGCGCTTTCGAGCTGCCGTGGATTATGGAGCCTCTGAAAAATGTCAAAAGCTCTCTAACAGTAATGACCGGCCTCACCCAGCATAATGCCTTCGACCTTGGCGATGGCGGCGGTGACCATGCCCGGTCGTCTGCGGCCTGGCTGACGGGCTGCCACCCCAAGAAGACGGATGGCGCTGATATCAAGAACGGTATTTCCGTGGATCAGCTGGCTGCTCAGCATATCGGAAATCGAACCGCTCTGCCGACATTGGAGCTTGGCTGCGAACGTGGCGCACAGGCCGGCAACTGCGATAGCGGCTATAGCTGCGCTTACTCTTCGAGTATCTCGTGGCGCGCTGAAACCACTCCAGTGGCGCATGAGACTTCTCCTCGAGCAGTCTTTGAGAGACTATTTGGAAATGGCGATCCTAATGAAACTGCGGAGAGCCGTGCAAAACGACTGCGATACAAACACAGCATTCTTGATTTTGTATCCGACGATGCGAAAGCGCTGAAATCGAAGCTGGGATCACGAGATCAGGTGAAGCTGACGGAGTATATTGATGGCGTTCGTGAAATTGAACAGCGGCTGGAGTGGATGGAAAAATCGAGGTCGAAATCGAATATCTCCGCTGCCAGCGAGCCATCCGCCAATATTACGGACTACGGGGAGCAGCTCCATCTGCTGTCTGATATGATGGTGCTGGCTTTCCAGTCCGATCAGACCCGCATCGCCACCTTCATGTTCGCAAACGATGGCAGCAACCGTTCTTACAAAAATATCGGGGTGCCTGAAGGGCATCACGAAGTATCGCATCATGGAATGGATCCGGTCAAGCTGGATAAGATAAAGCACATCAACCGCTTCCATGTGGAGAATCTCGCCTATCTCCTGGAGAAAATGAAGAGTATCCAGGAGCCGGACGGCACATTGCTGGATAACTCCATGATAGTCTACGGCGCTGGCATCAGTGACGGCGACCGCCATAATCATGATAACCTTCCTACACTGATGGCAGGCGGCGGCGCAGGAACTATCAAATCAGGACGGCATATCCGGTATCCCAACCAGACTCCCATGACGAATCTGTTCCTCTCGATGCTCGATCGTATGGGAGTTCCCGCCGAACATATCGGGGACAGCACCGGCAAGCTGCAGCAGTTGATATAAACCTCCCCTGGAAAATTCAACAGTTCATACAACAAAATATTCTCCACTTTCCTGCTTTCAGGAGAGTGGAGAATATTTTGTTTATCCATACCATTCCGCTGGTATTGTCCGGCGAATCCTCACACACCGCATTGAATGGATAGTCTCTGTTCTTTGGCCCAGCGGCGCAGCAGTTCGCTGGCTGTCCTTCCTCGGGCTTTTCTCTTCATCTGCCCGAGAGTCTGGTTTGCCTTGCCGCGTACCTGTACGATAGCCCGTTTAGTCATATTGACCTCAATAGTGAGCAGGCGGTGTTTTCGCTTTTCGCCGAAGGACTGAAATCGCATCGACCAGATCGATATTTTGCCCGTCACGCAGTTAGCGGCGTAGGTGAAAACGCAGTGCCGCATTTCACGCCCATCTTCCTGCAGCGCTGTGCTGCTGCACAGTTCTACAATAGCCCAAATCGTTTCCACTCCGTTAGAATCGCATTCCTGAGTATGGAACTCTTCGATTCCTGTGGGCTGCCACGTGGTTTTTGGACGTTTAGAATGCTTCGACAAAAACTCATGCCACTCTTCAACACGCTTCTGCAGTGCAGGCAGTTTGCGCCCTTTCATGGAAAAATCAGGTTCTGGGGCATCCTGAATACTCCAGTTTCCATCCGTGTTAAGTACACAATCCTCACCAAATTTGTGTGCCCAGATAAAATCGATGATAGGACTGGCCTGCGTAGTGTTCATGGTGGGGTTGTTCACGAAAAAGTGTATCACCGATTCCCAGAACGGTTCGTCCGGCAGGATACGCGCCAATTTGGATTCGCTGATAGCTTTTGCAAGAAATTCATCTCCTCCAAGCGCCAGAGTCTGCCCGCGCCGCAGCGCACCCACAACTGAATATTCATTCGGGGATTGTATAAAATGATGGGCGGCTTTTTCTGTGAGATTCAGGGGCAGTGCGGGAAATCGGCGAATGTTCTGACCGATAGCTATATGCACGAACCATTCCCTGTGCTCTGCTCCGTCCGGAGTAAACCCCTCGAACCAGGCGCTATCCAAAAATGCAGGGACAGGGTAGATTGCAAGCAGATGTCTTGCCAGCGAATGGATTTGCTGGCGTGGATCGTCCGTCTCCGGCAGCCAATCTTCGGGATGGCGACGCCACTGCTCGTGCAGCATGGCGAGATGGAGCAGAGCGTCTATTCCATTATTGCCCGGTTGGGGACCAAGTTCCGCGGCTATCGGCTCAATAGTCAGCAGAGGGGATCGATGTCCAAGATGGTTTAAAAGCCGTTGCCAGAACTCTGTTTTAGATTGAGATTTTGCTGCAGCATAGGCACACTTCATTTTCTGCTGCTGAGCGGCAGCACGTGCTCCCCAGGCAGCCTTTCCTTCATACAGATCACGAATCAGCCTGTCCGCAGCTTTGTGCTGCTCACGCAGTTCTGTGATCAGTGATATGTTTTTTTCGTGTGCATTCCACACAGAATCGGCCTCATTCTTTGATACTTTGTTATCGTTTTCTGTACTCAAATTGCTAAATCGAGACATAATATAGTTGAGTTAAATATGAATATCATGAAAAAGCGATGTTCGATCGGACCGAAATTGCAAGCTGAATGCGTTGATTCTGCGTTCAAGATCGGTCACCGTATTTGGGAGTATCTTCATGCCTTATCCAATTTCTCATAGATCTTTATCAAATACTATTTTGAAGATTACTTTCCTGCTGCTATTATACTTTCTGGCTCTGGGCTCCGCCATAACGAAGACGACTGTTCCCGAAAATCAGGGTTCCATAGTGAAAGTGGTTCAAAGTGGCGATACATATCATCTGGAGTGCAATGGCAAACCATTTTTCATCAAGGGTGCCGGCGGTGATGGCTCTAAAAAGCTGCTGCATGAGATGGGAGGCAATTCGATCAGAACCTGGGGTGTTGATAATCTTCAAGCGATTCTGGATGACGCTCAAAAACAGGGGCTGATGGTGACGGCCGGCATCTGGCTTGGCCACACAGAACATGGATTCAACTACAACAATTCGGATCAAGTCGCTGATCAGATGGAGATGGTTCGCAAGGCTGTATTAAAGTTTAAAGACCATCCTGCGCTTCTGATGTGGTCGCTCGGGAACGAGATGGAGGGATATGATAAGGGTGATAATGCTGCGATCTGGTCTGCTGTCAACAATCTGGCTTCGATGGTGAAAAAAATCGACCGCAACCATCCGGTCATGACTGTGATAGCGGAGATCGGTGGTGATAAAGTGAAAAACATCCACAGACTCTGCCCGGATATAGATATTGTGGGTATTAACAGCTATGGAGGCGGTCCTACAGTCGCCGCAAGATATGGGCAGCTTGGTGGACAAAAACCTTATATTCTCACGGAGTACGGCCCTCCTGGAATTTGGGAAACTGGGAAAAACAGTTCGAATATGACTCCTGAATTGACCAGTACCGAAAAGGCGGATTACTACCGTAAAACCTACATAGGATCCATAGAATCTCAAAAAAAGTGTCTGGGAAGTTATGCTTTCACCTGGGGAAATAAACAAGAAGCGACTTCCACCTGGTTTGGCCTTCTCCTTCCTGATGGCAGTCGTTTAGGCGCGGTTGATACACTTTCCGAACTATGGACCGGCAAGATTCCAGCAAATAAATGTCCGCAAATTTCAACGCTCAAACTGCTCGGAAAGGATCAGATCGAAGCTGGTGCTGATGTCAAAGCCGAACTCCAGGTGAGTTCACCAATTGGAGATTCCATCACCGTCACCTGGGAACTTCGATCCGATAGTTCTGCATTGAATCTGAACGGAGATGCAGAGGCCGTCCCAAGGAACTATCCTGAGGCAATCATCAACCCCACCTCAAACCAGGTTCAACTACATATGCCTAAGTACAAAGGCGGATATCGGCTGTTCGCCGCAGCAAGAGATATGCATGGCGGAGCGGCAGCAGCAAACGTACCTATTATGGTCACCAGCGGTGAGGATCTGCATGCAGCATCCCGAGCAGTTACGAAACTTCCCCTGATACTCTACGATGAAGCCGAGCGTTCGGATCTGCCGTTCAGCCCTTCTGGATATATGGGAAATACCGGCGCCATCAAAATGAATCTCGCTTATACTTCCAATCCTCATACCGGAAAAGTCTGCATTCAGGCTCAATATAATGCCACGGATAGTTGGGGTGGAGTTGTCTGGATGAACCCCGCCAACGACTGGGGGCAGAAGCCCGGAGGCTATAACTTAACGGGAGCTTCCCGGCTGAGTTTCTGGGCACGTGGAGAAAAAGGGGGCGAAGCGCTTACATTTTTGTGCGGTGTTCTGGGTAACGATAAACCATTTAGTGATAGTGTGCAGTTAAAACTGGAGAGTCCCGTAATCACAAAAGAGTGGAAACAGTTCTCTTTTGATCTGAACGGAAAAGAGTTGACAAGGCTAAAATGTGGTTTCGGCTGGATCGCAGCCGCCAAAGGGGAGGCTGTTACTTTCTATCTGGACGACATTCGAATCGACTAAACATAGCGGGGATTTAACTTCATATACATACCAGCAATAGTAAGAAATTATATGCCTGTTCAACATTTAACATATAGTTACTCATCAGCTAAAATATAGGTTAGTTTCAATATTTTTAATCCATAGGTTGTATAAAAATATTCACATTAGGAAGACCTGTGCTCAACTCCAGAATCGGCTCAAACATCATAACAAGAGGAGATTCGATTATTAATATTGAACTACTTGTTAATCTTTTGTTAAGTAGCAAAGTCAACTTGTGAAACCAGCATCTACTCCTTTTCTCAGATATCCCGGCGGCAAGCAAAGGTTTATGACACAATTGCTGCCTTATATTGCACGAGATGCACTGAATTCCAAAAGATATATTGAGCCGTTTATTGGTGGCGGTTCTATGTTTTTCGCCATTGCTCCTCCGAAGGCCATTCTCTCTGACATCAATCGTGAGCTGATAATCGTTTATAAGGGTATCCAAAAGAGTCCGAAAAAAGTTTGGAAAGCATATCAAAGTTTTCCGGATACTAAAGAAGCATACTACGAAATTCGTGATGAAAGTAATGATGAATCGAAAATAATAAAGGCATCTGCCAGGATGTTGTATTTAAACCGTACCTGTTTCAAGGGTATGTGGCGGCATAATGCGGCAGGTCAATTCAACGTGGGTTATGGCGGACAGCAACGCCGAGGTGTTATATCATACGATACTTTGTTGCAATCTTCACTGTTGTTACGTGATGCGAAACTGAAATGCGGTGATTTCGCCCCTTTGATTGATGGCAGTGAAAAGGGTGATTTCATTTTTTGTGACCCACCGTACAAGCCTGCTGAGGTCGAATCTGTTCATAGCCATTATGTTCATGCTCAATTCACGATCGCTGACCACCAGAGACTCGCCGAAGCACTCAATCGAGCTACCCATCGCGGAGTCAAATGGGCAATCACAACTACATCCCATAAAAATGTTACATGCATGTTCAAAGGTGAAAGTATTTTTAACTTCATTACCGGAACTGGCGTCATTCCTGGAGTAATAACTGAGCAGACTGGTGAAGTGCTGATCTGCAACTACTAAAGTAAAGGTAACGGTTATGAAGCAATTTTTTGATACAGCAGCATTGCAGGATCATCCTCTTCGACGATTAGTGGATTTTCTTACAAATGAAGAAGCAAATGAAAAAGCAAAAAAATACGAAGATATGAGATTTGTTGGTTATGTCCTCGATATAGGTTTTGATACGACTACAATAATCACTTCTGACGCCTTCAAAACTGCAGTTGGGGGAGTTCCCCGGAATTCGATGCTTATTATGGTTCCTCAGAGCTTTGATAAATTCCCCATGCACTTTACATTGCTGAGAGTACTTGAATCTGCTCCAACACCACTTTCACATGACGATCAAAAAACTTATTTCGAATTACATAAGCGGTCGATGCCGGAGCTAGATATTTTTACGGCTGCGAACCTCCAATGGGCTGCTCTTAAAACGGGCATATTAGGAATGTTTTACCCCAATCCAGATCCTGATAAAACTAATTCAGTAGAATTTTTGGGAGATATAAATAATTTTGCAAGTGCGCATCGTTATCGAGTTTACGCGCCTACAGATGATTTGCTCGATCTTATAATCAATTCTATGGTTCCAATGGAAAACCAATTTTCCATTGGTAAACTTCGTATGACGGAATGTCGTTTACCTTTACCCAATAAGCCATTACCTGATGTATCAGTGCAAATTTCACCAAAAGATTTTGTGGGTTCTCGTACTGCGATGTTCGGCAAAACGAGGCTTGGCAAATCTAATATAGTAAAATTACTTGCTGAAAGTATTATCAAAACAACCGAAGCAACAAAAAATGTTGGGCAACTCATTTTTGATATTAATGGTGAATATAGTAATGACAACCCGCAAGATGGCAATTCATCATTGCGAAGTGCTTATGTGGCGCGATGCGAAGTATATGCTTTAACTGAGAAAAAAGCAACGAAATCCAAGCCTCTGAAACTTAACTTTTATGAACAACCAAATTCGAGCCTGCCAGTGTTAGCTAGCCTTCTCAATACATCTGGAAAAAACTCAATTTATATTAATGCTTTCTCAAGTGTTGAGCTTCCAGATATTGAATCTACTGTCAAAATTACTGACCCCGGGTTGAAAATACGTGCAGTAAGAAAAGTAATGATGTATTGGGCAATTCTCAAACGTGCGGGATATTCAGCCAATGAAAGTAAATTAAAAGCAATTTTCCCGCTGTCCAATAATGTCGGTGAATTCAACCCCGGGTATGCTAAAGAACTAAGAATGGCGGTCCATAATGTT
>JBBRDM010000008.1:0-55829 GCA_038203935.1 Chthonomonadales bacterium
GCTCGACCATTTGTGACGTTCCAGCCGGGGTAACCTTCCAACTATTGTGAAGGGTGATGGGTTTAGGAGTCTGCGCGAGAACTGGTGCTAAGGATGTTATTGCGAACAAAGATACTGCCAAAAGACCATGCATACGGCACATTTAAGAACCTCCTTAACGAACCCGCCAATCCTATCGAAAAATGGAATATGTTAGTCTCAATCCTTCCCGGTTATAAGCTCTCTAAAAGGATTGGCATCGTTAGTTTTATGCTTTAGTGATGCGGCACTGGTCGATTTCACGGCCCCATTCATCTATTTGTGTCAAAGTTAAGGCTCTGTGCTCAATATCGAATATTGAAAGCGAGTGCCGATCTGATATAAATCGAGCCACATAGTCGGCATTGCTGTCTTCCGGACGCAGCCAAGAGGATGGGTTCTCGTTACATTCGGGATCGTAGAGGTGATTGCCCCCTGCCCCTGTCACAATATGCAGGATCCCTTCTGGCTTTGTTACTGTTTTACCGTCGAATTTCCTATCCACAGTGAAGGTTCCAGGAACCATGCGGTTTCCACTATGGAGGTTTTTCGCGGCTCCATCTCCAGCAGGAGCAAAACGAATGGGACGACTGCGTTGGTAGTTATGAACATGGCCATTTAGAACGACATCAACACCCTGTTTCTCGAAAATCGGTGCAAGAACACGCATATGCTGCTCTTCATAATGAGCGGTGCCTGAAGTGAACGCGGGATGATGGTAGACCGCTATCTTCCAGGCAGCATCTGTTCCACTTAGATCCGTCTCGATCCATTTTTGAAGGGCGCTGTCAGTGGGATCAATGTAGGTGTTCGCGTCCAGGCAAAGGAAGTGCGCGTCGCCGTAATCGAAAGAATAATTCGACATATTGGGATATCGGGCTCCGGCACAATCAAGGAAATGTGCAAGGAGTTCGGCTTTACCGGTCAGAGGGGTCTGCTGAGACGGTTTGAAATCCGAAATCGGGAAATGCCAGGCGGTAAAGTAGGCGAGCGCATCCGGATTCATATCGAAGTCGACAATGGGACCCTTATCTCCATCGTCTCTATTAATATCGTGATTGGCAATTACCGAGTAGTATGGTACAGAGCGAAGAAGGGGCGCTCCTGTGTTCGCCGATGCGGACCCAGCGTTATAGACAGGGAAGAAGTAACGGGCGTATTCGCTGTCAAGTCCAGCTGAATAGACATTATCTCCGGTATTCATCACAAAATCTGGACGTGCGAGATAGGCTTGATAAGCGATGGCATGATCGCTCACAGCGCCGCATGAATTATCCCCATAGGCTACAAACCGGGCTTTAGTTCCTCGCGGTTTTCGAGTAGTGAAATAGCCATCGAGCACAATTTCACCATTCATTTTCACTCTATACTGATAGCGGCGATGGAGATCCAAATCTGTAAGGGATGCCACATGGTTGAAACGCCAGTCCTGGCTGACTGATTTGCCAGCCAAGCGCTCAGTTTTACTGATTACAGCTTTGCGTCCCAAGCCAGCATCCGCACCGTATTCCAGTGTGAAGTCTGCATGCACCCCATCTGTCTGCCAGGGAATAGCCAGAGATTCTTTGCCGGATATAAGTTTGCTGCTAGCGGTTCCAGGCTGTAGGTAGGGAAGAGCGGTAAATACCGGAAGGGGCGGAATTAGTCTGGAGGTTTTATTTTGTACGAGTGATGAAGCAAACGCACCATCTCTCGTCGGGTTCAAGGCAAGAAATGTAATACCGCCTGCCGCTTGCAGCAGTTGACGTCGCGTGATAGGTGAAATCGGTTTTTCCTGGGGCATAATTAGTGCTCTCCTGATAGTTCAACTGCGACATGAAGGAATAAATTCGATATGAGATCCAGAAATCTGGTATTAGGGCTATGTGATGATATTTGTAAGAATGCCCAGAAGAATGTTAATCTCTATCTGGGCATTCTCAAAAGCTCAGCAAACGTTAATTATCGCGTTCGTCTAACTTTTTTGTGACTTCATGCTGTTTTTTCTGTTCTGCCTCATCCGGACCTTTTGGTCCGCATCCAGTTAAAAATGAGTACATAGTGAGCATGGTAACAAACAGAAGAAAAGTTTTCTTCATTTACGATATCCTTATTGAGGATTGAGAACATGACCTGCTTTGTAAGGGTCCCAGATGCTCTTCTCGTTCTTGTCGATGTAGTCGTAGTCAAGCTGCTCGATGGTTATTGTTTTCGCGTGGCCGTCTGCCCATACCATGTTGACTTTGCCACTGTGGCGAGATCCCTGAATGTCGATACATTTTTTCATACCGGCAGCGGTAGAAACATCGGTGCTGCCACATCCCGCTCCGTTATCCAACCACTGGCCATTGTAGCCATCTTGCAGCCAATCGTAGTTCTGTGAATCGCCAAGCAGCTGGAAGGTGGTAACCACAACACCATTTCGGTCACGTTCGGACGGGAGGGAGTGGTAGTAGTCTTCGTCATGGATGAACATGGTGTTAGCCGGTTCTGGCATGGCCGCTTCGTTGATGCCTTTGACTTTTGCGTTGGTGTTGTTAAAGAAGCTGTTTACACCATAGGAGTTTTGACCGCCGTACAGTCCTTCTGTAGCGGAGACCTGGTTGACATGGCCGTTCTTCGCACTAGGGCATACGAATATCTGATAGTTCTTGATATATGGCTGTAGGATCTGGTTCCAGAAGTGGTGGTGGGGATAGCATTCGGTGATGCAGCTAGGAAAGCTGCCGGTAACTCCATCATTCCATCCTGTTTCGTCTTTTTCGCGATAGGCGAAATATTGCCCGTCCCAGTCTTGAAGGTACATCATGACTCCGAGCCCCATCTGCTTGGCGTTGCTCAAACAGGAAATAGCACGTGCTTTCTCACGGGCCTGTGCGAAAACAGGGAAGAGAATCGCAGCTAAAATAGCGATAATTGCGATAACGACTAGTAATTCGATCAGGGTGAAGCCGGACTTGGTGCTTCGGTTGAATGACATTTCGCTTACTCCTTTTTAATGATGTGGAAGTATATTTCCAGTTATCTTGGCCTCCCTCGAGGCACCACTAATGATAGTACTTTTATGTTATAGTAATATTATCAACATGTTTAGTTTTCGTTAAATTTTCACTTGTGTGAAATAACTGACGCTTGCGGTTATTGAATAGAATTGCTGCCTGACAAGTGATAGACACAAAATTGAGAAGGGTTGAGCGGTACCTGTGTTGAAGTGAAAGTCAGGTTATGCAGAAAAATAGAGTGCAGGGTAGTTGTTACGTGGTTTAGCTGTAGATGCGGGTAGTAATTCCCACTTCGGTTCAGATAAATTTGGGAAGTAGACTGACGTCGCTGGTAATACACCTATATGCTCACTTGTCGAAAGAAGATCATAGTAAATTTCTAGTCAGCGATAACCTTCGCGATCTCTCTGAAGATTTTGTCGACATGAAAATAAGAACTGACCCCAAGCTCTCGAACGCAATTGCAGCTAGCGCACAGTGTGTAAATAAGAGGAAATTTCGGTTTGGAACAGACTGGTTTATCGTGCCTAAACCAGTCTATTGCTGATGGCAGGGTCTTTGAACTAGAGATGGTCATGTACAGCTTCGGCCTATGTCGATGCAAGCCTCCAACAAGTAGTATTCTGATAAGTCCATAATTACTAACTCTCTATCGTTTACCTGGCAACTAACATATTTTTAGAATGTGTTTTTATGGCTATGGTATAATTTGGATATCTGGTACGAAGGAGAAAGCTATAATGGCAGCACAATCTCTGGAAGAACGTATGACTATCATTGAACATGAACTCGCAAAACTTAAGAATCAACTACAAGTCTCTCAAAAAGAAGATTCAGAACCGCCCTGGAAACAAATTATCGGTGTATTTAAGGACGATCCTCTCTTTGACGAAGCTGAAAGACTAGGGCGAGAATGGCGTGAGTCGCAACGAATGGAGTATGATGATCATGCCGATTCGCCTGCTTGACACGAACCATATGTCAATTCTTGAGAGGCAAAGCCAGGAATGTCGACGCCTCGAAGCACATCTATTTGCAATTCCACAAGATGATATTGCTACAACTATTGTGAGCTATGAAGAACAAACCAGAGGCTGGTTGGCAGTTTCAGCTCATGCACAAAATCAGGCCATGCAAGTTGCAGCGTATCTGCGACTTCAACGTCACCTTGATATTTACTGCAAATTCGCAGTTATCCAGTACGATGAGAAGGCTGCTGAAGTTTTCGAACGTCTCAAACTGGCCAAAATTCGTATCGGAACAATGGATTTAAAAATCGCGGCAATCGCTCTCGCCAATGACGCCACCCTCCTCACACGCAACCTCTCCGATTTCAGTAAAGTCCCCGACCTCCGTGTTGAAGATTGGTCTATATGATGCTGAAATTAATACTTCTCTTTTAACTCATTACCAAATATTAGCTTGCTAACAGGATGCCATATCAACTCGTTAATCATCTCTTTTTTGCAAGATTTAACATGCCCGTCCACAAAACCTATTGAATTTCCAAGTAAATGTCTCGGAGGATCAGGCAGCAGTCCGTGACCTCCAAAAAGATTTTTCCCAGATCGCGATTCAAACAGCATTACGGTTCTGTCTGGATTTTCTAACTCCTTGAGAACAATACCATGTAATCGATTCTCCAGTGCATAGGAAGGGTCGGTTTGATTGAATTCGGTTGGGCAGTGGTATATCTCAGTATTTTTAGTATACTCCAAGATTGCAACGTTCCAGGATTGTAGAGGCGGTGCAAAACCGTCATAATCCTCAGCATACATCAATGCGCCAAGGCTAAGCTCTTTGAGGTTCGATACGCAACTCACAGAACGCCCGAAGTTATCATACGGACTTTGATGAATTAATTGAGGGAAGATTTCGATAGATGCTGCGAATCCAAGCATGCCAACGATAATGCCAGACGTGGCATAGTTACTACCTCTCATAGGAATATCGCTATTATGAATATTAAATTGAGCGATAATACCCAATATTACACTAATAGGGAATACACTGCAAAACGCCCAGTAGAATACTGCTGAAGAGTCTCTTTCATGAGGCGTATAGATCATCGGTGAAAATATTAAGGCCATTACTGGTATCATCAAAGGGCTGAAAATGGCGAGTCGGTACGATAATATTGCTAGGTGACTCCACTTCGAAATAAAGCGTTGGCCGTTTGTTCCAGGCGTGATAAGTTCGATTGGTTTATATCTCACTTGTTAACCTTGTTCTATACGAGATGGCTTTTTCCGATTTGGTTGAGACCAGGCGCCCCAGAAAAATCCTGTTATAAGAGCTCCCGCTCCATAAGCAGTAATATCCCAGGGATCTGCCACTGCCCACGCGAAAGGGCCTTTAATGGCTGGTCCAATCCATTCGAAAAAGAGCGACCAAACGATCCAGTGTGTCAACACCTCAAAACGTGTAGGAAAGTAATCATGTTTGCGAATTCCAATGCGTCGGTATATGTAAAGCCAGGGCGGTAGCCAGAACGGGATACATATCAGATCGTTGAAATAGAACTGAAAGAAATGAGTGTGACCATGAGCCCAAGGTTTAAATAGCGCACGATTCAATATGTAGAGGATTACAGCCGAGAGAAAAACAGGATCGCGAAAATAGCTATATCTCCTATACATCTTGTCTCCCGGCTGAAAATATACCCTTTCAGTGGCCGCTCGGAGTATGCAGCGCGAGAATGATAGGAGCAGAGAAGCATGCCCCGAGAATTATTAAAAACCCAGTGAAAATTAGTTCCCACACTGATGGCTCATTTGGTTCAGGCTTATCATCATCTGGTGGATGGTTCATGATAGAGTATCTTGTCTAAATAATCTGGTGGATAGGTTGTGTAGTTTCAACCCCGACCAGTCTCTGGTTGAGACCGCCGTAGAAGTAAGACAGTCGATTTGGATCCATGCCCATCTGGTTCAGGATGGTAGCGTGGAGATGCTTGACTTTGAAAGGATCCTCGACGGCCTGACTTCCAAGCTCATCTGTCTGGCCCACCGACATCCCGCCCTTAACACCACCGCCCGCCATCCACATGGTGAAACCGTAGGCGTTGTGGTCTCGGCCGGTTCCCTCCGCGTATTCGGCAGTTGGCTGACGCCCGAACTCCCCGCCCCATACGATGAGAGTGCTATCTAGAAGTCCCCGCTGTTTCAAATCCTTCAAGAGGCCTGCTATCGGATTATCGGTTTCACCAGCATGCAGGGTGTGGTTCACAATGATATCGTTGTGGGCGTCCCAGGTGCTTTCGACATGGTTTCCGCCAGAGTATAACTGGATGAAACGAACCCCGCGTTCCACCAGCCGCCTTGCCATCAGACACTGCCGGCCAAAAACCTCTGTGCGCTTATCGTTCATACCATACAACTCTTTGATCGACTCCGGCTCCTGGTTCAAATCAGTGGCATCTGGGGCGGCGGACTGCATTCTGTATGCCAGTTCGTAGCTCGCAATCCGTGCTGCCAGGTTGGAGTTATCACTGCGCAGCGCTTCGTGTTCCGTATTGTAGTCGTGCAGGGTATCGAGCATCTCACGCTGCAGCTGCTCGCTCTCCCCTTCGGGACGCTTCAGATTGAGAATGGGAGTATCAGTGGCATTGATGACGGTCGCCTGATAGGAAGCGGGCATATAGCCACTGCTCCAGTTTTTAGCGCCGCTGATAGGGCCTCCACGCGGGTCCAGCATCACCACAAACCCGGGTAAATTCTGGTTGACAGTTCCCAGACCGTAGTTCATCCAGGAACCGATACAGGGGCTGCCACTCTGAATTTTTCCGGTATTCATCTGGATCATAGCAGAGCCGTGGATGGGAGAATCAGCCGTCATAGAATGAATGAAGGCGATATCATCGACGCATCCGGCCAAGTTCGGAAACAGTGACGAGACCCATTTGCCAGACTGCCCGTACTGCTTAAAATCGAATTTTGGCTCGACAATGCGGCCCTGGTTTTTGTGGCCGCCGCGCCCGAATGTTTTCACAGCAATCGTTTTGCCGTCCATTCCTTTCATCTTCGGCTTGTGGTCGAATGTATCTATCTGGCTGGGACCGCCGTACATGTAGAGAAAAATGACGCTCTTAGCTTTGGGCGTGAAGTGCGGCTTCTTGGGAGCCAGGGGGTTGGTGAATCGGCTCACACCGTCGGCAGCATAGGCCTGCGAATCCAGAAATCCATCATCGCCAAGCATTGCCGCCATCGCCGCCGCCGTAAAGCCTGCGCCAGTCTGCCAGAGAAACTCTCTTCGGGTTCGTCCGCAAAACTCGCCCCGCTTTTCATTGCTCATTATTACTCTCCCGATTGATATTGCAAATTATGATTTCAAATAGATTGAAGGACATTCAGAACCATGCACGAAACCCTGAGAAACATCCAAATAATTTCCAGGCACTGAAGTACCTGGAAAGTGAATAGGTATTCCTCGATCATCGATGGTCTGGTAAAAATTTATCTCTATTTTCAGTCCAGATAGATAAATTCGTTCAGACTGAGTGCCACCACACAGAAGTAATTCAATACTTTTTCTGAACTGATCCCATCCCGGCTTTCGATCTGGTTCATGAACTTAATGCCGCGTTGGATTTCCTTGGCAGAAGGCTCACGCTGAAGCACCCTGCCCAATCCCAATTTGACCTGCGCTGCTTTGCTCGATCCGGCATGCAGTTTAAGATAGTCGGCAAATATCCTCGCCTGATCGTTCATAAATACACTGTTCAGCATTCCGAGAGCCTGCGTGGGCTGTGTTGTCGAAAAACGGGCGGGGCAGGTGAAATCTGTATCGGCGGCATCGAAACTGGCCAGTATAGGCAGCGCCATCGACCGTTTTATATGCACATAGACGCTGCGCCGGCGCTGATCGTCAGGAATTGAGACATTCCAGCCGCTGCCAGGCATTGACTGGCCGGCGAGAACCTCTTTCGGAATCACGGGGAAGATACTCGGCCCGCCCATTTTCATATTTAAACTGCCGTTGACTGCCAGCACCGAATCACGAATTTCCTCGGCATCCAGGCGGCGCATATCAAAACGCCAGAAGAGGTCGTTTTCCGGATCTTTTTTCAATGCTGCAGCATTCCCTGCCGAGGACATCTGATAAGTGTTCGACATCAGGATAAGCTTATGCAGTGATTTGAGTTTCCAGCCTTTCCGCATAAACTCCGAAGCGAGCCAGTCCAGCAGTTCAGGATGTGTGGGCGGCGTTCCCTGGAAACCGAAATTACTGGTGGATCGTACTATTCCTCTGCCAAAATGGTGCTGCCAGACCCGATTGACCATAACACGTGCTGTGAGCTGATTGTCTTTGTTTGCGATCCAATTTGCGAGAGCAAGCCTGCGTCCACTCGACTGTACCTCCGGGGCGAGCGCAGGAATGACGGGAGCAGGAGGAGAGAGTATGGATAGAAATGCCGGCTCGACCTGATCACCCTGAGCATGCGGGCTGCCGCGGAGCAGAACGTATGTCGGAGGTGGAATTTTGCTCCCTTCGGTAGCGCAGAGAGCCATTTCCAGTCCAATTGGAGGAGCTTTTCTTAATTGATCCCGCTGTTTGAAGAGATCGACATACTGTTTGAAACTCTCGTCGCTGAGTTCGCCGGGAACTCGTTTTTTAAGTATTGCTATGCGCCGATCTTCGTGTGTAAATTCCTCTTTTTCAACGGGCTGAAAACCATTCCGCACCATATCTTCGATCTTCTTAAGACTACTTTCCAAAGTATCGAGTTTCTGCTTGTAGGCTGCTTCTTCTGCCGCATGTTTCGACTGCTCTGCCGGAGAAGCAATGGTGCGAAGCGAACTCGCATCTACCGAATCTCCACCGCCGTTTCCAAATCGATTTAGGCCCTGAAAAAAGGATAGGAACCGATAGTAGTCCTTCTGAGGAATAGGATCGAGTTTGTGATCATGGCAGCGGGCACAGTTTACTGTCAGTCCCAGGAAGACCTGCCCGGTCGTGGCAGCAATATCATCGAACTCATCGTATCTTGCCTGAAGCGGATCAGAAGGTTCATCATCCCAGGTTCCGAGTCGGTAGTAGCCTGTAGCGATTAAAGAATCGACACTTCTCGCAGGCAGCTCATCCCCGGCCAGCTGTTCCCGAATAAACTGGTCGTACGGTTTATCTTCATTGAAAGATCTGATTATGTAATCTCGATAACGCCAGACAAACGGTTTCGGTCCGTCACGTTCGAAGCTGTTGGTTTCGGCGTAGCGTACCAGATCGAGCCAGTGGCGCCCCCATCGCTCTCCATATTGGCGGGATGCGAGCAGCCTGTCAACTACTTTCTCGTACGCATTAGGGCGTTTATCACCTAGAAATGCCTGCACTTCTTTAAGCGCGGGAGGCAGGCCTGTGAGATCGTACGTCACCCTGCGGAGCAGCGCAGTTCTCTCGGAGAGTGGTGATGGTTTGAGGCCACTCTTTTTGAGTTTTGCGAGAACGAAGGCATCAATCGGATTCTTTACCCAGGAAGAACCTTTCATTTCTGGCGGGGCTGGCCTGTGCACCGGCTGAAAGGACCAGAACCGTTTGTTCTCTTCATTGACTGGAGGGGGACCTTTTTTTACCGGGGCACCAGTACTGTTATTTTTTTGAGCCAGCAGAGGGCATCCCATTCCGACCCATTTTGTCAGAATATCGATTTGAGACTGTGGAAGTTTTCCTGAGGGAGGCATCTGGCGGCCCTGATAGTTGATCGCATGCAGCAGCAAGCTATCGGCCGGTTTTGCAAGTGAGATTGCACTGCCGGAAATGCCGCCTTTCAAAAGAGCAGAACGGTTAGTCAGATTAAGGCCGCCGCTCAACTCTGCACCTTCGCCATGGCAGCTAAAGCAGCTTTTTTTGAGGATCGGTTCGACCTGAACTTCATAAAATTGAATTTGGGCGGAGGAGAAGAAATCGCGTTTCGGCTGAGATTCTGGCGATTGTGCAAAAACAGCCGTAATGGCCAGACCAATCCCAGAAAATCCAACTAAGAACCAGCCGAATATCTTTGAAGTCTGTTTAGCCTGACATAACATGCTCTATTTTCATTCCTGATCGTGGAGATTAATCGCAGCCGGTGCGCAAAAGGCGGTATGGTGCGTTGAATAATGAAAGTTTACCAGTAGATAGTATCCGTGTCAAGTCTATAATCCTGGTGGTATATTAAACAACCAGCAGCCCACATTCAAATCTAATGTCCTTTTGTATACGCACAGGTAACTACCAGAGGATGTACACCATGGGCAAATACATAATGTTAGGCAGAATAGGATTGGAAATGTTTCAACACCTTTCATTCGTGTGAACATTTAGATTGACAAATCGGGCTATGATAAGCTATATTAGTAGTCTGAACCATATAGGCGCGAAGATTTTCCTTTGCGCGTGAAGATAATCATGACGGAGGAAAATCGGTGCGTATTCGATTAAAAGAAATTCGCCAGTCGCGCAAGCGCGAACATGAGCGTATCAAAGAAGTTATTAAAACAGCAAAAGCAGCTTCAAAATCTGCTGGAAAAGCAGCTCCTGTACGCACTGCTGCTAAACCTGCGCCTGCTAAAGCGGCTGCGCCTAAAGCGGCAGCGGCTGCAAAGCCTGCAGCGCCTCGCGCACGCACTAAAGCGCCTGCCTCGGAAACTCCCGCAGCAGAATAATAGATTTTTATTGATGTGAAACGGAGAGGCTCTCAGGAGTCTCTCCGTTTTTTGTCATCTGACTGTAATTGGATCATAGCTTAAAAGATGCTCTTTTTAACAAACAGCTGCTATTCCTGGAGCAAACGAAATGCGTGAATGCAGGAAAAATGGGAATAAACCATCAATTCTATTCTGTCTGTTTGAGTTTGAGTCAGGCTGATTCGGGCTGTATGGTTACTGTATGAGCTGAGTCAATAATCAAGGTGCGAATAAAGTTTTGTACAGAAAGGTGCGTTCCGGGAACGTAATTTTTAAGTTGCATGCCAGATAAAACAGAAGGGGAGTCCGCAGCTCCCCATGATCCTTACGCCGCGCTGCGTTTTCGTGATTTTCGTTTTCTCCTGCTAAGCAATTTCCTCGGCACTATTGGCGGGCAGATGGCGGATGTTGCCATTGGATGGCATGTATACACTCTGACTCATTCCGCATTTGCTCTCGGGCTGGTAGGTCTGGTAGAGATACTTCCTGTCATCCTTTTTGCTCTGCCGGCAGGCCATCTTTCAGATCAGTATTCCAGAAAAAAAATAGTACTGGTCGCCCGCTCCTGCAATGCGGTATGTTCTGTGGGGCTCGCGTTTCTGTCGTTTTTCAATGGGCCGATCTACCTGCTCTATACTCTCATACTTTGTATAGGGATTGCCCGTTCGTTTTTTGGACCGGCCAGTTCCACGCTGGTAGCACAGGTTGTGCCTCCCAGCGTTTTCACGAACGCTGTGAACTGGAGGAGTAATATCTGGCAGCTAGCGGCCGCAATCGGACCTGCCCTGGGCGGCTTCGTGATAGCAGTGAGCAAGAGTGTCACGCCTGCATATATGCTGGATGTGCTATTTTCTATTATCTACGTCTGCATGATCGCCTCCATACGCAGCAGTCAGCCTGTTCGGCCACGTGAGCCTTTGAGTTTGGAATCGCTGGGCGCAGGCATTCGTTTCATGCGGAGTTCTCCTCTGCTCCTATCTGCAATCACGCTTGATCTGTTTGCTGTACTGCTGGGTGGAGCCGCAGCCATGCTCCCGGTTTTTGCCAAGGATATCCTCCACGTTGGCCCCACGGGTTTTGGATGGCTTCGGGCTGCCCCATCGATTGGAGCAACCGTGATGGCTTTCATTATCGCGCACAGGCGGCCTTCCAAACACGCCGGTAAAACACTATTATGGGCAGTTGCGGGTTTCGGTGTCGCTACCATCGTGTTCGGACTATCGAAGTCATTCCTGCTCTCGCTGGCAATGCTTTTTTCTCTTGGAGCGCTGGACAGCGTGAGTGTTGTGATACGGAGCGCACTGCTGCTGGTCACGGCTCCGGATGCAATGCGAGGGCGGGTTTCAGCGGTCAACAGTATTTTTGTGGGAGCTTCTAATGAATTGGGCGCCTTCGAGTCGGGTACAGTCGCAGCCTGGCTGGGCGTGGTTCCTTCTGTAGTTCTGGGCGGCATTGGGACGATCATTGTCGTGATCGCATCCGCTCTCATCTGGCCCCAGCTTCGAAACCTTAAAGAGATTCGGCCTTCGGAAGAAGAGGAAACGCCTGTATCAGACAACATAGAGTGAGTTTATTATTTGCCCAATCCATCCGGAGGTTGAAAACCCCGTCTGGAAAAAGCAGAATTGATCCGGAGGTTGAAAACCCCCGTCTGGAAAAAGCGGTCGTCTTTCAGACGGAATGCCCGTCCTTCGGGCTGTAATTCAATTCAATATTCAGCCCATGCAGGGAGCTTGCGACCGGAGATGGGCTTCGCAAATCCAGACGGGTACTTTAGTGCCGAGTACGCACGGGCAAGAATCGCGCATTGTCGTGAATATATTCCAATATATATTTATGGTCTAGTGTGTTAATCCAGCATCGATTGCCTCTTTCAAAGCGGTTGTCGGACCGTTATATCCTTCAATGGAACTGGCGATTTTTCCTTTAGCATCGATAATATAAACTGTTGGCGTTGTATGCACATGATACAGTGTGGTTGCTATGTCTTTTCCCTGAGGTGCCGGATCTACAGCAAAATTTAGATTGTGGTGCTTCTTTACATTCGTTACATTCTGAACTATTGTCGGAATGAACGTCTGTGAAAAGGTTTGAAGCGAGGTCTACGTTCGCATCTCCTGATATTGGAATGAGGCAGCATAGATAGGAGTACATTAGCGTTTGAAGAAGGGATGAACGAGGATAAATCTTCCCAGGTATCCAGTCGCATCAGCTATGCAGATAATTAGACGATGCCAGCACCAGTACCAGCGTGATTATCGCGATCGCTATTTCCCCCGCAGCGCCAACCACAAACGGCCTGAGTCCCTGTCTGCGCATCTGCCGTAGATCCGTGCGCAAACCCACACCTGCGAAGGTTAGGAGAAACGACCATCTTGATAGGTTTCCCAGATCGGTGAGCTGCACTTTATTGAAAACTCCGGCTGTCGCCAACACAGAAATGAGCAGAAACCCCAGCACGAACTTGGGAAACTTATGCCACAGAAAAGAAATACGATTTGTAATCTCACTAGCCTGGCCCTTGTTAGCCCAGTAAACAGCATAGGCGAGCACTACAAAACCAATCGTGGCGTTGCGGGTAGTTTTTGCTATGACAGCAAATTTGGAGGCTTTGTCCGAATAGAGCGCTCCTGCCGCAGTCGCTTCCGCAGTATTGTCGACTGCCAGCCCAACCCAGAGGCCAAACGACTGATCGCTCATGTGCAGAGCGTGACCTATGAATGGAAAGATAAGCAGGCTAATCGCGCCAAGAGCCAGAATCGCAGCAATCGCGTAAGAAGCTTCTTCATCGTCCGCATCGATAGCGCCTTTTGCAGCTATTATCGCGGAAACCCCGCAGATCGAAGAACCAATCGCAAGAAGGCTGGTCAGTTTTGGGGAAAGATGGAATCGTTTTCCAAGCCAGCTCATCAGTGCGATGGATAGCCCCAGCTCGATAACGACCAGTGCCAGGCTGAACCCACCGAGTTTGAGTACATCTCCAAGAAGGAATCGAGCTCCCAGCAGAATGATTCCAGTTTTGAGCCACAGTTCATAGGTGTCCACACCTGCCCGAAAAATACGAGGAACTCCTACGGTGTTTGAAATAATCAGGCCAAAAAGAATCGCCCAGAGTACATATTCGATATTCGGCAGCGCCAGATGATTGGCTTTGCCATATTTTGCTATCGATTGTTCGGTCACTTTGCCGGCAAATCCTATTGAAGCAAGCAGAAGGAGGCCGGGAACAAGACCAAGAATGCTGCCGGAACCGATAGCATCTTTGTTAGTTACTGGATCAGCAGAAACAACTTTTTCACTCACGAAATATTATCCTTAAATGGTTCAGCCGGTGATTAAACCGTGATGGAATTGCGAAGCTTATTTTCTACACTGGGTTGAAACCCATGTCTGGATTTGTGAAGGCCATTAAACACACTGGGTTGAAACCCAGGTCTGGAATTACGAAGCCCATCTCCGGTCGCAAGCTCCCTGCATGAGCTGAATATTGAATTGAATTCCAGTCCGAAAGAGGGGAATTCCGTCTGAAAGACGACCGCTTTTTCCAGACGGGGGTTTTCAACCTCCGGTATATGTATTGGACGACCGCTTTTTCCAGACGGGGGTTTTCAACCTCCGGATCAATACGGCAAAAGTAACAGGCAGAGGTTATCAACATATGGGAACGGTGAACTTTTCATCGCTATTGCCAGGGTATGTGGGGCAGCAGGGAGAGCCGAATCAGCAGAGCGGCGCCGATTGCGATGACGACTGCTATCCAGTCCATAGAGAGTTTTCGTCCGTTTGTATTCATGCAGAGTGTTTACCAATCGAGTCGAACAGCTTTTGCCGTAGACTAATATAACTGATTACTTGCCAATGCGTGCAATCTTAACTGCATTATCGGGGAGACTGTATTATTGGCCGTCGCCAGCGGAAAATCCGTTTAAATCGTTACACAATTACCCCAACATTCGTGGCGGCAGAGTTCACGATATGCGGAACCCGCCAAAAACTCCGGTATCAAAGGAGATGCGTCCAAAAACGCTCACCTACCTTAACGCAGCTACAGGTAAAGGCGCAACCGACCGCGAACCTTGCGATCGGTGATATCCTTTTGGTGACCAAATTAAACAATGGTTAAAAGTCCAGCTATTTAGTATATCATCCCACGCACCTGGAATGATTGCGTTAGTAGCGAAAAAAAATTTCTAAATAGGTGTACTTAATTCAGTGTTCGAGGAACCAGGCTGAGGAATTAGGATTTGAACTGCGGCGGTACAGCACTGGGCCGCTGCTTTGTGTCGGAGTTATCCCATTCGAAGGATTACCAGTGGAAGAAAGTGTCCCTGTGTAACTCGGTTTTGGAGCGTGGAAATACTTCACATGGCCATCTGCCAGTGCAAAATTAGACCCTCCATTATGTCGTACACGAGCTAGAACATAGTCGATATTTACATCTTTGGCGATATCATCGTAACCCTGTTCATAATTACCTGTATCGTCACCATAAGTATAGACCCTCCTGCCTTCGCCTTCGGCAGCCAAAACCTGATTAGTCGGGAACTGCACATCGGCCAGTGTTTTGACTGATTGAGCCTGCCAGTCCGGTGGAGTATCTGAGGCTTGTGCTGCGCCTAGATTCGCATTCCACACGTAGCTGTAACCGGGGTTGTATCCAAATCTATCATCCGCCGTTATGTCGTAGTCCGGGCAGGTCCATATGTCTATGCGCTGGTCAATACCTACTGGATTGTAGCCTGACTTACAGTAGGGATCAACCGCCTGGTACCACTGAACTCGGTCCAGATCTGCGCCTAAAGGGTTGCTTCCCAAAGGAACAGCATAGTTGGCACGAGGATACGTCTCATCATTATCATTAATGTAAAGTGTCACGCCGAGAACAATCTGTTTGAAGTTAGAAGTACATGCTGTTTTCCGCGCTTGTGCGCGCGCCTGGGCAAAAACAGGAAACATGATGGCTGCCAGAACAGCAATAATAGCTATAACAACCAACAATTCGATAACCGTGAAAGCTCTGCTTCGATTCATAGCTTGATAATCCTTAGAGTAATTAAATGACTCACAGGATTATATGAAGCGATGCAGGCAGCCTTTAGAAAAGATTCAGCGATTCTTAATCAAGAATCAGCAGCCAGCCTTTACCGGGATCGACTTTTATCGGTTTATTCCGGTCGAAAGACATTTCGGGTTGAAATCCATCGATGGCCTCAGCATGCAGAGTGGCTCGCGAAGCATCGATACCCAGCGCTTTCCAGTCGATAATTAAATTTAACTCGACCGGCTTTCTGGCCCAACTGGCGATAGCTATCAGAGTTTTGTGAGGTTTTTTATAGATCGTTGCGAGAACATCATTGTGAGCTGTTTTCACCGGGTTGGAATGGTCCCACCAGCCGATCATCTCGGATTCTTTTATATCGAAACTATCCCAGAATTTCCAGAGAGCGCGCGGGTCACCTGCAAATCCAAAACGTCCAGTCATTCCAAACAACATGCCTCTCCACGGATTGCCACCTCCTTCCAGCATCTCGCTCATCACGCCGTATGGTATTCCGGAGTACTGAACGAGCCAGGCATCGGGCGACTGATTATAGTCCGCCGCTTCACCCAGCCAGAGCCGATCGATGAACGGAAGCAGATCCATGTACAGGCTTGCGCTCACGATATACGAGTCGTCTTTGCTGAAAGGGTTCCAGGAGTGCAGATCGATCAGAGGCGCCTGGCGATTCGCTTCCAGGATGCGGCGCGCATGCAGCATAGTTCCGCGATCGAGAGCGGTATCATCGATATAAATTCCATCGATCTGAGTTTTGTGAATTAGCCAGTCCAGACCGTGCAGATAGAAACGATTCCAGGCGCCATCGGGGGTGGTGAGCACGGATAGATCTTTCATACCCGCATACTTTCCATCCAGTTCGGTATACCACGCCGGTATGAAATTAGAAATAAGATTTTCGTTCAGCCAGTGGTTAGGCCCATTTGGATGCAGAATTGAACGAGTGAGCGGTCCCGGACCAGGCTGCATTACTGCTCCATCAAGTCGGTGCAGAGCAAAGAACTCCGGCATCTGCTGAGTAAGCTCGCGGGTGGTATAGTAGACTTTGACGCGCAGGTTTTCTGCGTGGGCCCTGTGTGTAAAATCAGCCAGCTCAGGTACTGAGAAGTCGTTGAAAGGGTAGTTGATGAAGGGATTCAGGCGCTGGCGATGATGAATATTTAAGACATTCGCCCCATTCGCTTTCATTGTGTGGATGTACTTTTCACCGTCTCCCATATCCACGCTGTCGCTGGGATGGTAGAACCTGGTCGACCACTGCTTATCGGTATCTATGGGCCGCGCCGGAGTGAGCGAAATTGCCAAATTATAGTGCAAAGTCTCACCGGCGCTGATTCTCCTTGCACCGCTATAAGCCGTCAGCAGCACGGTATCCGCGGAACTTGACTCAATATTCAGACCGCCTCGCCCTTCGTTTCCCCAGGATTCCGGCAGCGACAATGGCTGAAAACCGTAATAGATATTGACCAGCGGACGACGATAGTTCGCTCCTTGAAACTGCCATTGGGCACCAATGTTCACATCCCCGATCCAGATTCTATCCTGATGTTTCGAGAGATCCCATTTCCAGTCGAGCGAAGGGGGACGCTTTCCGCCTCTCAGGCCCAGTCCCATCGCATAATCCGCTGCACCAGATTCATACGGAATTTCCATGCGGATATCTTTTATGTCTATAGTGCTATCAGAAGTAAGGGATAGATTATAATTCAGATTACCATCGAACTCTAATCGGCCCTGGCATTTGAGATGGAATACGCCTGCTTTGCTGAGCGCTTCCCAGGATATCCCATCCTTATTTTCTGAGTGGAACCTTACTCCCCCATCGGAAATAAATACTTCGGTGCCACGATCTGTTTCTACGATGAAACGAACCGGAGATTTAAGCAGAGGCTTTCCATTTTTGCTGATTTTTGTGCCGCTTCCAGAAAGATAACTGGTGAACTGCTGGGGAAGTCCAGTCTCCGCAATATGAAATTCTTTTCCTGTCAGATAAATTGATCTGCCAGATCGTCGAACTGCCTGATATCCGTGTGTCGGCTCAACAGCGGCGCCGAGATCACCAGGCAGCAGCCATTTCAGACGCGCCAGCCTCCAGGCTTCATCCGCACCGCTGTTGGATATTGGCGCTCCAGATACCGTGATTTCTATCGGAATTAAAAGTGTTTTAAAAAGTCCTGATACTCTGTTATGACATACTATTTTCACGCTGCCTCTCAGTTCGGCCGCCGCTAAAGGCGCTTCCACTGCCATCCAGAGAGTTTTGAGGGAGTGTGGTGCCAACGGAAGGCCGTCTTTGAGCGGTGGTTCTGCATTTGGTCGTGTTTCGAAGTTCAGGCAGTGCAGACCAGACTGCGGGGCGCCCGGCAGATCGATGCAGGCTGAAATAACGCTCTGTGGAGAATCGGTAGGATTGTAGATGCAGACTTGAAATGTGTAAAATTCGCCTAGCTGTGCTCTTCCGGCAATCTTTCCGCGCTCTTCCGTCAATCTTTTGAGCCAGATAGATGGCAGCGCATCGTCTCGCCGAACTGAGTGTTGTCGATCTTCCGTAAACACCAGGAGATCGGGTGATCCTTGCGAGATGACGTACTTAATTACTTCTGAAGAGGATGCCACATCAGCCATCATATCGGCTGGAATTTGGGGAGAGTTCATTGTGTTTGTTTTGATCGGTACTGTATGAAATACGGCAGAGAGTAAAGCGAGCAAAAGCAGCATATAATGTTTGACCTAACCATGGGAATATTAATCTTCAACTCGAATTGACTCATTTCCCCTGATAAATGCACCTCACCCCAACCCCTCTCCTGCCCGCTCGTTCCTCGCTAAGAGAGGGGCGAATGCAATATTGTCTCACGCGCTAAAAAGGGATGAATGTTACTTATGCCAGAAGTGGGGCAATCACGTTGCCATAAACATCGGTGAGGCGGAAATCGCGGCCCTGATAGCGATACGTCAGGCGGGTGTGATCGATTCCAAGAGCATGCAGTATGGTGGCCTGCAGATCGTGGACGTGAACAGGATCCTTTGCCACATTGTAGCAGAACTCATCAGTTTCTCCATAGATAGTGCCGCCTTTGAAGCCGCCGCCTGCCACCCACATACTGTAGGCCGAACCCAGATGATCACGTCCGTGCCCGTTCGGTTTGGCGAGATCCCCCTGGACAAACGGTGTCCGCCCAAACTCGCCACCCCACAATACAATGGTTTCATCAAGCAGACCTCGCTGTTTCAAGTCCATGACGAGCGCGGCTGAAGCCTGATCGGTATCCCGGCACTGCAGTTCCAGCTGTGTATCTAAATTACCATGCTGATCCCACCCGGAGTGCATCAGCTGAACAAAACGGACTCCTCGCTCGATAAGGCGGCGCGTCAGCAGGCAGTTTCGTGCGAATGAGCCCGGGCGATACACATCTGCCCCATACATTTCCAGAATATGAGCCGGCTCTTTGGAGATATCGAGCAGGTCAGGTACGCTGGTCTGCATGCGGTAGGCCATCTCGTATTGAGTCAGGCGAGTCTCGATTTCCGGGTCGTTATACACTGCGAGATGTTTCCTGTTCAAAGCGGCAATATCGTCCAGTGCGCCTCGCCGAAGAGTTCGAGGCATACCCTCTGGATCAGCCAGATAAAGAACTGGATCACCCTCTCCTCGGAAACGCACCCCTTGATACTTGGACGGTAAAAATCCGCTGCCCCAGTAGTAATCGTAAAATAGCTGGCCGCAGGTTCTGCCCTGATCGGTCGAAGTCATCACACAGAATGAGGGCAGGTCGCTGGTCATGGTTCCAAGCCCATAGGTTGCCCAGGCGCCCATACTTGGCCTGCCGGGGATCTGACTGCCCGTCATAAAAAGCGTGACTCCCGGCGCGTGGTTGACCGCCTCGGTATGCATCGACCGCACCAGGCATATCTCATCCGCAATGGAGCCGGTATGGGGTATAAGCTCGGACATCCAGGTACCACTTTTGCCATACTGTTTGAAGGGTCGAATAGGCGGCAGTACGGGATAAGTCTTCTGCCCGGAAGTCATGGTAGAGAGGCGGCCTTTCGATCGAACGCTGTCCGGCACTTGCTGCCCCCGAAGCGCCAGTAGTCCGGGCTTATGATCGAACAGATCGACATGGGAGGGAGCGCCACCCTGCCAGAGCACCACCATATGTTTCGCCTTTGGCGGAAAGTGCGGCAGGCCAGGCAGAGGAGGCAGTCCAGACTGGCTTTTCGCTCCCTGAGCCAGTCCCTCCTGTTCCAGAAGGCCTGCGAGCGCAGCTATTCCGACACCTGTCACAGCGGCCTTCCCAAAAAACTGGCGACGGGAAATATGCAGGGCATTTTCAAACTCAGGATTCATAGTAACTCTCTCTTTAACAGGCTAAGACAGAAAGGATTTCAGACTCTTGCGGAGGCGCGATTCCGCAAAAAAGCATTTTATGATAACGATTATTTTATTCGTGACTGAGATAAATCATTCACGTCAGGTATCTCTGATCTAAGTTCAGACAATTTGTCCACACCGCTGCCATACATTACTCACGAGTCAGGGCTTCATCAAGATTGTAGACAGTAAGGCAGACACTGGCGTAGGCGGCATGCTCCACCGGGTTGAGCGTAGAATCGCGGGGACTATCACCTGATTTGAGAAACAGCTCAGCAGCCTTCGGATCAGCCTGGAAAGCAGCCATGGCGCGGTCAAGATCACGGTGTAAAATTCGCATTTCTTCCGGTGCGGGCCGCCTCGCGCAGACTCTCCGGAACGCTTCCGCTAGCCTAGAATTGGGATTGGGTCCGGCCTCTTTCATCACTTTTTCCGCAAGGGCTCGGGCAGCCTCTACCCAGGTAACGTCATTCAGAGTGGTCAGTGCATGAAGCGGGGTGCTGGTGACCGTGAGCCGCACCTTACAAACGTTGCGCACAGAAGCGTCGAACATATCTGAGGGAGCCACAGTTCTCCGCCAGAACGTATACAGGCTCCTTCGGTAAAGATCAGAACCTTTCGATTGGGGATAGGTAAAATCTCGTGCGAGCGTGACAGAAAGCCCGTCCCAGATCGATTTCGGCTGGTAAGGATAGACTGGCTTGCCTCCTATTTTCTCATTGAGAAGACCGCTGGATCCAAGCGCAGCGTCTCGCAAAAGCAGAGAAGAAAGCCGAAAACGAGCCGCGCGCGCCAGCAATCGATTTTCTGGATCTCGAACCCGAACCTCCGGGGAAATCTTCGAAGTCTGCCTGTAGGTCGCGCTGGTGACTATCATGCGTTGAATCCGCTTCACATCCCATCCGTTCTCACGAAAATCTACTGCGAGCCAATCGAGAAGCTGCGGATGGATAGGGAGATCACTCTGCGTTCCAAAATTTTCCGAAGTTTTCACCAGGCCTGTCCCGAAGAAAAGCTGCCATATCCGATTCACCTGCACACGCGCAGTCAGAGGATTATCCGGATTGATTAACCACTGCGCCAGCCCCAGTCGATTCTTTGGAACGCCAGCAGTGAGCGAGGTCAGGCTGGCAGGGACATCCGGCTCAACTTCAGCACGAGGCATTTCATAGTTACCGCGCTCGAGAATGTGCGTCTTTCGCGGCATCGCATCGGACATGACCATCACTCTGGGAAGATTAGTGCGAAATGCGTCGCGCTCTTTCTCAAGTTTTGCAATTTTATCCTGATCTTCTTTAAGTAAAGCGGGAGGAAAAGCGCTTAGATAGTAGTCTCGAATCTGTTTTAGCTGTGCGGCGGTTCGTGCTGAAGCAGCAATTTTTAGAATCGACTGCACACTTTCCGGCAGCGTCGATTCGCCCACATTGAAATAGAATCCACCGATGCCGCCCCCATTCACAATCTTGATGAGGAGCGTATTCTCTCCGGCAGTTAATGAAACAATAATTTTTTCCTGGTCGGGCGCGGCTGCGCGAGTCACCTTATTTGCCAGCAATAACTTGCCGTTCAGCCATACTTTCACCCCATCGTCACTTCCAATGCTCAAGGGCAGCGGCATGGCATGGGCGGTATGAATCGTGCGCACTAAATAGTAGGCAGAATTCTCACTATCCAGCGGATGGATTTTCCCATCGATCCAGTCTGGATGTGAAGCCCAAATCAGCTTGCCGCCATTATAAGATTTTGCCAGATCCACTTTTTTTTCAGGATCGAACTCGGTATCGAAGGCTGTATCGAAGCTTGCTGCCGGAAATGGCCCCACGGCACTCCAGGCTTCTAATTTCGGCAAGATGCTGCTGATCTGGGAATGTAAGGTTTCCCATGTGCGCAGCTCTTCCTGAATTCCAGCCTGATTTGTGCTGGAATAGGTGTCCAATTTTGTTCGCGCCGCTGCAATTTCTGACTCAAGCTCTTTCAGTTTAGCAGCATCGTCATCCGTTGGAACGATAATAGAGGGTTCATCGACCCGGTATTTATTACCGCCCTGCGGAGTACCGATCTCCGGAACTCTATTAAAAAAGGCGAGGAAAGAATAGTAATCTTTCTGGGTGAACGGGTCGTATTTATGGTCATGGCATTGGGCGCAGGCGAGCGTAGCCCCGAGCCAATTCGTGGCGGTTACATCGACGCGATCGAAGAGTATTACATTACGCTGCTCTTCAGGTATCGCTCCGCCTTCCCCGTTTAACAGATGGCATCGATTAAATCCCGTTGCAATTTTCTGATCGGTAGTGGCATTTGGAAGCAGGTCGCCAGCTAGCTGCAGCAGAGTGAACTGATCGAATGGCATGTTGGAATTAAATGCGCGCACCACCCAGTCGCGCCAGATATACTGTGCGTTATCGCCGTCTTCCTGAAATCCATTGCTGTCGGCATAGCGCGCAGCATCCAGCCAGGGCAGCGCCATCCGCTCGCCATAATGCGGGTTCGCCAGAAGATTTGTCACTACTTTTTCATAGGCATTGGGTGAGCTGTCTGCAAGGAAGGAGTCGACCTCTTTTGGTGTTGGCGGCAGGCCAATAAGATCAAGAGTCACACGGCGAAGAAGAGTGACCTTATCAGCAGGAGGCGATGGCTTGAGGTGCTCTTTTTCCAGCTTTGCTAGAATAAAAGTGTCGATCGGATTTCGTACCCAGGCATGATTTTTCACCACCGGCAGATTAGGACGTAGCGGTTTGATATATGCCCAGTGTTTACTGCTGTTTCCAACCGGCCACGAGGCTCCCTGATCTATCCAGAGGCTTAGAGTTTTGACTTGTGATACCAGGAGCGGCGCAAAGCCGAGCGGCATTCGAGGCTTGCCGTCCGTGCCGAGCACTCGAGTCATGAATAGGCTGGAAGCACTATGCCCCGGTGAAAGAACCGAACCGCTCACCCCTCCTTTAAGAGCCAACTCGCGAGAGTTCAGGCTAAATCCGCCTTGATTTTGGGTATTGCCGTGGCATTGAAAACAGTGCGCTTTCAGAATTGGCTGGACATCACGGATATAATCTACTGCCGGCGGGAGGGTTTTCTGTCCCAAGGATGGTGTTAGCGAATAAAAACTCCCGATAAAGAGAACTATAGTCAGAAGCCATGTACGATTACGATTAAGTGCTTCGCCCATTCACTCGTTTCTCCCGAAGTGGTTCCAATTATCGCGAGATAAGGATTTCTAGTAACATATCTAAATAGATATTACACGCGGAGGCGCATATATCCTAGTTTATCTCGAGGATGCACGTACTAAAATCTGACGCAGACTTTGCTTCATCGATGGATGAAAACGTGGAGTACCTCGAGCTGCATCTTGAGAACAAAAATGGACTCTGGGTAATTGCTGAGGTAAATAGATATCCCCTGAAGATTCAACACGTGACTTTGTGGTCGAAATGCGTGATGAGTGGATACGATCATTCTTTCCAAACCAGGCAGCCGAAAAACGTGATGAGAGTGCTTCTACTTGTATCCTCAAAAATCGCTAATATCACCTCATAATACTATCGATTGCCATCTGGCCCGCTTCGAGGGCGGCCAATCCCTCTTCGATCGGAATAGGTTCTGGCTCGCCTGCATGCATGGCACGGACGAAGTCAGCTATGTGACGATCGGTTGTCCGGCCAAAATCGCGGCTCTCATCATCGAAGAAGTGGCTGTTCCAAACCTGAGCCAGCGACTCTTCGCCCTTCTGCTCCTGATGAGTCTGCTCTATCGCAGAACGTGGGGCATATTCAAAACGACGAATTGCATCGTCCACTTTCACCCGGCCCTTATCGCCCATCATCTCAAAGCTGTAGATATCCGGGTCCTTGTAATCGCCATCCACACCTGCTACAAAGGAACCGACCGCGCCGCTCTCGAACTGTAGACTCAGGACAGCGGTCGTAAATTGCCCTGTTCCGCGCACATCGTATGCATGCCCTTTGATACTTGCGATCTTACCACCCAAAGTCTGAAGCATATTGAAACCATGGGACTGCATATACAGCAGGTGCGCCATCGGCGACTGCTGCCGTTCCGGATAGTGGCCGCCGGTAAACCTCCACATGAAGTGCAGCGGCTTGCCCACTTTACCCTCTTTCACATGCTGCTGAACCAGTTGAAATGGAGTAGCGTAGCGGTGATTGAAATTCACTGCGCAATGGATACCCTGTTTCCTCGCGAGAGTCACCAGCTCCTTCGCCTCGGCAACGTTCATGACAAGTGGTTTCTCAAATAAGCAGTTCAGGCCTGCTTCGAGAGCCTGTTTATAGGGGGAATAGTGCTGGTCATCCGGAGTGATAATGCTGATGAGATCAAGGTTTTCCTTCTCGATCATCTCGCCTAGATTGAGGTAAGGCTTTGCGCCGTACTGATTGCCCATGCGCTGGACACGTTCCAAATTCGAACTTCCACAGATCGCCACAAGATCGGTATCGGGATTCCGCCAGTACGCCTCGATATGCACTTTTCCCCAATTTCCAGTTCCTAATACACCCACTCGCAGCGGTTTATGTTGTGCCAATTACGGCCTCCTGTAGTTATATAATAGTGTTCAGCCAACATGGCACTTCCGTAAGGTAGGTTCAGCAATAAAATTTCGCACGCATCTGTAAAACTTGTGCTTAGAAATTTAACCACGGAAACCACGGAATACACGGAAAAAGCAAATTCCAAACTTGAATACGATTCAGGCACTGAAGTACCTGTCTGTGAGGCCTCCGGCCAACCTTCCTGCTGAGGGGGATTCTTTATGTTTCTCGCTGCGATAAATCAAACTATCTACACGATTTGTTTGTCTCTGTTTTTTCCGTGTGTTCCGTGTGTTCCGTGGTTAAATTTCTTAACTGATAGAGCGGATTCGTCGCTTGTTACAGCAATCTTTCAGCACCCTGAGCGGCTGTCGTAACCGTGATTTTAGTGTTCAAGCCGGTGGCAGTTTTGTATATATCGGGTACCTCTTCTTTGAAATTTTCAACTGCATCCTCTGCTACCAGGCTGACTGTGCAGCCTCCGAATCCTGCCCCCGTCATACGTGATCCATAAACCCCATCGACAGATCGAGCGGATTCGACCAAATAGTCCAGTTCAAGACAGCTTACTTCGTAGTCATCTCGAAGACTGTCGTGTGAACCGTTCATCAACACCCCGAAGCGAGCAATATCACCACGTTTCAGAGCTTTCACACTTTCCAGAGTGCGCGCATCTTCTGTAATCACATGCCTTGCTCGCTTCTGCACTTTCTCTGGGAGCGAAGGCCCATACTTTTCAAAATCCTCCATCGATACATCTCGGAGGGCACGAATGTCAGGCAGATTTTTTTTCAGAAGCGCCACCGCCTCTTCACACTCCGCGCGGCGGCTATTGTACTGCGAATCTACCAGGCCGCGTTTTTTATTTGTATCAGCGATCACGATAGACACTCCTGTCGCTGGCAGCGGAACTGCTTCGAACTCGAGTGAGTGTGTATCAATTAACAGCGCATGATTTGCCTGCCCCAGCGCGGAAATGAACATATCCATAATTCCCACATTCACACCCACAAACTCCCGCTCAGCGCGCTGAGCGAGCAAGGCGCGTTTCACAGGATCGATAGTAGTATTTGTAGATGCAGTAAAAGCCAGGCTGGCAGCCACCAGCATGGCAGCGGATGAGGAGAGGCCCGAGCCGAGCGGCACATCCCCAAGAACTACCAGATTCATCCCGAAGATGGGAATATTCTCCGACTGCAAAATGAACGCCATTGCGCGAATATAGTTACTCCAGCGCTCTCGGCCTTCGACTGCGGGCTGAATTTCACTCAATGAGAACGTGGAAGATTGGTTGAAATTGAGCGCATATATTCTCACCTGATTATCTGTCCGCACCGAGCCTGCCATCACCACTTCCCGCTCAATTGCAGCAGGGAATACAAAGCCGTCGTTATAGTCGGTATGCTCGCCAATCAGATTAACGCGACCTGGCGCTCTTACAAGAATTGTGGGCGGTGATCCGAACAGCTCAGTATACTTCCGCTCCGCCTCTATGATCTTATCTGATCTCTGATTATCACTCATGAATCGCATTCCTTAACGGTCAATTTTATATTGTTAAAACGATCCTATCAACCACCAAAAGTATAGCACAGCTCCTGATCGGTACACGCATTATCTTCTCGAGTCCATAGGCGACCATACGATCCACTTCCGATGGTAGCTGTTCGTAGATCTGGCGTGTCCATCTGCAAAGGATATGTTCGGCATGCCTCTATGCCGTTTCCAGGCCACAACCACATCGCCGCCGGCAAAGGAGCGAATGGGGGCATCTGCATCGAATAGCAGAACTGTGTCCGATGAATCATTAATTTTCTCCATCACAATGCTGCTCAAAGCTGCATTCATCCCATAGCTTGCAGGCGATTCGGCGGCAGGGCATCGGAAGGGGTTAATTGCTGTGTGTTTTAGATACTTTTCCGAGTTGGCACCGTCAGGTGTGATCGCCTCTGACCAGTTTTTTGCCAGGTTAAAATGATCATCATAGTCCTGTGCATAAAGAAGCTCACCCACTGAAAGCTGTTTGATATTGGATAGGCACTGAATGTCATGAGCTTTGAGTGCAGCACATCCCAGATGTATAACAGAAATAAATAAGACCGGCAGACTCAGAATAAGAAAAGTAGTGAACAGGATGCGAAAAACGGTGGCGGTTCGAAGCCAAATCATATTGGCTCTGGTACGGGCAATCCTTTGAAACGCTCCAGCGGTAAGCATCGCTATTGTGAGCATTATGGGTAGAGCCAGTACCAGAAGTAACCATCTGTGGCTGAGGTTTGCCAGAAATAACGCGGTTTGTTGGTTCATAGGAGAAGTACGGATTTGTTATTTTCAATCCTTACCAAATGCATCAAGAAAATCTTTCGCTTCTTTTGGAGAGTATAAAATCTTGATAGAAAGATGATTGTATTCAGGTTGTATGAATCTACTCGGAAACTTTTTGCGATTCTTCCTATGTGTTTTGACTACCCACAGAAGGATGGAATCACGGGTAAGAAAAGATTTCCGAAACGTCTCGATATTACCGGCCCACATTGGCTCTCTGGTAATAACCCGGCGCAGAGTTCGCTTTATAGCCCGAAATGCGACAATGTGGAAAGAGTAGTTTAGCCATATCAGTGTGGTTGCCCTCTTCCAGACGATATCATGTACTGCCGAGTAGTTTCCATCTACTATCCACTCTTCCGAGGAGACCGCCTGCTGGGTCAGGGAACGAAACTCCTCAGTCGGCGTGGAAACCCAGCCGGGCTTCCAGTGGATGGCATCTAATTCGATATGAGGGACGTTCAGCTTCTTTGACAGCTTGCATGCGAACGTCGTTTTTCCGGAGCTGCTTGTCCCAATAACTACTATCCGCTTATCCATAATAAGTAATTTCTGTACGAAGAGATAGTCAAAGTTTTTATTTAGGTTCTTGCAGCCCTCTTAAATCACCTGCTTTATGTATAGTATCCTGATAAATCTTGTGCTCATATCAGCAGAAATATGCTCCAAGATGATCAGAAGCCTTCGCTTAAAAAAATCAGCGAAGGCTTCTATGGTTTTAGCCAGGAGACTTATATGGTAGAAACTATCCTGCCTGGAAAATTAATTGTTTCGCGCTCGTGTGGCAGTAGTGCTGCGTCCGTTCGAGCCATTTCCAGTATTTCCGTTAGAATTCCGACTACCGTTTCCGTCTCTATTTTTGCTGTTCGAAGTGCCGGCCCCTTTACGAGCTGCTTCTGCATGTCCCTCAGAATCTCCAAACCAGCCGCCGTGAGAATCTTGATTAGCCCGGTGAGAACTGTCATGGGCACGTGTCGAATTTTCATGCGCACGGGATGCACGGCGGCGAGCCTGTTCCGAATTGCCAGATTCATGATGATAGGCTGCTTCACGATGGTGATGCGCAGCGGCTTCATGATAAGAGGCCGCTTCATGATGTGACATACCGGTCATGGCTCCATTTGAACTATTACCATTTTGATTCTGGTCATCGTATTCACTGCCTTTGCGTCCAGATTCTGTGTGGCTCCGAGAGGCAGTTTTCCCAGTTTGACTTTTACTTTTAGAACTCTGTTTACTCTTATCAGAACTTTTAGCGTTTGCCATGGTATTTACTCCCACATTTAAAAATGTCCGCTAAATCATCCTGGATTCAGCCGACGATTAGAAAAAAAATGTCCCAAATTTAGACATTTATATCTTTCTGATCTGTTCGAATAGATGCAGCATATTAAAAAAAAGTTCCGATGCGCCAGTAATTATTATGGAGGGAACAAATCATCAGAAGGCCCAATCCTTTACAAGTGCGTATCAGTATTTCTGATACCGTTTCAGGCAAGATTTTGTATGAGTTTCAATACTCCAACGAACCAGTTCCTTCCAGAAACAAGAGGGAAAGAAAGAAGGCTTTGTTATGTATCATCATGTCAAGAAGCTGATGTTTACAGTAAATGTCGACACTCCGGATCCACGATTTGGGAATATGCTGCTCGAACAGTTTGGCGGGGCGAATGGCGAGCTTGCAGCCGCCATGCAGTACTCGATCCAGGGCCTCAACTGCGATGACCAGGCACGCAAGGATATGCTGATGGACATCGGCACAGAAGAACTCAGTCATTTAGAAGTGATTGGTACTCTTGCCCGCATGCATCTAAAACCAATGAAGACCAGCCGCGAAGCTGCCGAAGCCGACCCGCTCATTGCAATTGCTGGCGGCGGAGGCGTAGCGCTTACCAACAGCATGGGCAATGCATGGACAGCCGACTACTTGAAAATTACCGGCGAGCTGGATGTCGATCTGCGTTCCAACATTGCAGCGGAAGCCAGAGCCAAAATTGTCTATGAGCGACTCATGAATTTCACGGATGATCCAGGAAGCCT
The DNA here is from genome assembly GCA_038203935.1 of Chthonomonadales bacterium. GTDB lineage: Bacteria > Armatimonadota > Chthonomonadetes > Chthonomonadales > Chthonomonadaceae > JANXSG01. The sequence goes on from JBBRDM010000008.1 coordinate 29,007, forward strand.
CCAGGCATTGCAGTTCCTTATGACCAGAGAAATAACCCATATGAAGGCTTTCATGACCGCCCTGGAAAGCCTTGGAAAAGATCCGCTTTCTATTGGACAACGCACGCCAACACCTGATCTCGTTGGGCTGTATTTTAACGACTCAACGGGCAGTGGAGACAATGGTGAAAAGGATATGGTCGGTCCCTGGAACGAAGAGCCGGTTTTGAAGATGGTCGACAATCCGGCGATCGAGCAGCTTGCCGGTAAGCACAACAATTCTAAGACATCGGTAAGGTAGTCACTGGCTGCGTTTTATGCTGATTAAAAAATAATTAATCAGAAATATTTCGGCAAGGCCGGAATCAAAGGAACCAAAGTAAGTTCAGGATCATCTTTTTTATAGCAGTACCGCAAGTGTAATTCTACAACTGATTTCTTCACTTTGAAGTCTGCAATCTGAAGCTGAATCCTAGACGATTCGGTACCAATCTCAAAGAGGGAGATATATCATGGCAGATTCTAATTCAAACGTCAAAGACAGACAATCGGACAGTGGCGAGAGCCGAGGCCGACAGAATGATTCAGACAACCGTTCAGAAGGTGGCCGCAAAGGCGGCGAGGCTGTAAGCCAGGACAGGCAGCATATGTCCGAAATCGGTCGTATGGGTGGAATGGCACACCATGAAGCTGCATCCCACCACGAAGCAGCCGCTCATCATCATCGACAGGCAGCCTATAGCCACGAAGAAGGAAACGATGAGCAGGGCCGACGGCACGCATCTCGTGCGCACGAGCATTCCACTCGAGCACATGACAGCTCTTATCGTGCACACCAGGGTTCACACGGCCGAGGCTGGTTCGGTGACCCGGAAGGCCATGCGGAAGCTGGCAGAAAAGGTGGAGAAGCACGTGGGGGCAGCCGCCAGGATGACGATGACAATCGCGGTGACAGCAACAGTCAGCGCGGCGGTTCGAGCGAACAGCATGCAAAGGCGGGAGCTCAGAGCCATAAAAATGCCTGAACAAGGCATTAAATAAAATTGATCGAGCCGGCTATTCTAACGAGTAGTCGGCTCGTCTTTTAAAATAATACGACCAATAATCTCCAAATTTAATTCTGGAATGCGTTAAATGGAATACGTTAAGAGGCAGAACTATGGAAGAACTAATGACTCAGTGTATTCAGATGTGCCTGGACTGCCATCGAATCTGCTATAAAGATGCGATGAAAACCTGTCTTGAAATGGGCGGGCAGCACGTCGCACCGCCTCATTTTAGATTGATGATGAACTGCGCTGAGATATGCCAGACCAGCGCTAATTTTATGCTTACAGGCTCTGAACTCCACAAGCTTACTTGCGGTGTCTGCGCGCAGGTGTGTACCGCATGCGCACTTTCGTGTGAGGGTCTGGACGGCATGGAACAGTGTGCTCAAACCTGCAAAAGATGCGCACAGATGTGCTTCCAAATGGCGGCCTAGCTGTATTTCGGTAAATGCTGATTATATGATGTTACACAGTTCATTCATGAAATTAAATAGAGCTGCAGCATTATGTAAAGAGGGGTTCTTGATGCCCCTCTTCTAGTTTTTTGTTCAGGGCTGCGTCGCGAGCCACTCTATATCCTTCGTGCCACCACTGTAAGAAGCATCCGAATTTTTAGTTCTTTTTCTCCATTTGCTATGTCCATCGGCCAAAACATAAACAAATCCATCGCTATGGCGGGGATAGCCATCCTGCGACTGCCCGTCTACCTGAAGATAACGCGTATCTCTATGGCCCCACTGCCAGTTGATTTCATGACGGCTGTGTGCCAACTCGTTGGGATTGCTGCTCGGGTTTGTTCCTGTACTCACATCTCCCGTATCGATTTTGGCCGGCAAATTATCCGCGATGAGTATAGAATCGGAAGCGTTTGAGACAGCGGCTAACGTTTTGCCTGCCACCCCTATGTGCTGGCAGGATGCACTGTCCGGGCCGTTCTCACCAGAAGGGGTACAGGCATCGGTATTGTCGGTAATATCGTTAATTCCGTAGTTGTAAGACCACTGCTGGCTGTAGGTGGTTACCCCGGTTTTGAAAACAAGTGCCGATCCGGCGCTTGGGCAGACTAGCATCTGCCAGTTTTTTGAGTAGGGCTGAATCATATCTCCCCAGAAGTACTCGTGGGCATCATCTATATCGCCGCCGCGTTCGGTCAGGGGGATATTTTCGTCGTAGTCCTGTGCATACATCATCACAGCCAGTCCCACCTGTTTCAGATTGGAAAGACAGGCAGTCTGCCGTGCTTTTTCTCGTGCAGCAGCAAAAACTGGAAATAAGATTGCTGCCAGCACCGCTATAATTGCGATAGCGACCAGCAGTTCAATAAGAGTAAATCCATTTTTTGGCAACTTTCTCACGCAGTTCTCCTTTAGCAGCATCTTAAAAATATCACAACTCAATCCACAAGTTGTATTATAGCATTATTAAAATATAAATTTATAATTAAAAATATTATTTTTAGCTGTTCCTAATATTAGAACGGCCACCAGACTCTATAATTCTCCCCACGAGAGGATTAGAGGGTATACACTTTGAACTCAGATCTGAAATCGTCACTCGAAAAAACCGTGGTATAATCAAAATAGGTTCGATATAATGTAACTCGATATTGATTGAGAAGTTTCCATTTATTCATCTCATGAAATTTAGACGCCAATCCTTGCCGAAAGGCGGAAAGCAACATGAAGTGTCATAAATGCAGCTATGAGTTTCAGCCTTTTGAAACTGCGTGCCCACGCTGCGCCCGACTTAAAAAAAGTACCGGTACCCAGAAGCTGAATACGCAGCATCTCGTTCATCTCGATCAGTGCCCGCATTGCAAATGGCTTTTGTTTCCAACGGATAAGGTTTGCACCTCCTGTGGAAAATCGGTCGGCGGTGCCCCGGCGCATTTGAACGGTTCCTCTAAAGCACAGCCAAAAGTCCCCTCCGTAAATGCGGTTAAATCGCCCGGCTATTCGCTAAAATTTTCCAAACAGCGGATGCTCGATTTGGGGATGTGTTTGATTGTTTTTGGCAGTCTTGCAGTACTTATCTATATGGTCTATCGCGGGGCTCAGGCAGCCAGCTGATGTTCAGCAAGCAGTTTCTGGATAAGGGCAGCCATTTTCGGCGGCGCGATTACGAAAGGCGCATGCGTTTTACCTGCCTTTAAAATGGCATCAAGATTCATTGGTTCGCCATTCAAATGCACCGAAACACATCCGGCTTCCTTTGCCATGCACAATGCGGCAGCCATATCGTAGGCTCCTTCGTTCAGCCCGACAAGGCAGCACAGAGAACCGCGCGCAGTGAAGGCTATGTCCATCGCGATACTGCCAATACATCTTAACCTGCCAACGAGATGACTGGGATTCAGGGTTTTGATAGCTCCGCTGGTAAAGCCAAGTGTATCCTCCAGGTGCAGCACTTCTCGATCGATGGCGTTCAGTTTCTTGCCATTGCAAAATGCCCCCTGTCCTTTTACGGCCCAGTAGAGATCGTTTGTTCTAGGCATATGGATAGCGCCGGCAATGGCTTCCCCTTCATAAATCAGCCCAATCGATACACACCAAACCGGCAGGCCGAACACCATGTTCGTCGTACCATCAATAGGATCAACAGCCCATAGAGGTGCATTTTCATCACCGTGGCGGCCATACTCCTCCCCGAGGAAACCAAAATCCGGATAGCGGCTGGCCAAACGTTCCCGCACAAACATCTCAGTTTCTCGATCTACATCTGTAACATAGGAGCTGTCGGCTTTAAACTCCGGCGTCATACTTTCGATCAGTTTTAGTGCACGGCTGCCCGCCTCCAGCGCTGTTTCTTTTACAAATTCGATATCTATATCAATCAAATAAATTCCTGCCTTTCAATTTTAGCTAACCTAAATTGCTTTCGTCTCCATAACCCCTTTCTCCCATAACCAGAGAAAGTGGTTATGCACTCCCGCTCCTGTTTTTCGTTATACGACGGAGCAACTGCCATACTGATTTTCTCGTTCCTCACCAAAAGCATAAGGATACATACTCTCACCCGAAACTCTGTCAGCCAAAACTATGGTCTGATTACTCCGATGGTTAATAGTATGTTCGCGTAGACCCGCTGTTCTGCGGTGGCAATGGTGAGGCATAGGCTCGGCTCGCCAGCAGCGGCATAGAAAGCAAATCTTTCGAGCGGCTGCAATTCCATACCTTGTGGCAGAAGCTCTTGAAACTCGGCGAAAATGGGGGGAGTGGAACCATCTGCGGTCTGCATGACTTGAGCCGATTCTATTGGAATTGCGGATGCGACAGCACGCAGCGCATCGGTTGCTTTAATAAGACCAGGTGAAAGATTAAGATAGACTTTTTTCGCTGTCGAAGCAGACCCTGTGGAAGCAGGATAGTTTCCATCGGTTATTAATACCTGTGAGCCATGGCCGGCAGACGCCAACGCCTGCAGTATTTCGGGATGAATGAGCTGTGATTTGAGCAAGATGTATCTCCTCGATTATAGTCCTGACATGAATCTGTTCTATTAAAAGCCGACAGACTCCTGCAATTTATAGAATCCCACTTCAAAGCATTAACCTCATAAAAAAATCCGTAACATTAACTGCTTGCAGATGTCTACTAAGCCTAGAAGATAGTGAAGCGAAGGAACAACTCCTCAAATGCAGGGAAGAAGTACGACGCCAGGAGAAAGTACATGGCTGTAAAGTTTTACTGGAAACAGTCTCAAAGAAAAGATTGGCCTCTTTTGCAGAACGAGCGGCCAGATATACTTCCAGATCAAGATGACCGAGCGCTGCTGCTAATGAGCCTTGTAATAGATGGAGAAGCCAGCGAGAGCGAGTTAAACGAGCTGAATAGATTGATGGACGGGCTGCCCAGGATGGCAGATGAGTTCTCACAATTGAAATCCATCTCTATGCTCGAGTCTTCTTTCCCGGAAATAGAGCCGCCAGCGCATTTGACCAGCGCTATTCTGCAGTCAACCATTGATCGTAAGTCGGTATTTGCTCAGGTATTCGGTTCTTACCAAACACCAGCCTTTCGTTATGCAGTACCAGCAGGCGCAGTGGCAGCCTGCGGATTAGCGGTTCTATTTTTATCAACAACACATTTACCAATAAAGAGCGGATCACACAAAGCCGATAGTATTCTAAAGAACAGCAAAGACTATGACGTTGCTGCAAATATTCCAGGCCGCTTGCTTGAAAAACCGAATTCGGCTCCCAGCGAGGCGCCTGCAGAGAAGCATTCTGTCAAAAATGTTACGGCCAGCAGTATCAAAAAAACGAACCATCGAAACGCCAATTTCGATTCTCACCATTGGCATGGAAAGCAGATGCTGGCGAAAATCAGCCATCCAGCGGAGCGTATCGCAGCTGCTTCAAACCAGCCAGCAGCATCTCCAGAGCCAGCCGCCCCTGTCTACCATCCCGATCCGCCTGTAGCTCTTGCTTACTCGCCTCGACCAATGATGGATGTCAACAGCCAGCGTTCCTTAATGGCACGTTCGAATGCGACGAGCATACCCTGGAACGACTTAAAGTCAACAGATGAATCAAGTGTATCCCCAGATAAGAGCGCTGCAGGTTCGCCGGATAAGACAACTGATACGCAGCCAAAAGTAAAAGTACACTACGCACACCTGATACTCTCACAGATTCCACCGGATTCCCGTAATATTCAGACCAGCGCAGATTTTAAAAAGCTTAGAGACGCTGCTAATCAGGGATATGACAGGGAAACGATGGCCGGTATCGAGCGCGGTCAGGCCACCTTTAAGCTCGTAGGCCGCTTCTAAATTCCAGGTAAAAGTAGTTGGATTATATGGAATTAAGTGGAATGATGATTTAACCTAATAAATGTATTTTTAACCACGCGTCTAGGATAGATGCGTGGTTGACAGTGAAATAATATGCAGGGCAATAGAAATAATAAAGTTCATATCGCAGGAAATGTTTCTATACTCCATCGCCGGCCCACCGGTCGGCAGTGTACAGAGCTTTCGGCATGGCTCCTGCTTTTGCCGATGATTCCCGCAACTTCACAACCTGTTTACGCGCAGCAGGCGGGCTCGGCTTCCGCGGCCGCTCCGGCTGAAACCCTACACTCTCTATCCTTTTTTGAAGTGCTCCACGGAAGCGGTTTAGAAACTGGATATGTACTGTCACAAGCAAACATTATTGCTAAAAGCCTGATCATTCGTGTAGGCGGCAGAACGCTGACAGTCATTCAGGACTATACTTTTGACCCTGTGAGCGGCGCTCTCACATTCACCAACGCTGTCGACAGTGCACAAAGCATCCGGGTCAGCTATCGGTATAAGGACAGCCTGCTGCTGCAGAAGCAGCTTTTAGGCGTTCCCAGCCTGCAGCTCGGTTACGGATCCGCGACGCATCTTAATCTGCTGTTCGACCTGCCTTCTGATCAAAAGAACTCCAGCACTATCTCTTCTCCAGTCGGGCTCGGACTTTCGACTGCTTTCGGTGAAAAACGAGCAGGCAACTACTCCGGAGTGATGTATTTTGAAAATCCATTTGGTGGGAAAAATAATCGCACGGATAGTGGCAAATTCGATCCGAATGCACCAAAACCATCTACTGCAAAACAGTTCATTACCCAGAACCTGAACGTTCAGAGCGGCAGCCTGGATGTCTACGCAAATTATCAGGATATCGGCAAAGGGTTCAACGGATTTCAGGCTCTCCGCGCAGGTGGTAATGCGAATAAGACACTGCTGGACCAGCTTGAGGCAGAAAAGGGATTGAAGCGGCTTGGGTTTGGATTAGGTATGAATCTCAATCCGAACAGCAAAAATGCCAGCGGATTTGGATTCGACTGGAATCAAGTTCAGGATGGCACCGGCACTATCAGCCAGCAAAGTGCGGAATTTGCGAATAAGGACTTCCACCTGAACTACTCCTCGCGGGATGTCAGCAAGAATTTTCAGGCATTTTCTGGACTTCGGGAGACGGACAAATCCCAGTGGGCCCATGAAAAAGGACTGCACACCTCAAATCTAGGATTCGGGTTCAATCTGGGCGGTGGCACTAAAACACAGGCGCCGGGGGCGCTCGATCTGCAGAATCAATCTTTTGGCGATGCGACCGGCAGCCTCAACCGTGAAGTTATTAATTTGCATACCGGCAGCCTTGGCGTGAATTTCATGAATCGCAGTTCGCAGAAAGCCTTTGGCCGGCTGGGGGATATTTCAGACAACGACAAGGCAAATCTGGCTCTTGATCTATATAAACAGTACGATGTCAAAGCCAATCTCGCACAGGTGACCGCCGCCGATAAAGCACAGGTTGCACGAGAATCCGGATTAACTCGAGATGGCCTCACACTTTCAGACGGCCTCGGCAAAACGGGAAGTGTTTCTTTCTCCCAGCTGAGTATCAAAGACTCTTCCGTGCTTGATCTCACGGGGCGTAACTCGGTTAATCGTGAATCTATTTCCCTGGATCAAAAACATTTTGCCCTGCAGTTTGTAAGCCGCAAAACGGGGCTGAATTTTGGCAGGATAGGCGATCTTGCCGACATTGAAAAAAACAACCTTGCCCTGGAAATTCGCCGCCAGTTCGACCCGAATGCACTGATGGCTCAGGTCACTCAGCCGGAGCGCGACCAGGCTGTGCGCGAAGCCGGAATCACCCGCAACTCACTGCTGGGTAAATTTGATATCGCTAAGGGCAGCAGCCTCACTTTTAGTAAAACCGGGATAACGAGCGAGCTGACAGGAACATCCACTCCCTCGACTTCCGGCGCACTGGAGCGTCAGCAGATTGCATACAGCTCAAAAACCCTGCAGGTGACTATTCTGGATCAATCGATTGCGGACAATTTCACCCAGCTTACCAGCCTGTCTGATTTAGAAAAAACACACTTCGCGAATGAACATGGACTGCATCGTAAACAGTTTGGGCTGAACTGGCAAATCAACAAACTGACGAAATTCTCTTTCTCCAATTTGAGCCTGACAGACACACCGGATGCCTATAGAAATGCTATGTCAGCAGCAGTTGCGAGCGGGCTATCGCCGTATCAAGCTTCGACTTCGATTCTTTCTCAGATGAGGAAACAGAATTTTACTTTCGATACCAAGGGAGTGTCGATTGCAGGAAATTTTGCTGATATCAGTAAAGACTTTGCTCGATCCGCCGACTTAGCTGCAGCCGATCCAGAGAAGAAACAAATTGAGACGGAGCGAGGATTTAAACGGAGCGACCTGACTGCGAAACTATCATTATTCAAAGGACTAACGCTGGATGCTTACAACTACAGCGCTGCGGATGCCATAGATGCCCTGGGACACGACACCTGGAAAAACTCTCTGCTTTACTCACCCAATAAAAAATGGAAGCTGTCTTATCTCGATGATGGCGATATCAGCACCGCCGCGGGCCTTAAAAATGGCGGACAGCACTCGGTACTGTCTCTGAATGAAAACCTGGGTAAGGGCAGTCTGCTCAATCTCTATCAGGATCAGACAGCGGTATATTCTAACAATGTACAGACGCTGGGAACGCAGACGGATTTCTTACACTTTGAAACAGCTCAGGCCAAACCGAATGCGATGAGCTATGAAGCGCACACGCTGCAATATACCGATGGGCGTTACGAAAACAGTTCCAACCTGAATATTCATACCAAGCCCAGCAAACTTTTCGGCTTCAGCTTTCAGAGAATCGATGTTATGCGGGATGAATTGAATCCCTCCCAGGTTACGGACAAGTTAGATTTTTCATGGCAGGCCAACAAAAAATTTGCTATTGTCGGCGGCGTGTCTCAAATGGATTCGACGGATGACAAAAATGTAAACACGGTCTCGGTTGGCCTGCAGGGTGAACCGATCAAGAACTTCACGATGACGGCTAAATTCGATGAGGTGCATCAGCTCAGCCAGAACACAAAAGATCAGGCGGATATTTCTTTCAGCAACGCAAAGCCTATTTCCTTTGGGCCAATGCGCGACCTGACTATCACGGCCAGATACGCATCCCTAAATGATCTGAAGAAACTGCAAAATGAGACCATGACAGGAAATATCGCCTGGAAGATGTTTAAAAACGATTGCCTGCTTAATTACGCCGGCAACACAAAGCCGGATGGAACGAGCACTATCGATCGGCTGTATTCCTTTATCAGCGATAAGAATCCTAAACTCTGGTTCCATACAGCATTTTTCTACAAATCACGTACGATGCTCGATAATCGTGAGCATCTGGTTCGCCGATTTACTGCGGATGCTCAGCTTACCAAGAAAACTCATTTCATCTACATGTATGGAACTCTGCCCGAGGATGAGCATGGCAATATAATTCCGCAGGAGACAGGGGATATTTCGCTGAAGCACATGCTTTCGAATAGTCAGAATATCTCGCTGTTTTACCGACTGAATAACAATCAGCTCACGAAGATCCTGACACGTTCACTGGGGTTTGCGTATGAATCGAAGTTTTCCAAGAGCGGAAAATTCGACGTGGGATACAGCCGAGAAGCGAACGGATTCGCCACGAGTTACTTCACTTCAAACCGCTTGCATTTCGCGCTGGATAAGCAGATTAATACTGAGCAGCTTTTAAGCGTGTCGGCAGATGTGATGATGCCCGATTCTTCAGGTCACGCCCAGGAAATCCAGGGCCATTTCGACCTCAGCCGCAAATTTTAATTTCGGCAGACGAAGGCGCATCTGCCCTACAGATTTCCTCGATCATCACCGGACAGGGAGCAAATGCACCTCCTATTTTTCGGCAGACGACGGTGCATCTGCTCTACACATCGCCTTGTTCCTCGCGGGATATTCAACCTCATTCTGTCCAAATATATAGAGTAATCGCAATCATTACTCATCCTGATTGTGATTTGAATTTGAAGAAGAATTGTGATTTGAAGAAGAGCGGAGCAGAAGATCAGTTCTTACACTATTCGAATCAGATGCTGCCCGGAGCAGCTGGTCTTTTGGTGCATCGGGTGCAGCCGAGTGTCGCAGCAAAGTTTGGTAAGACTGCTGATGTGCCTGCCTTGCTTTGAGAACGATGAGGGCCTCCTCAGCCATAATTTCAATCTGTGGCACTCTCACATTGATTGATTTCCGATGCTCTACGCGCCTCAGCCGCTCCACATCGAGTATAGCTTCTGGTTCGCCGATCATACGAAGCATCTCCAGCACACTCAGAATCACGTCGGGCTTCGAAGTCACCAGCAGCTTGGCCAGCGAGCCAGTAATGCCCGGGGGCATCTGGCCATATCCATAATCCTCCATTTGAGGCAGTATACGATTCAGCGCTCTGATAGATGATAATTGCACTTGCTTTTCACCAGCGGCTGAATGAGTAGGTAGTGACACGATCGCCTTTCCGAGCGCATACGCACAGGATATGGTTCCAATTCTGCTCAGTGCATCCGCTGCAGCCGCACGCACCCAATTCCTGCGGCTATCATTTAAAGTGGTTATTCCAATCCATGTCCACCCAAAAATATGGAACGCAAACATGCAGCAAATCCATAACGCAATATATCTTTTAGGGCGATGTTCCAATATGGATACAAGCGCTATATTCGCTGCATATCTCTCTTCATCTGTGAGTTCAGAATAACTTAACACCCACAATGCCACCACTTTTTTCTTCCAGCGGCCATATCCAGAAGTCATCAAGGATTCAAGGAGTATTTGCCTGTCACTTTTAGAAGTCCCGATTCCACTCATTAGAGCGACAGCAGTCTTTCTCTCGATGCAGTTTTTAGGAAGCTGAAAGACGATACTTCGAATTTCTGGGCTTGGCATAGAACTATTTATTTCGATGTGGATCATTGCAGAAAAAACCTCGACCCAGACGACCAACTGATCAATCTCATGAGCCAGAAAACGAAGAACAGCGCCCCTGCGAATAGTGCAGAGTATTGAGAAGTTTTAGCGGAAGCTAATTTTGATTGCTGTGGAACGATAGAACGTCCGCCCCTATACCAAATAAATTTCAGCAGCTGAAACCAGCACATAATAAATACCAGAAATCCCAGCGGATGGAAACGGAGGGACAATGCAAATTCACCCCGCCAGAGGCATACCAGGCTGCGCGAGAGGCCGCAGCCCGGGCATGATATGTGCGTAAGCGCTTTGATCAGGCATGCAGGACCGTGCCCATCAGTCACGCTGAGTAAACCGCTCGCAGTCAGTATCAGCAGCGCAATAGCCCTAAAAGGCATTGCGAAGCGCCGAGCGGGTTGTACATGATGTTTTGAAGATTCAGTGAAAACTTGCATGACTGCACTGCTTATTGGACGAAATTTGCTCTCGGCGCCATAGATGCCACCCCTGCCATCGTCAGGAAATACCCAATTGTTCCGCCTGCCAATGCGCCGAAGACAATCAGCCACTTGCGTTCATGCCGGAACTCAGCGACCATATAGTAAAGGCCGTATAGCCCGCACAGAAAGGACGCAATCCCTTTCCAGGCTTCATCTTTGAACGCAGCCACAAGCACAATAATGGAGCAGACGAGTCCTACTACTGCGAAAATCGTTCCAACAAGAATAAGAAGAAGTCCCATTACTTATCGATTCCTTTCAGAAAAGTGAGGATTGACACTGACGATTTGATGCGGGCCGCAGATACAATCTATGATTTGGATCGTTCATCTCATAATAACACATCTTTACGAATGCGTCAAAACTGTTTATTTCAAGTGCAGTATAAATTAGATTCTTGATTTTGGGAAGACAAGCGTTGAAGAAATTTCACATGTCATGCTATTGAAGGGCAATGTTGTCACTTAGGGAATCACAGCACAGCAGCGGCATTGATATGCGAGTGGGTTGAGGCAGGGAGTGTAGGTGAAAGCGATGATTTACGATCAAGAAATTGCGATTTTGTACAGGGATTTCAGGATTTACAGGTTAATTCAGTAGTAAAAGTTATCTATTTATCATTCTATCCAGTGCACTGGAATGGAAATTATAACCTGTAAAATCCTGATCACTCTCTGCAGCAAAATCAAATTCCAGATGATTTAGACTTCATAGTTTAGCAGCGTTCGTCTGGATGATGAAGGTTCCAGTCGTGTGGAAGCCTGCCATCGTTGAGGCGCATTGCCACCTCTTCTATTATCCAATCCGGAGTGGAAGCGCCTGCCGTAATTCCCACAATATCTTTATTCTGCAGCCAGGACTCTTCGATCTCATCTGCAGTTTCTATATGATAAGCAGGTATTCCCTGCGCTTCGCACAGGGTGCGGAGCCGCTGAGTATTGGCGCTTTTTCTGCCGCCGATTACTATGGCTACATCACACTGGCGAGACATTCGTACTGCCGCATCCTGAAGCTCATCGGTAGCATTGCAGATGGTATTTATCGCGCGCACATCTGCTGCAATACGGCAGATCTCAGCTACTATATTTGCGTAATTATCGCTGTTCTGTGTGGTCTGGCAGACTATGGCTACTTTCTTCCCTATAGCCGTCTCGAATATCTCACTGGGCGAAGAAATAACCGTGACTGTCCCGCCAATATCTTCGACCGCCCCTATCACACCAAGTACCTCTGTGTGTCCCTTGTCGCCCACCAGCACAATCTGATAACCTTGTTCATACAGCTGCCTGGCATTACGATGCACTTTGGTTACAAAAGGGCAGGTCACATCTAAAATCTGCAGCCCTTGAGCGCGTGCCTGAGCCAGCTCTGCGGGCGCAACTCCATGCGCAGACATGACGACTGTGCCTTCCGTAATAGCATCCAGGATAGGCGCGGTATCGATGCCGTCCTGGCGCATCCGATTGATTACCTGTTCATTATGAATAATCGGCCCAAGCGTCGTAAGTTTACCAAAGCGCTCTTTCCGGGCTTCGTTTGTTATATCCACTGCTCTTTTTACACCAAAGCAGAATCCCGCAACTTGAGCCAATATAATTTTACGCTGTGTTCGTGGTTCGTAACTCGTGCTTACCATGGTTACATTCCTAACATTTAAATATTTCAGAGTACTTTGTATAGCAAAGTACTTACATTATACAATCGGTTCCAGTTCCTGTCAAGAGTATTATCGGAATTTCTGTGGAAGTTTCTACCTCTATTTTTATGATTTTCGATATTACAGGGTTTCTAATCCTTATCATGCCGATGACGTTTTGGTTGACTTCGAGTTTCATACCGTGCCATACTAAATACACCTGTCATTTTAATGGATGGTTTTTACTATGCCTTTCTATAAGGATTCCAGCACTCATTATCCTGTTCATTATTCAGCTTTATTATGAAAAAATCTCCACTTTTAATACTCTTCACTACTGTTTTTCTCGACCTGCTCGGATTTGGACTGATACTTCCTCTGCTTCCGGTTTATATTCAGCATTACGGTGGCACAGCAACTGTAGGCGGTTTTCTGCTGGCGAGTTTCTCGTGTATGCAGTTTATATTTTCACCAATTTGGGGCAGAGCGTCCGATAAATTTGGGCGCCGCCCGCTCATACTCATGAGTTTGATTGGTTCTGCAATCAGCTATTTCATGTTCGGCTCCGCACCCAATCTAGCCTGGCTGTTCGGAGCCCGCGTCGCTGCAGGAATTTTGACAGCCGCGAGTCTGCCCGCTTCCTACGCCTACATTGCAGATGTCACCTCTCCAGATAAACGCGCGGGCGGAATGGCAATGATCGGAGCGGCGTTCGGGCTGGGATTTGCATTCGGGCCGTGGCTCGGAGGCGTTTTGAGCAAATACTCGCTATTTGGCCATCCCCCACTGGCTACTCCCTCCTACTTTGCGGCTGGCCTGGCGCTGACAGCATTTGTCTGGGCCTTTTTTATGCTCCCGGAGAGCCATCACAATCGGCATACCGAACACGAGGATAAGGGCTTGCTGGAAGTATTTCCAACGATTGCCCGTTCACTCCGGCGATCGGATGTGGGAGCGCAGCTCACCGTTTTTGCTTTCGCGACGTTTGCGTTTACCGCAGTAGAATCATCCTTCTCCTGGCTCGTAATCCTGCGATTTCATACCGTGCTCTCCAAGCAGGCTGCGGAGTTCTGGAATAAATCACATCCGCTGCAGCAGTTTGTGACTCTCGATGCGCAGACGCAAAAATCGCTCATTGAAACGGCGCAGACTGCGGCCACCAGTAAGATTTTTGGAATCGTTGGGATCACTATTTTAATCGTTCAGGTTGCTGTCATGCAGGGGCTCGCCAGAAAAATCGGCGAGAATAAGCTGGTGATGCTCGGCGCGCTAACTCTCACAGTAACTCTAATTGGAATCGCATTTGCACCGACCATACCGCTCATCTATCTCTTCTCGGCGCTCATCGCTGTTGGAAACGGAGTGATGAACCCCTCACTCGGCGCTCTGATCACCCATGCAGCCGGCCCAAAAGATCGGGGATCGCTAACAGGCGCTCAACAGGGACTTGGGAGCCTGGCCAGAATAATCGCTCCTCCTATCAATAATACGCTGGTTGCACATAACCCTGCCATCCCTTTTGCAGCCTCATCTGTCCTAATGGGCGTTGCTTTTATCCTGAGCCTAAGACTGAAACCGCTGCCCCGAACGGATAAATCTGAGGGAGCTCCCGCATCCTCCATGCCGTTGGATGAGGCTTCTGAGCCCGTCCATCCATAACTCCCGTTTCCAGTTTTGATAAAGGAATATAGAACCATGAACACGTTCATTTCAATATGTACGCTCACCACCGTGCTTGCCCTGGGGTTGGAAGGCAGCGTGAAGAAAGGACCGTTTAATCCTGAGAAGTGGCCGGCCAGCATCGATATTTCAAAAACAGTGCACTATATATCCGTCGATAATTCCTTCCCATCTCCTGATCCAAAATGGATCCCTAACTTGAAAATTTTAACGGGGGGTGACCATCAAACGGAACCTGCAGAAGCGGGCGGACACAAGGCTGTGCGAGTAGCCATTTTTAAGTTCAACACTGCGGATGATCAGTTTGCGGTCTGGGCAAATGAACACACGGTGGATATCCTCCTGCAAGTGTATGGAGACGAAGCTTTATTTAATGCGGACAAAACGCCGCGTTATTTCAACTTTCTGACCGGCACACTTCCCGAACCCATTGCGGTGGACGGCGGCAGTATTCCGATAGAGGCATTGAATCATAAATGGAACTGGATACTGTTCCGAATTCCGAATGGCCTTCGGCATATGGATGGGGGCAGGCTGATAGGAACCATACATCCCAAAGCCAGGGCAAATCCGGAGATCGCTGGAGTATCCGTCTTGAGCGGGCAGAACGGCGGTACAATCCGAATAGATGGCTTGCCAAACATGAAAGTTCGATTCGTAGGTTTTGGTCAGCAAGGCGCCTTCGGAGAACCGGAGCAGATCAATCGATATAAAAAATAGTGATGTGATGTTTTGGTTTTGATAAAACTTAAGCTTTGATTTATCTGCTGATATTCCCTCTCAGGAATATTTATATCAAATTTCAATATTGCGTGGTAGAATATTACCGTTCGGGAACAACAGACGAAACTTAAATTATTCTGAATATAATATTCCCGTTCAGGAATTTTAATATTATGAAATATAATTCTATTCTTATCGGAGTTTTAATACGAGATACACGAAAAAGTTTGAGGTTGACGCAAGAATCACTAGCCATGACCGCGGGAACGGGCTTGCGTTTTATTATCGACATTGAAAAAGGAAAGCCGACCTGCCAGCTTGGAAAAGTGCTGGATGTTCTGAATACACTAGGCATAAAAATAAATTTTAATCCTCCTGAAGTAAATCATCGAGACGATTTTGAAGTGGTCCATAATTAATGAATCGATCACTCGACGTATATCTATATCAACATTTTGTAGGAAATTTAATACAAGATGAAAACGGGGACATGGTGTTTGACTATGACCCTGCGTGGGTAGAAAACCCGATTGCAATCCCCCTCTCTCGATCACTCCCCTTGAAAATAGAACGATACAGCAGAAAAGAGTGTCGCGGTTTTTTTGGTGGAGTTTTGCCAGAGTCAGATAATCGTGAGATCATTGCAAGGAATTTAGGCATAAGTTCTAAAAATGATTTTGCGATGTTAGAGCAGATCGGAGGCGAGTGTGCGGGTGCAGTTACATTTGTCCATCCCGGGGAGAATTTTCCTAATCCGAAGGACCACTATCATCCACTGAGCAGCCAGGAATTGGCAAATACACTCAAAATGTTACCCCGCCGCCCTCTGCTTGCCGGGGAAGAAGGTGTGAGACTATCTCTTGCAGGCGCGCAAGATAAAATTGCAGTCTACATGGATAATGGTCAGATATCTATTCCACTCGATGGGTCGGTCAGCACACACATCCTGAAACCTACCATAGAGGGTTTTGAGGGAGTAGTAGCAAATGAATGGTTTTGCATGAACCTTGCCCGGCAGGTGGGTATACCGACTGCTCATACTCAAATTGGCAGAATCGAGAGTATCGATTACCTGCTGGTAGAAAGATATGACCGCATCCGAACTGACCGCAATACCTTGAAACGTTTACATCAGGAAGACTTTTGCCAGGCGTTGGGAATAGTATCTGAAAATAAGTATCAAAATGAAGGCGGACCGTCTCTTCAGCAGTGTTTCCATTTGCTGCGGGAGAGTTCAGCAGTCCCTGCTATCGATCTGAAAAATCTATTTAATTGCGTAGCATTCAACTTTATCATTGGAAACAACGATGCACACGGGAAGAACTTTTCATTACTCTATGAAGGTGAAACTGGTGCCGAGACGAGACTCGCTCCATTTTACGATGTGCTGAGTAACGTTATTTATCCTGATCTTTCCAATAAAATGGCAATGAAAATAGGAAGCGAATACTCTTCTGAGAGAGTAGGGTCAAGCCATTTTGAACAGTTTTCAAAAGATGCGGGACTCAATAGAAGTATGGTCAAGCGAGGCGTCCGGGAATTAGCAGAACAGATACAGAGTAAAATGACTGAGATCACAATTGATTTCCCAGGATTTGATCAGCTGCTAGATCGAATGCATCGTCGTATTGAAAGTATATTTAATTGGGTTCGTTAATCGCAGAGGAGTTTTGTTCGGCGATTAGACCGAGACTTAAATACCGTCTATTGGTTTAGAAACATTATTCTGACTTGAATCAATAGCTGGTAACTGTCAGTCCGGTCATTCTTGAAGTATCGACTTTGGCCGATTGCGTTTTGGGAAACGAAATCGTTCCTGGAATGCCGTCACTTACATAACGCCGTTCAGGGTGGCGCTTCAGGCTATTCAGCCAATCCGTGATTCCCATTGGCCCTTCGATTGCCTGGATTCGCGGGAGCCGCATCGGATCGAACTTCAATGCAATCGGAGAGAGCGCAGGATTTGAACCTACCAGCAGCGCTGCCCGATTATGATATTTCACCCCGTTATACTCCCCATTTGATAGCAGCTCACGATTTTTTGGCGCGCTGCCAAGCGGAAGGGCTATCGTATCCATTCGAGCCTTCGGCGCCATCTTCAGTACCATATCGGCACACCCGGCGATCTCCTTCTGTACTTCTTCATCCGATAGTTTTCTCAACGCGGTGTGCGTTATGGTATGGTTCCCCAGCTCATAGCCCATATCCAGCAGCATCTGCATCTTTTTTGCAATGAGCGGGGGCTGGCCGAATCCGCTGAGTGGCAGCACATAAAAGACAGCTTTCGCAGGGAAATCTGAGTGCGATTTATGAAATGCTTCCATGATTCCTACCGCACAATTCGGATCGATTGATCCATCCGGCAAGATGCGGAACTGACTTTCCCGGGCATCATCGAAAGTCAGTATAACCGGGCTCTTACCGGCCTCAGTAGTGATTTTGTTATCGAGATATTCGGCAAATGTAATAGGCCGATAGTTCTCTTTGTACAGACGGTCAAGATCAGCACGAAAAGCTGTAATGCTTCTTCCCCATCGTGACTCCTTAAGGCTGATATCATGATATTCCAGAATTGGAACCACACCCGTTTCATCGGCGTGGAGCTTCTTCAGCTGCTCGATGGGCAGGACAGAGCTAGTATATTTCGCGGTACGTAATGCGGCAGAGTCAACATTTGGCACTGCTGAAGGACGATGGCAGCCCAAAATTAAAACGAGCAACGAGAGTGAAAACGAACGGGATACAACAGCCATTACCAAATCCTTCCTGGATCACTTTAAAATATGTTCAATATTGACGGGAAAAATGGGATCGATTCTAAGAGTAGTGATATTCTATCACAAAGTGCACCGTTTATTCGAATTTATTAAGTGTGGGAATACTGAACCATTTGGCGGTTTCAAGCGACTAAAAATCGCCGGCATATCCTGTTTAGTAATGCGTGGAAGGGATTCATACTGCTAAGTGTGAACAACTCAACAGTGGAACATATCTATCCCAATCCATATCCAAACCACGCTAAAGGCAGACCAAGTACAAACATGGCGGTGGCGAATGAGCGCGATCTAGTACGAAAAATCCTGAATGGAGATCAGCGTGCATTTGAAACGCTGCTGGACCAGTACGAGAAACGAGTCTATCGTCTTGCGCTGCGTTTCACGGGCACTGCTTCGGATGCAGAGGATGTTACGCAAAATATCTTTTTAGGCATCTATCGCGGACTTGCAAATTTTCGGGGAAACTCATCCCTGAACACATGGGTATACCGCATTGCGATGAACCATTGCATGGAGTTTCAGCGCAAGCGCAAAATAGATAATCTGCCACTGGAAGAGGAACTCGCACTGGTTGCTACCGACTGGCGCGAAGATCCGGAACAGGCCGCAGGGAAAAATGAACTCGCAGATCGGCTGGAACAGGCAATTTCCAAACTATCGCCGCTGCATCGTGAAGTGATTATTCTCCATGAGCTGCAGGGGCTGACTTATGTCGAAGTGTCGGATATTTTAAAAGTACCTGTGGGAACCGTGAAATCGAGGCTTTCGAATGCATTCAAACACCTTCGAGAGCTTCTTGGAAGTTATGTTTTCGATGCCGTATAGATATTCTGCATTATTATCGCATTTATCAAACTGAGTACTAAGTGAGCAAGAAAGCGGTCCAGGCAATG
Source organism: Chthonomonadales bacterium (assembly GCA_038203935.1). Lineage (GTDB taxonomy): Bacteria > Armatimonadota > Chthonomonadetes > Chthonomonadales > Chthonomonadaceae > JANXSG01. The sequence goes on from JBBRDM010000008.1 coordinate 48,024, forward strand.
AACCTAAATTCGTCTCAGAAAACAGAAGAAACCAGTTCGCGATGCATTCATCCATCGGATGCCTATCGAAATCAGTTAAAAAGTTTTGCTGATGGTGCAAATGGATTGGTAGCTGGATGGCGTATTCGCAGGCATCTCACGCAGTGTGGGGCATGCCGCGATGAGCTGCACTGGATTCAAACTTCGAACGCTCATCTTTCGAATCTGGAAAGCGTGGAGCCATCTCCACGGCTGAGGTCTCGCATTATGGCTGAAATCTCACTGGAGAGAAAGCCGATAGTGCGCAAACCGCAACTATTAAAGCCTGCTTTTACTGCTGCTGGTTCGCTCGTCATTGTTGGGTTAAGCGCATTCCTTCTCGCTTTACCAGGAATGATACACGGCAGAGGACGAACCGCTGGCGAACCAACTGCACCGCCGAATACAGCAGATGGAAATATTTCGAATCAGAAATCTGCAAGTATTACACCTCATTCCCTTCCTCATAAGTTTAAGTCGGAATCGCCGGAAGATTACTCAGATCCGACCAGCCGCGAAGCCCAGCGAATATTCCTTGCACGCCAGGCAGAAGACAGGCTCAATGTCGATCGAGAGAATAAGCGGAAGAGGGCGGAACAGCTGCTAGCGCTCAATATGAAAGAGCTAATTGGCCAAAAGACAGATACACCCTTGCCGGAGCCAGTGCACCTTCAGGTGGCCAGCATCTCGGCTGCCATGAACGATCTTCGGGCCATCGCGGCCAGCTATGGCGGCGCGATCCAGAATGTCCCGGCTGCCGAGTCCGATTTGAAAGCAGTGCATGCTATTCCTAATCAGCCGCACGTTCCTACGGATTCCACAGCCACCCATCCTTCCGAACGGATACTTGTTGCGATGAGTATCCCGTCAGATAGAAGCGAAGAGGCGCTTATCTCGATCAGCAAAATGAGTTCGCTGACCCGCAAATCGCGGCCTTCAGGCACTGCCGGTGATCCTGCACCTTTCAAGAACAGTATGATGCTCGAGCCAAGAGCTTTGACTCCTAATAAGCTTGCGCTAAGCGGCCGTACAGCCAAAGATAAATTAGAGGTAGCTGCCGGCTCCCGGCTGATACTGCTCGAACTGCGAACTTAATCGTTTAAAAGCGAAGGAATCTCCGAGAAGATGGTGAACTATCTCCAATAGGATCTGGAGGAGAGTCGAGATCTATTCTGAGAGGAGAATCAATGGGAAAAATACCTATCGCTTTACAACTCTACTCGGTGCGCGATGACGCGGCGAAGGATCTGGCTGGTGTTCTGGCTGCCGTGGCCAAAATGGGATATGTGGGCGTGGAGTTTGCAGGCTACTACGGCCATACAGCAAAAGAGATACGCACACTGCTGGACGATAACGGCCTCAAATGCTGTGGAGCGCACGTTGGACTGGACACCCTGCTCGGGGACGCGCTTAAAGAGAGTATCGAGTTTCATCAGGCAATCGGCAACAAATTTTTAATTGTTCCGGGCCTCAGCCATGAGCGTACTTTATCGCGTGATGCCTGGCTCCAGACAGCGGGAATAATCGATGGCATCTCCGACAAACTGGTTCCGCTCGGCATGCGAACCGGCTACCACAATCATTCCAGCGAGTTTGCACTTCTGGATGGTGAAATGCCCTGGGACACCTTCTTCGGAAATACGAATAAGGAAGTGGTCATGCAGTTCGATGTGGGCAATGCTCTCCACGGAGGCGGTGAAGCCGCCCCGTTCCTGAAGAAATATCCAGGCAGAGCGCTCACAGTGCATGTCAAAGAGTATGCGGCAGCGGATGATAATGCATTGATTGGAGAGGGCGATGTGGATTGGCCGGAGATATTCGGGCTCTGTGAAACCATCGGGAATACAGAGTGGTACATCGTCGAGCAGGAGAGCGGCAATTTCCCGCCAATGGAGTGTGTTGATAGATGCCTGCAAAATCTGAAAAAGATGGGCAAATAGGCAGAAACTCTCAAGATCAATGGTGCGTATGGTATAATAAGATCCATACGTCGATAATAATTTTAAATGGAGGATAGTCATGGCTAAGAAAGATACATCCAAAACGAACGTTACCGCTCGTGCGGCACTTAAAGCGCAGCAATCTACCTGTCGTTTCTGTGGACAGAAACCAGAAGTAGTTCGAGTTCTTACTCCTGCAGGCCGCGCACAAATGATCCGAAAATGCTGCGTTTCAGCCGGCATCGCCGCCTAACATACCGTTTTTAACACTTTAGCCCGACTCTTCGCAGGAAGAGTCGGGCTTTTTGTTGAATTCCAGTTTTATCTACCACATTGATTTTGACTAGAGTAAATAACTAGACCCTGATGTTTCCCTCTGTGAGGAGAATAGCCAGCCATTTTATGGGCGGATATTCAGACCAAAATATCAGTCTATATCATTTGCCGGAGGTTGAAAACCCCCGTCTGGAAAAAGCGGTCATCCGTACCATTTGCCGAATTGATCCGGAGGTTGAAAACCCCCGTCTGGAAAAACAGCCGTCTTTCAGACGGAATGCCGTCCAAAGGACGGTTGGCCGGAGGCCTTAGAGAGGGGTCGTTCTCGGCCTGTAAATCCAATCACCGAATTGAACCGGAGGTTGAAAACCCCCGTCTGGAAAAAACGGCCGTCTTTCAGACGGAATTCGTGTCCTTCGGACTGAAATTTAGATTGAAAATCATCCATGCGGGAGCTTGCAACCGGATATGGGCTTCGCAATTCCAGATATGGGTTCCAACCCAGCGAACCATTTGACCAGCGAACCATTTCAGCTTCGCTGTTCCAGACATGGGCCTCTACCTGGTATGAAAAACTTCGAATTAGGGTTGGCAACAGACCTCACAAACGGGAACTTTATTGCCAGAAAATATATGGCAGCGCGAACGGATTACTTTCACTTCTCCTTCGACCGAGAGTAAAAATTATCTGGTATCAAACTGACTAAGTAATATATTCCTCATTAGCATCTCGAAAGGACTACTCCTTGAAGCCAAATGCTCTCGGCAGTTTTGCCCTGGTACTGCACTCTCATATTCCCTACGTGTTAGCGCATGGCCGATGGCCACATGGGATGGACTGGCTGGCAGAGGTGGCGGCAGAAACCTATGTGCCTCTTCTGGATGTGCTGAACAGGCTTGTAGAGGAAGGTATCTCACCGCAGATTACTATTGGAATTACTCCCATCCTCACCGAGCAGCTTGCCGACGAAACTTTCAACCTGGAATTCACCGAGTACCTTAACCAGAAAATCGAGACGGCGAAGCAGAACCAGCATCAGTTCCAGCAGGAGGGCAACATGCATATGCTGGGGCTGGCGCATTACTGGGATAGTTTCTATACTCGTGTGCTGGATCACTATCAGAACAGATTCAACTCGAATATTATAAGCGCTTTCAAAACGCTCCAGGATGCAGGCCATATTGAAATTATCACCTCCGCGGGTACTCATGGATATCTGCCGCTGCTGCTCACGGATGAGAGTGTTCAGGCCCAGGTAAAGCAGGGAGTTCAGACTTATAAAAAGCATTATGGGCGGGCACCCTCCGGATTCTGGCTGCCTGAATGTGCCTACCGTCCTCGATACGCCTGGAATGCACCTACAGCAGATTTTCAGACTACTAAACCGGTGGTTCGCAAAGGAGTGGATGAATTTCTTGCAGAAAACGGACTGGAGTATTTTTTCGTCGATTCTCACCTGCTTAAGGGCGGAGCCGCCGTAGGTGTCTACGCAGAGCGCTTTCAGGGGCTGCAGGATCTCTGGTCACGCTTTCAAAAGACCTATACTCCAGAGATTGCTGAGCGTACGCCGTACGCCCCTTACCTCGTCAACAGCAGTGATGAGCCAAAAGCGCCGGTCGCCATTTTCAGCCGTGATCATCGTACCGGAGTACAGGTCTGGAGCGGAGAAGAAGGCTACCCCGGCGACGAGCACTATCTTGAATTTCACAAGAAGCACTATCCGGGTAACCTGCGCTACTGGCGTGTCTCCTGGCCGAAACACGATCTTGGCAGAAAGCAGCTTTATGAACCGTACCTCGCTGCAGACCGCCTGAAATACCACGCAGAGCATTTTGTCGATCTCATCCGTGACGTCCTGCAGGAGTATAAAACAGACTTTAGGAGTTCGGGCTGCATCACCAGTTTGTTCGATACAGAGCTCTATGGCCACTGGTGGTTCGAAGGTCCCGAGTTTCTTTATCTCGTGCTAAAGGGCATTCATAATCATCCCGAAATCGAGCTGACTACCTGCAAAGACTATCTGCATGCGCATCCTCCAGTCACCGTGGTTTCGCTTCCCGAGGGTTCGTGGGGTGAAGGTGGATACCACTGGATATGGCTCAATGAATGGACCTCCTGGACGTGGGATATTATCTACGATTGCGAACAGCGGATGACAGCTCTGGCAAAAAAATATGGAGACAACCCCAGAGTGGAAACTCTGCTAAAGCAGGCTGGACGGGAGCTTATGCTGCTGGAATCGTCCGATTGGCAGTTCAGCATCAGCACATTCAGCAGCAGGGACTATGCCGAGCAGCGTGTAAACTACCATAGCCTGAAATTCAATCAGATATCAGAATTAATTGAACGCACCGCAGCCGATGAAGATATTCCCACAGAGGAATGGAACCATCTTGGCGAAGCGGAGGATAGAGACCGGTGTTTCCCCGATATCGATCCTAAATGGTGGGCCTCCGTGGAGTTCCCGGTATCCTCAACGACTTTTCCCTCACAGACTAAATCATTTAAGAAAAGTGTAAAATTGAAATGAGCACTCTGCAGACCGGTCACGGCCTACATCTGCTGGCCGCCCATCGAGCTCTTACCAGACAGCTGGAAGAGCTGAATAACCTTGCGGAACGCGGCAAAGCTCCCGGATCGGGCGGCCAAAAACTCACCCCAATCCCATCAGAACAGATTCTTCAGCTCACAGCAATTATAGAACGAATCAGCAGTATTTCAGAACAGATTGCCCGGAGGCACTCGCCGGAAATATTTGAAAAAGAGGCACGTGCACAGCCCGTCAGCGCAACCTATCGATGGCTGGCACTGATGCTCAATCGCATGGAAGAGTCTTTGGAAGATCTCAGCCCGGAACGCATTACCAGAAAATTCGGTCCCTTTTTAGATGCTGATGAGAATGCTCGTCTTCAAGCCGAGCTCGATGAAATGATGCTTGTATTCAAATCTGCGCAGGATCTGATTGACGACTGGCGCAAAGCGTAAAGTTGAACCCTCATCCCCAACCCTTCTCCCTGATTCCCTCGTTCCTCGGAGGGAGAAGGGAGCAAATAAGTTACCTCGCTCTTCGAATTTGAATAGTCAATTATTTAATCATATTTTCAGATCGATTCTGGACCTCTTTACCGTGCAGCAGGAGATGAGTGAGAGGGCAGGTTTAAGCAAATAGGGGAGTCATTTAACAAAGACAGGAACTTTTTTTTAAAATAATGCATATTTTATTGACTCCATACTGTATTTTATGCTAGGCTGTATTGAGCGTATTCCGATTAATAGCTTTTGTATCTGGAACAAAACGACTAGTTCGTTCGTTTATTGAGCAGACGCAGTTAAGAAGAAGCGTTCACCGATAGTACTGCGCAGAAATCTACAAAGATGAATGGGCGGTATGCTGTTCCCAAAGATGGGGCAGAGGCAGTGGAGTAGGACACATGGAAACTCTTCGCGCGCCTTCGTCTCCCCTGAAGCGCAGCTGACCACCAAACCTCTTTAATTGATTCCTCGCGGATATCGGACAGGCGACTGTCTGCAGACTTTTATAAGTTCAGCTTTCAGCGCCATTCACATCCAATACGGAGGATACGATGAGTAAGGTAATGCCCTATTTGGGCGCCGGTCTCGCTGCCCTCGCGATGGCATGGAGTACCCCCTCTATGGCTCAAGATCAGTTTAAAGATCTTGATCCCAAGCACTGGGCGTACGAAGCTGTCACCGAACTGCAGCAAAAAGGAATCTTGCTGGGATACCCTGATGGGTACTTCAAAGGCAAGCGAACACTGACTCGATATGAGTTTGCAATCGCACTGAAACGACTGCTGGAAAAACTTCCTGCAGGAGGCACCGCAGGTGCCGGCCCAGCTGGTCCCGCTGGCGCTCCTGGAGATGCAGGCCCAGCCGGCCCACAGGGCCCTCCCGGAATGACCCCGGAAGAAGTTCTGGCTCTGCGCAAGCTGACCGACGAGTTCAAGAACGAACTTACCTCGCTCGGCGCCAACATTCGCGACATCAATAATCGACTTGACGGCCTTGCAAAAGACCTGAAAGACCTTACTGACCGCGTGAATAGAATGCCGAAAATTGGTGGAAACTTCTTTGTCGGCGTGCGAACGGATCGATCCCGCTTTAACTATTTTGATTACAGCGGCGCTTTCCGCCCTCACTCCCCATCGAACTTTTCAGCCGCCGATGTAGTGCATGATTTCCACCTTACCGTAGCGGCACCGCTCGGTACAGGCGGAGCCAAGTTCTACGGCGACCTGATGTTCTCGAACTACCTGTCCTATCGTGGCGGTACACTTACAGGCGGACCTGCAGCAGTGAAAGCAGTCGGCGTAGCCGGCGGCTCCAACTATGCAGAGACTATCACCCCATACCAGGCTAAAGTCACCCTTCCTGTAGGCGTTGGCGCAAATGGTGAGCTGACAGTTGGCCGCTTTGAAAACAAAGCGACTCCGCTGACTTATATGCGACCTGACTACGATTCGTACTTCGACCTGAATACTTATGATAACGGCAGCTATGTAGGCGACGGTATCAAACTCAGCGCGAAGTTCGGCAGCGCAACTTCATCGATCTGGGCTACAAGCGACGCTTCTGTAGTATCCAACTTCGGTGGATTTGAAAAGCCTCTGATCGGTACTGGTCCAGTTCCGTTCGGTCTTGCTCAAGTGATCAAGCCAACGGGCCTGATTCTCCCACAGGCAGCTTCAAATCAGAATGCAGGTATTCACCTGGGCGTTCCGCTCGGCTTTGGATCGATTGGCGTAACAGCCATCGCATTCAGCACCAGTGCACCTGTTGCAAGCCTGGCGCTTCCGTATAACACCGTGATCGTTTACGGCGCTAACTTCAAGGGTAACCCCGGCAAGTTCAGCATCGAAGCAGAAGCAGCGAAGAGTGTAACTCAGCGCGGTTTCTCGAACAGTGATGGCCAGAGCAACGATGATAACAACGCTTATCATGCAGGTGTCGGCTACAACACTGGTCCAGTCATGGCATCCGCGGGTTATAACTACATTGATCCACGCTTCGCCGCTCCTGGCGACTGGCTGAAAATCGGCAATTGGTACAACCCGACCAACGTTCGTGGACCATACGCGAAAATTGGTTATAAGCTGAGCAATTCACTTGACATTCATATCGGCGGCGATGTGCTGGAAGGCGCCCGCAACCGACCTGGATTCTTCGTGATTGACGATGCAGTCCGCAGAGTAAAAGCTGGAGTCAACTTCAAGGTCAGCCGATCTTGGAGCACCAGCCTGGACTATGAGGGCGTCTTCTACAGCCTGAGTGGCGGCACTTCCGCGACTGGTGTAAACACCAAGCCGGTTGAGCAGTACATCACTCTGGGTGCAGGTGTGAACCTGGCTAGCAACACGAAACTCAAATTCGGCTACCAGATCATCAACTTCCAGAACGTCGGCAATGGTTTCGGCGCCGGTACGGGCTATCCCGCTGGATTTGGCGTAGGCGGCGGCGGAAACTCTTCCAACGCTTCTGTGTTCACAACTCAGGTTGCGGTTCACTTCTAGAAAACACCTGGTGTTTTCAAATCAATCAGCCTGTTCTTCT
>JBBRDM010000009.1:0-53958 GCA_038203935.1 Chthonomonadales bacterium
CCAACACTCCGGCATATTTACCGGTATTTTTCTTCACATTACTGGTAAACCATCGCTGAGCGCTTAACTTGGATGTAATGGGTTTCAACAAGAGATAAGGGATGCAGAAACTCATGGCCCCGCGGAGGTCGCCTACCTTTATTTCGAACAGAATCGATACCACAACGTCGTTGGGAGGAACGATCTGAACGAATTGGCTCTGCGTTTCCATTATTTCACGCTTGGGAGAAAACTGCGCTATACCTTCCCAGGCGGTATGGAACTCCTTTAAGGCACGGTTTATTATGCTTTCCGTGAGCGCTCGTTCGATATCCGTTAGATTGGTGGAGTTTTTGACCATACTTCCAGGTCCGCCAAGCAATCGATCTATCATCGAAAGAATAACATTGAATTCAACTTCAAGTATTGCCTGGCCCGCCAGCGGAGCCATACTGAAAACGTTGATGATGCTGCTGGTCAGGGAGCGCATATATTCGTCGTATGGTATCTGTTCGACTGAGACCAGATCGACATGGACAGGGACGCGCAGGTAAGCAGAAAGTGATGAGGCAAAAAGCCGAGCGAAGGTCTCATGAAGCATCTGCAGTGTTCGCAGTTGATCTTTCGCAAACTTATCTGGCCTCCGAAAATCGTACACTTCGTAAGCGATCAGAGATTTATTTTCTCTTTTTGCAGGCATTGGCATCTTGCTTCCGCCTGAAGAAGACCCTTGTGAAGGCTTTCCAGCAGGAGGTGAGGCAGAAGTGCCAGGGCTGTCAGCACCATCAGAGAGTGATGATAGCAGTGATTCTATTTCAGATTGGGATAGTATTTCGGCCAATGCTGTCCCTCAGCTCGGTGGAGCGGCGATGTGGATTTCGGCAAATGCCGTGAGTTACGGAGCAGGATCGATGTTACGGTGTGGCAGCTTGGGAATAGATGTTGCCTCGATATCAGAGCGTTACCGAGAGGAGTGCACACGATCCTTCCCTACTCATTATCGGCGGCGGCACGGTTCTTCTTCACCCCTTTTGCAAAATGGATGAAAAATGGCTGATGAGTTCATTTCAAGAATTTTTTATAGCTGCATTGCTGTAGGAACAGCAATTGATGGCGTTAACCCTCAAGAGTTGAGGCAGGAATACCGAAATCTAGGGTGAATTTAACCCGTAAGTTTGCCGGTATGAGAGAAGGAGTGAGAGATGTTATCTTATCGTAGCCGCTTGTCTGCAATGCTGATAGGCATGTTGGTATTGGCAATGCCGCTAGCCAAGTCAGACCCAAGCGCAGACGCTCGAAAGACGATTCAGGCAGCCTACGCCGCTGAAAACAAAGCGGTCGAGAATAAAGATGTAAAGACGATGTTTGTAAGCTATGCATCGGATTTTACTCAGACCACCAAACGAGGTGAACGGCTGAATCTAGCAGGCATTAAGGAGGCTGTTCCCAAGGTGCTGGTGGCCGCTCAGAAAATTACGGATAAGACTGTCCTGCAGAAATTCAGTATGAAAGGCAGCAAGGCTTCCGCAACAGTATCGCGCCATACTGATCTTGTTATTTTAAATCCGAAGACACAGAAGACGATGAAAATTGTAGTAGATGCCGTTTCTATCGATACATGGGTAAAATCGGGAAAGACCTGGAAACTGAAATTGTCTCAAGGGCAGAGTGAGCAGCAGTCGGTGGATGGCAAGCCAGTAGGCTAGCCAATAGCTTCGTGTTAGCTCTACTTTTCACTGAGGCTGCCGTCTCGTGGAAGTACAACAATTACTAAGGAAGTTCTGAACCGAGGTTTAGGACTTCCTTTGAGGTTATGATACTATGCGGTTTCAATGCAATACTTGCGGACATATTCACGATGAGCTTCCACTGTGTTTTGGCCCGTAGGCGCCGGATGGATGGTATCATATTACGGAGATTGAAAGAGCTTCCAGATCCAGGCTGAATGCGGATCAGTGTATAATCGATGATACTGAATTCTATGTGCTCGGCAGAATTGAGATTCCGATTAAGGAAAAGAAAGATTTTTTTGTCTGGCTTGTTTGGGTTTCACTCAGCAATGTTAATTTCAAGCGGTTGTCTGATTTATGGGAGGACGATGGCCGTGAATTGGAACCTCCCTATTTCGGCTGGCTTTCGACCACACTAGCCGGCTATCCTGATACTTTTCTGCTCAAAACGCATGTTCATACTCAGACGGCTCTCCACCTAAATATTTGAGAAGGGCAACGTGGGTAGGACGTGCACTGCTCCAGCCAACTACGATCAGCTAACTTTCCGTTTAAATATCAAATAGCAGCCTCAAAACTATGCACAACGCAAGGATGCTTGTATTTTTCATCATTTTTATTGGTCATAATGCTCTCCCACTGTAAAGCACCGCAGTAACGAGAGAAGCGCCGGCCTTCTTCTTCGATAGCGATCAGGTGAAGCCAGCCGTTGTCCAGTAATTCGCGTACACTGGAGTTCGCTGCAATTACTCTATTCAACGCATCTTGTGGAGCTTCGATAAGGACGCTGAGACGCAGCGGTTCATGTCTCCAAGTCTCGCCCTCATTCAGTGATTGCAACGGCAAACCGACCCGAAGGTCACCGCTGTTACCCTCCCAGATACCCATGGTTCCCACCACATTGTGAATAGTCTTGTTTCCACTTCCGAAGATTTGATTGTTTACAGTAGAAGCAAAATATTGCAAGTTGATCCAACTAGCGACTACCATAGGCGCCGTCATAATCAGTTCCAATATAGAGCCCTCAGGATCGGATCCCAGGTCGTAATCGTGCAGAAAGACTCGCCCGTCGAGATCTAATCCCCGGGTGCGACTGCGTGGTGCTGCAATGAACGCGGCATTGCCAGCAAGACCCCATTCGGGTCGGGTTTGTGCCCAATCGCGGCTGCGGGCACGCACATTTCGATCGATCTCCGATCCCGAAAGTCCACTATATCCGAGAGAGAAAGATTGTTTTAACCGGACCTGGTGCGAAGCTGCTTCCAGCCAATGTTGTAAGAGGCGGACCTCTTCACAATGGGTTGATGGCACAGATTCAACATCGAAAACATGGACATCATTGGTTGTGGTGTTGTGTAACGCCGCAAGAAAAAAGGTGTCTTCCGGGATACAGATGCCACGTTCGCTTAAACCTTTTCGTACTGATGGGCAGTTCAGAGTACTCGCTGCCACACGCGCATTAACTTCTCCGCTATGACCTCCACAAGCTCCACAATCTAATCCAGCACCATAAGGATTGTTGGTCGTATCACTGCCGTGACCGCAGAAGAGAACCAGGCGAGCAAAGTTTGCTGTCAAACCCATGTTTTTTAAAGCATTTCCGGCCACATTGATCTGCTCGTTGAGGCTCAAACCAGATGCAAATAAATACTGTGCTTCGCTGTCTGGGATGTTGCGGGGTGGTTCCTCACACACAGAGGGGGCGAAAGCATTCTCCCCGGGTGCGTAATGGGATAGTCCCAAAGAGTCTTTGACGAGTTTGAATCCTGAAAGCAAGGCTGCCGTTTCCATAAACGAAAAGCATGAGACCGCCGACGTTTTGAAAGCATTCCATGAGTATTCCAGCTGGTGGTAGAAGGACTGCTTCCCGAGCGCGTCCACCTCCTGTGCGGGCGATGCACCTCTCAATGTTTCTCGAATGCGAAATGCAGGCTTCATCAAGACTGGGCATTGTGCGTGCCCAGTCTTCTGACCAAAAGGAATGTATTCTATAGGAAAGCCGAAGAAACCAGCGAACCCTACCGTTTCGATACCTTGAGACTCCGCTTCCAACGCGCGACGTAATAGTTCAGAACGTACATCGATGCAAAACACGGCCTGCAGCTGGGAACGAGTCGAAGGCGCAGCTGGAGGAGGTGCTAACGTGCCAAGGTACGCCAGCAACTGGCGCTGGTAAGCGTTCTCTGCAGCCAGCTGCCATAGATAGTGTGGGAGGACGGAATGTCTTTTGAAACCTGGCATCTGCTTGCATGTCCCTGTTGGTATCCAATAGTGTCGAAGTTCAGGGGCATCATATTTGCGGTACAGGGCAGTGTCGTAGACCATCCGAATGGCCAGCAGTTGGTGCAGCGAATCGTCGTCGATGTTGTCCATGCGGTTGTCGCGCACTTTCTTCTGCGTATATCCGCTCCAGCCGGCAATCGACATCAATTCGCGATGCAGAAATTCGGTCGTGTCGGCAGACGGTATCTCCAATATGTTGAGCGCCTCTGCGATTACCGTGACGGCATCATCTGACAATCGGGCAGCGAATGCACGAAAGTCGCACAGCCCCATCGTCTCCGGATTGGCATCTCGCAGGGCCGTTTGTTTCCATGCAGCAAAAATCGTTTCACTCCGCCACGGCATGCGCCAGGATGCCTGACCTTCATCGTAGTAGGCAGAACACCACTTTGATATCTCGTCCACTACGAAAGCAGCCCACGATGTGCTGTACATTCGATCTACTGCATCCGCGAATGTCAAGACGATATCACTTGTTTGGCCCCTATCTGTTATGTTCTCCTTATGTAGCAGCATAGATTTAAGAGACTCTGACGACCAGCGTTCCAGCTCCGCAGCACACCCTGGAGGGAGAGTCTGCTGTGCCTGATCGATTGCGCTGCAAAGATCGGCATCTAGAATTCGGCCAGTCTCGAGTTGTTGTTTATAGTACGATAGAGGCATGATCAGATCACCATGCGTCACTCGAGTTAAAAGGGCGCACGCCTCGACGAATGACATATCGGAGAGGCCGACAAATGGATTGACGGCGACGAAGCTATTCAACGGCCATAGCGGAGGAATGCGCGCACAGGCTTCCTCGATCTGTCTTCTTAGAACGTCGGTAGTATTACAATTTCCCATGTTGAGTATGTCTCCTTTACAAAATAACTTTGTGATACCTATGGTTCACCTACCAACTGCCATTCTCACCTCGGTCTTACGGGCCAGACAGCTTGGATCGCACGGTTTGCTAGGGTGTTGAAGTAGAAGCCGTTCCGAGCGTGGACGTAGAGGCTGCGGCACCAGGCACTCGATTCCCACTGTGGAAGCTGCGATTGCAGCATCAGCATTCCCACAAAAAACGTCCAGATCGTAAATAGCAACACCCCATGACCTGGAGAGTGGTGAACTCGAAAGACCGGGAAAGCAGAGGAGAGCAAGACTTGGAAACTGAGATGCAGCCCGAAATAGAGTCCGCTCAGCATGCCGGCCAACAGCAGTCCGACAGCGACGAGACGCGGCGTGATTGATTGATTCCACATGGTCCACAGCCAATACGCCAGGGACATGAGCAGTATGGAATTGAGAAGCGCTGCGTCCGGATTTCCAAGAGGAGAAACACCCCAGAAATAGGCCGTCAGCGAGGTCACGAGAACCGAGGTTAACACAGCGGCTGCAAATATCCCGGGATGTGTGGCAGGTCGTTCACGCAGAACACAGGAAGTGTTGGAGATCGACACCACGCTGCCGGAGGAGAGGAAGGCGTGCGCCTTGTAGAGCGAGTGAGCTACAATATGCAAGACAGCAATAGAGTAGGCACCCAGTCCGCACTCGAGGAGCATGAAACCCATCTGCGCGATCGTAGAAAAGGCGAGCATCCGCTTTATGCTTGCCTGCGTCATCATTACCAGGGAGGCAAAAACAGCCGTACACACGCCTACTATCGCCAGCATATCCATGGCGAGCGGTGAGAGAGATACGATCGAGCTGAGACGAAGGATCATAAACCCGCCTGCATTGATGATGCCAGCATGCATCAGAGCCGAAACTGGGGTCGGGGTTTCCATCGTATCGGGCAGCCAGGAATGAAACGGAATCTGGGCCGATTTTAGCATGGCGGCGCCTGCCAGCAAGAGGCAGACCGGGATGATCGCAGGCGGTACATGGCCACTGGTATGGAGCGCTGCTGCATCCGCGAATAGTTCACGAAACTCCCAGGTGCCAAACAACCGGTACACCAGTATTAGCGCTGACAGCAGGCAGAAGTCACCCAGGCGACTGATCACGAATTTTTTGCGTGCCGCGACGAGTGCTCCAGGCCGGTGAGCATAAAATGTCAGTAATTTGTGCAGTGCCAGGCTTGTGGCAATCCATGCTCCTGCAAACAACACCAGATTGCCGGCGACGAGCAGTGTCAATACGGCGCCTATGGTGACGCACAGCCATTTTAGAAAATATCCTTGCTCCTTATCTCCATGTAGATATCGGCACGCGTAGCGAGTTACAAACATTCCTAGAGTGGCTACCAATAACATCATAATAGCAGAGATACTATCGCAGTAAATCCCGATCTGGAGATGATTCCACTCTGCGAATACATTGTGGATTCGCCCGAAAACAGCCTGATGCAAGGAACATAAAACTGCAGCCGTGAATGCGGCGACAGTCACACTAGCCGCTAATCCTGATACCTGCTTTACATGGTCGTTCGCCCATCCTCGTGGCACCAACAGAAAAGCTAACAACAGCAGTGGTCCCAATATCACAAGTATCGACTCTCGCGTAGAGTTCCAAATCAAAGGCATCAGCGATCCTCCTCCCAGTGGAAATAATTTAACATTTAAGGTAATATTATTTTATGAATTAAATAGCATGAATTATATAGCATGAATAATTATATACGAAATTAATTTCGTATGTCAAGTGGGATGAAACATGTTCATGGTAAATAGCAGAAGGGGAGCAAAAATGACAGCAGAGAGGAATTCGGCCCAAGGGTGGACATTTTTAACCAATCACGCACACGTCCTAATCTGCCTGGTACGTGAGCCCGATTTGCGCTTGCGTGATGTCGCAGAAAGAGTGGGTATTACGGAGCGTGGGGTGCAGCGTATCATCACGGAACTCGAAGAGGCCGGAATTTTAACGCGAAATCGTGATGGAAGGCGCAATCATTATCAAGTGGATGTTACCCGTCCTTTGCGTCATCCTATCGAAGCGCATTGTACGATAAGTCGACTTCTTGAGGCAGTAGTAGCAGATTCGTGAGGCAGATATCCCCACATCGACCATGTTGCCGGGATACCGTATCTTTCAATATCTTTCTAAGTGGTCTTTTGGCCTCTGGGTTGAGGTAAGTGAAGCGGAGCCTGTTTCGTAACAATCAGTGCCAGCACTTACCTCATGGTACGAATGTATGAAACTCTGAAGTCGAATGGAACGACTGTCTATTCTGCTCTGACCTCTGCGGAGTGAAACACACAGGAATTACATTTGGTTTATGTGAAGCTTGCTTCCAGATCACGACGGGCACATCGATTCGTTGATAATTGTATTTAGTATTCCGGATCTGCACACCTGGTTATACAAACACCGAAGGGTGACGAGTTCACTCCGCTTCAGCAACTCGCAGCAGGATTTGCCGTTGCTTTTCCGCATCCAGAGATTCACATGGCATTAGCAGTGTGCTTTTCTCTCCAGATTCCCGACTGCTTGCCCTGAGCAGGCTGGAATTTGGCTCTATGGCAGCTATGGCACTTCGAATTGCTGGTATGAATCCGATACCGCGCACATTTTCCAGCCTTCTCAGCATTGGCAGCGCACGCCCGTCTCCAATCTGGCCGAGGGCGTTTGCCAATGCCTCCGCTTCTTCTCTCCAGCCGGCAGGCTGCTGTGCCACGCAGTTTTCAAGAACGAACATAATTGCTGGTACTGCGGTTATATCGCGCGCAGCTCCCAACTCCTGAGCTGCTTCTACCACATAAGGTGGATAGTTGCCAAACAGCCGGAATACCCATGGCGCTGCGCCTGGCGAGGCCTGAGCGGCCGCATGCTTGCCCTGCAGCTCCTGGCGAAACCAGCTTTTACCGGCGCGCTGCACCCAACTGCCGAGTAAGGCCAGCCCTGCCCCGGCAAGTAACATCGTCATTTCACGAATTGAGATTTTATTCGATACGATTAATAAGAGGCCGGTTATGAGAACGGTAACTCCCAGCCAGAATAGAAACATCACTCTGTTCGGCCCCATCGAATCACCCCATACTTTCAGATGCAGATGGATTTCAACCCTTCCCATTATTCTTCTTCAGAAGAATAGGGATTCCTGCTTTCAACTATTGGACAAAAAACGAAAGGAGAAAGTTCGAAAAGGAAAATCTTCGAAATTGGATGAATATCGGTGGATAAAAGTGTTTCTTGTTCGTATGTATGGATAATCTAGAATACGGGAGAGCAGGCTATGTCCACTATTACGGTTAAAGACGGTACTCAGATCTACTACAAGGATTGGGGCGAAGGTAAACCCATTATTTTCAGTCATGGCTGGCCGTTAAGCTCGGATGCCTGGGAAGACCAGATGCTTTTTCTTGCATCTCACGGATTTCGATGTATCGCCCACGACCGCCGAGGCCACGGCCGATCCAGCCAGCCCTGGTATGGAAATAAGATGGATACTTACGCAGATGATGTTGCGGAATTGATCGAAGCTCTCAATCTGCATGACGCAGTCCATATTGGCCACTCCACGGGCGGCGGAGAAGTCGCTCGATATATTGGGCGTCATGGAACAGGAAGGCTCTCGAAAGCAGTCTTGATCGGAGCCGTAGCGCCGCTGATGCTGAAAACAGAAGCAAACCCCGGCGGGCTGCCCATTGAAGTTTTCGACGGAATTCGTGCGGGCATACAGGCCGATCGTTCCCAGTTCTTTAAAGATTTGAGCGCTCCTTTTTATGGGGCAAACCGGCCGGGATCGAAAGTCTCGCAAGGACTGAGGGACTCATTCTGGATGCAGGGAATGCTCGCCAGCCATAAAGCGGTGTTCGACTGTGTACAGGCCTTTTCTGAAACCGACCTTACGGAAGACCTCAAAAAATTTGACATTCCGTCGCTCATACTTCATGGGGATGATGATCAGATGGTTCCTATCGGAGCATCTGCCCTTCTATCAGCAAAGCTCATAAACGGCGCAGTATTGAAAATATATCCGGGACTTTCTCATGGAATGTGCTCGACGAACAAGGATATGATCAACGAAGATCTGCTTGCGTTTATAAAAAGTTCGGATTAGCATCGCAGTTGGCCCAATTCTCGAACAGGAATTTTTTTGATTGTAAATAGGCATATGCTAAATACAAAATCAAATAGGATAGTGCGCACCGATAGTGTGCGTTGGGCAGATAGCTGTGATCACAGTTTTGGAGGTTATGTTGTGGATTAAAGAGATATGGCGGTACCCGGTCAAGACAATGGCTGGTGAGCAGTTGCAGAAGGCACATATCGGGGAACTCGGTATCGAAGGCGACAGGATCATTCATGTTGAAAATGCGAATGGCCGTATTATCACATCGCGCACACATCCACGATTTCTGGGATTAAACGGAAGTCTTGCAGAGGATGGCAATCCGTTGGTCGATGGAATGCTCTGGAATAGTGAGCGTGTCGGCTCTTTGGTTGCCCAGATTGGCGGCGAAGGTGCGAAATTAGTTAAATATGAAGGAGCGGAGCGTTTCGATGTACTCCCCTTGCTTGTTGCTACCGATGGAGCTGTCGCAGAGTTCGGCTACGATGTCCGGCGACTTAGGCCCAATCTGGTAATCGGCGGTGTGGAAGGCATGGCAGAAAGAGACTGGCCCGGCGCCAGCCTTCATGTTGGTGAGACAGTTATTGGAATCCAGGATTTGCGGCTGCGATGCATCATGACCTCCTTCGATCCGGAAACCATCGTCCAGGATGCGAAAATTACTCAGAGTATCTATAACCGTTTCGAAGGTAAGTTAGCTTTAAACTGTTTTGTAATACAAGGAGGTGAAATCGCTGTGGGAGATCAGGTTTTGCTGAAGTACGATAAGGCCTGATCAACACTTCTAAAATGTTAATATTCCTGAGCGGCCTTGATAGGATTGTCGATCTGTGAGTCGGCAAATAAAAGTGAATATTTATTCACCTGACAAGCAGCGATAGATTGCTGGGCTTAACAGATTGAAAAAGAAACCAATGCATAGTCTTAAAGCGATAGATTGCTGTGTTAAATAGATTGGAAAGGATACCAATGAATAGTCTTGACCCGAACAGCCCCGCAGCTGCGGGGACGCCCGCGAAGGCAATTTCTGCAGGCGATTCCGCACCAGATTTTACTATGTCCTGCACTCCCGATCAGTCGATTTCCCTCTCAGAACTGCGCGGACGTCCTGTAATTCTTGCTTTTTATCCCGCGGACTGGAGCCCTGTCTGCGGCGATCAGATGGCTCTATATAATGAAATATTGCCGGAATTCCAGCGCCATAATGCCATGCTGCTCGGTATCTCTGTGGATGGAACCTGGTGCCATGCAGCATTTTCAAATGATCGTCATCTCCATTTCCCGCTTCTCGCTGATTTCGAACCCAAGGGAGCTGTTGCAAAAAAATATGGTGTTTACCGTGAAAAAGAAGGCATCACAGAACGTGCTCTCTTTGTGATCGACGCAGAGGGAATAGTACGCTGGAGCTACGTCTCTCCGGTGGGAGTCAACCCTGGAGCGGATGGAATACTTTCCGCGTTGGAGTCACTGCCGCAAAGCAGCGCACAGGAGGGCAAGCAGCCATGAGTGAGACCGCGGGAACATTGAGCTTGAAGGCAGGAGAGCGGGATCATATGCAGGGTTTGCTGGGTGCCGCGATTACACTGGTGGAGTATGGAGATTACGAGTGCCCATACTGCGGGCAAGCTTATCCTATTCTTAAAGAACTGCAGCAGCTTATGGGAGACCGCCTCTGTTTCATATTTCGCAATTTTCCATTGGCACAGATGCATCCGCATGCTCAAATCGCAGCGGAGGCGGCGGAAGTGGCGGGCGCTCATGATAAATTCTGGGAGATGCACGATATGCTCTATGAGAATCAAAAAGCGCTCGGGATGGGACATTTGAAACAATACGCCGATAAGATCGGACTGGATGGTGCGTCCTTCGCACAAGAGCTGCAGGAGCATACTGCGGAAGGCCGTGTTCACGAAGATTTCTTGAGCGGAGTCCGCAGCGGTGTCAATGGAACCCCTGCATTTTTCATCAACGGCGTTCGCCATGATGGCAGCTATGATCTGCAGGTACTGCGCGCTGCTCTGGAACGATCGCTCGACTAAGCTTAATAAAGAAAAATTAAGTAACCTCAAACACGAATCCAAGGACAGGAGAGAAAATTTATGAACACCCCATTCACAAAGGTTAATCTCATCGGCACAGGCGCGGCTCTGCTTGGAGTCAGCACTCTGTTGGCAGCAGCGGCGGTCGTCAATGTACACGCCGCCCCTAAGGAGCGTTCGGATCGTTCACAAAGCGACAGCGATCTCGCACAGCAGATCTTCGATACCATGATTCAGGTGCATGGAGTCAAAGATGGGTTTCGCCCGGTTCATGCGAAAGGCATCGTATGCGAGGGGACATTTGAGCCATCGGCAGCGGCTTCAACACTTTCCAAAGCCGCTCATTTTAAAGGATCTGTTCCCGTAACTGTGCGGTTTTCAGATGGGTCGCCTGAACCTGCCATACCGGATACCTCTCCGAATGCCGGTCCACGTGGAATGGCGATACGATTTAAGCTTCCGGATGGCGGCCAAACGGATATAATTGCAATGTCGCACAACGGATTCGTCGTGGGCAGCGGGGAAGAATTTTTAGACCTGCAGAAGTCGATAGTGGCGACCGATCCCAGTAAGCCTCACCCCTGGCCTGTCGAGGCATTTCTTGGGGCGCATCCGCTAGCCCTGAAGTTCGTGGTCGATAATAGAGCGGTTCCGGTTAGTTTCGCCACCCAGTCATTCTTCGCCAACGATGCATTCGTTTTTGTAAATGATAAAGGAGTGAAACAGGCCGGGCGTTATAAGATTCTTCCAGTCGCAGGTCAGCATTCCCTCAGCGACACGGCAGCAAAAGCTAAGCCGGATAATTTCCTCATTGAAGATCTCAAAACTCGGTTGGCGTCGAAGTCTGTCAAGTATCGACTTGTAGTTCAGCTTCCAAATTCCGATGACGCTACGAAGGATCCTTCGCTTGTCTGGCCTGACGACCATAAGACCGTGGACATGGGTACGATCAGCATCACATCCGTTACTGCCGACAGCGATTCTGCCGAGAAAACGCTGGCGTTCACTCCTACAAACCTGACGGATGGGATCGAGTTGTCCGATTATCCTTTTCCCGCACTGCGAGCCAGTGTTTATGCACTCTCCGTAAGCCGCCGTCAACAAAAGTAGCTTCTCTCTATCATGGGGCAGCTCTGCTAAGTTGATAAATACTTAACTGCCGGCTGCCCTGCTTTTGTTTGTTGGAATTTATGCCTGCAGCGCCATCAAGCGATCCATCTATATTGCAGGAAATAATGCATGTCTTAGCCCGTTCATCCACCTGTATGTTCACAACTTTCTTGACAATTCCGTCTCCAGATACTATAATAGGGTGAGATAGCAGGCGCGGGGCAACGTCTAGCCTCCGCGCTTATTGGTGTCTGTGCTAAATGACTGCACTTTTGATTCCTATTAAAATCTTTGAATTACCGTGTCGGGAGGTTCCGTTTTGACTGGTAAGCAGAATAGAGGGATGTTACTCATCATCCTTGCACTCACCGTGGCTGCGGCAATCGTGGCATTTCTTCCAAAATTCAAGACTGCTTATGGTCTGGATATTCAGGGAGGTGTGCGCGTTGTACTGCGTGCAAAGACTGAAGAGTATAAAGGTGGCAAATGGACACCGGATAAGCTGGAAGCGGTGCGCCATATTATGGAGAACCGCATCAACTCCACTGGAGTTTCCGAACCTCTCATCATAACGAAACAGCCCGATCAGATCATCGTTGAACTCCCTGGCCTGAAGAATGAAAAAGAAGCGATCGACCAGATCAGTTCTACCGCGAGATTAGATTTTTATCTGCTTCCCCAGCTTGGAGATAAAGACGGTAACCGCCCAGCAATCTGGGAACAGCGATCCTTCACCGATCCAAAGACTAATGAAAAGACAGAAGTCCTTTATGATAAATCGACCGGGAAACCTCTCACGCCCGAACAGCTTGAAACCTCCGTTTTCAGCCGCGACCCAATAGTAACCGGAAAAGATATGCTGCCAAACAGCCGCGCTGAAATTCAGGCGACTAACAGCAGCGCCGTCATCGATTTCGAATTCAATGCAGAGGGTTCCAAAGCGTTCGAGGATGCTACTCGCGCTAATATTGGAAGATTTCTGGCGATTTTCCTCGATAAGAAGCTTCTCACCGCGCCTGTCATCAACAGTGTAATCCCTGGCCGTGGAATAATCGAAGGTAATTTTACTCTCGAAAGCGCCAAAGCACTCTCCGATCAGTTAAACGCAGGCGCCCTTCCAGTGCCTCTGGTTATTGAAGAGACGCGTAAGCTCGAAGCAACTCTTGGTAAGGAAGCAGTTGCAGCAACCACCCGCGCAGGTATTATTGGACTGGTGCTCGTTTTAGGGTTTATGTTGTTCTGGTATCGCCTGCCCGGCCTGCTTGCAGATATCGCACTGGTTCTTTACACCGTTTTCTCCTTCGCACTTTTCAAGCTGATCGGAGTGACGCTTACACTGCCAGGAATTGCTGGGTTTATTCTTTCGATTGGTATGGCAGTAGACGCGAATATCCTGATATTTGAACGCGTGAAAGAAGAACTTCGGAGCGGGAAGACACTGCGCACCGCAATCGATGTCGGATTCAAGCGTGCCTTCACTGCTATCTTCGACTCGAATGCCTGTACAATTCTAACCTGTTCTGTTCTCTACTATTTTGGAACCGGCCCCATCCGAGGGTTTGCACTCACACTTGGCCTGGGTGTTGCGGTGAGTATGTTTACAGCGATCACCGCGACGAGAACATTCCTGTTTGCCCTGGTTGGAATGAACAGCGCGCAGAATGCATCTCTGTACGGTGTAGCGCATCAGTGGACACCAGACCTGAAGGTAATGAGCCGTAAAATGCTCTGGGTCGGGCTTTCACTGGCAATCATCGTTCCCGGACTTATTTTTTGGGGGATGGGCGGCATTAAAAAGAGTATCGATTTCCGTGGGGGCACCGAGATCCGAATGCCTTTCGCGGAACGTCATTCCACGGGAGAAATCCAGAAGGCCCTGGTTCAGGTCAGCCCGCGCTATGCAGACAGCAGAGTAGTGGTGTCGAGTGATCCAGCGGCTGCAGCGAAAGTTGCTTATATTACAACCGAGCGGCTGA
The DNA here is from genome assembly GCA_038203935.1 of Chthonomonadales bacterium. Taxonomy (GTDB): domain Bacteria; phylum Armatimonadota; class Chthonomonadetes; order Chthonomonadales; family Chthonomonadaceae; genus JANXSG01. The sequence goes on from JBBRDM010000009.1 coordinate 14,117, forward strand.
ACGACACGCAGCGCCTCGAAGTAGTCAACGCGATGGTAAAAAACGTTGGCCCACTCACTGCAGGCACTACGGTCACCGACGTTGGTTACGATAATGTAAGCGGAACCATCAGCAGTGAGATGACCTGGAACGCCATATTTGCCGTGCTGTACGCCTCCGTGCTCATTGTTCTGTATCTCGCTTTCCGATTCTCTATCGGAGGTTTCATTGAAGGTTTGAAATACGGAACATGCGCCGTACTCGCTTTGCTGCACGACGTACTCGTAGTATGGGGATCCTTCGCTTTTCTGGGCTGGTGGCTGAACTGGCAGGTCGACAGCTTATTCGTTACGGCGATGCTTACTGTTATCGGATTCTCTGTCCATGATACCATCATCGTATTCGACCGCGTACGAGAAAATCTGCAGCACCGCACAAAAGGGGAGAGCTTCAGCCAGATTGCTGATCGCAGCATCGACCAGACCATCTCCAGATCGGTTAAAACCTCATTCACTGTCGTGCTCACGCTCACCGCTCTGTTCATTGCCGGAGGTTCGGGAATTCATCAGTTTTCGGCAGCATTATTAATAGGAATCATAAGCGGAACCTATTCATCCATATTTAATGCCAGTGTGCTGCTGGTGTGGTGGAAGCAGAATGATCTGGGAATGAGCGCCCCCTCTGCATCGTCTGCTTCCTCACCGCGGTCGGGAGTTAAGTCACGCTCTCTTGAATCACTTCCGGGCGATCGTCCCATGGTATCAGGAAATGCTGGCGGGCTGCGATCTGATGCAGGTGCGGAACAGAATGATGCCTCTGGCAATGGCGACCGTGCCTCGAATTCCGGCAGTGGTGCCCCTCGACGTCAGCCAGTACGACGGCGGCGTATGTAGCCTATGTCACTTATACCAGGCGATAATAAGCAAACGAATTTGAGAATAGTTCCGTGGTTATCTGAGGCCTACGTGAGAGCTATCTGGCGTCTTGCGCTGAGATTTGGTCTGGCTGGAATAGCGGTGTATGCCTGCTATAGGCTTCGCAGTGTAATAACCACTCTATTCATTGCCGCGATTATCGCCTATGTACTCGACCCTTCCGTGGAATGGCTCACGAAAAACCGCCATTTCATTGCGCTGCACAACAGCTTCGCCGGTTTGATGTATACATTGCAGTCCGTTATTAAGCGGAAAAATGTTCCTGTTATTACGAAGTCCGCCCCTCGGATGCATCGCCACGGACTCCGCACCTACGCCACACTTTACATGTTTATCCTCTCTGTGTTTGTGCTATGGAAAGGCACCGCTCTCATCATTACTCCGTTTGTTCAGGAGATAAAAGAGGCGACCAGCATCGAAGGTCGCTCTCAGATGATGAAAAACAAAGAGATTCTTATCTCAAAATATGATACTGTGGTGCCGGACTGGGCGCGTTCTGAAAAAATCGAAGAACAGATTAAAAAATCAGACATTTCGAAAGCGGCTCAAACTGTTCTGGGGGATGTCGGCAAGCAGATCGTAGAGAATCTTAAGAATGTAGTTGAGGTGGTGCTGCTGCCGGTGCTCGCATTCTACTTTCTAATCGATGGAAAAACCCTCAAACATGAATTTGTTTCCCTGGTGCCAAAAAAGAGAATCAAAGAGACACTCCGAATAATCAGGGAGTTCAATCAGATAATGCGCGCGTTTGTAATGGCACAGTTTGTATTGTGCACACTCGCGGGCGTCGTGGTTGGATTGTGGCTGGCGCACTTAAAAGTGCCCTATCCTTTTATTTTGGGAGTATTAGCGGGAGTAACCCGCGCTATACCCATCATAGGGCCGATAATCGGCGGTATTCCCATTATACTGCTCGCCTGGGTTACGAAAGATCTTGCTACCGGCCTGCAAGTGCTTGCTTTTTTTACCTTCATGCACTTTGCAGAAAGCAAATTTATTATGCCGGTGCTCATTGGAGACAGTATGGAACTGCATCCAGTGGTCATCATCGTGGTGCTGATTGTAGGTGGAGAAATCGGAGGGATACTTATCGGCGGCCAGCTTGGCGCGCTTCTGGGTATGTTCTTCGCGGCCCCGCTTGCTTCGATCGCCCGGGTTATCATCCGCCGATACTGGCTGCATTTAAGGCGTCATGGCAGCTCCATTTCAGCACACAAAAATGGAGTTTCTTTGATTGGAAAGACAAATGGCAGGTCAGCAGAAACAATTCACTGACATCTATTATATGATTTAACAATATTTACCGCATTTTCGGTATTAGTGCTATAATATATTTCTCAACCGATAACTATATTTCAGCAAAATTATCTCTTTTTTTAACTTAAATTAAAAAAAGAAGGAATTACAGCAGTAATGTTGAATAGTGATCGGCATACGAATCGAATATAATACAATAAGATGAGTAAAATCATCGAGAGCAATTGTTAAAATAAATTATTTGGGTGGTATAAAAACCACTGTTATTTTCAACCAGAAGCATGACGCAGAACCCGGGCAGGATCCGGCTGCGCTGTGCACTGAGAGGAGTGGATTGCACTATGTCAGACGAGATGGTTCAGGAAAAGGCAGCAGAGACTGTCGCAGCGGCTGAAGGAGGTTCCGGGTCGGACCATATCAGCGCAGCGGTGGAGAATCCGCATGTCTCTTCCGAAGTTGCCTCCCCAGCGGTGGTGACCGAAGAACCGGCTCCGGCTCAACACGTCGCGCCAAACGCTACGAACGACACGCCTGCGCCGCCTTCAACTGAAGAAAATTCAGATTCAGTGTCTGCGGCAGCGGCACCTGCTCCCGAATCCAGCAATGATATGGAGGAGTTTGAACAGGAAATGCAGGCGCTGGGCGTAGGTTCACAGTATGCACAGTCGATGCGCCCTCTTCTTGAAGGGGATGTGATCACAGGCACGGTAATGCGTGTTGATCGCGAAGGGGTGCTTGTCGATGTGGGAGCCAAGTCGGAAGGGATTATCCGGCTCAATGAACTCTCGCGCGATGCGGTGGCAAATGCGAATCCTGAGTCGATTGTAAGTGTCGGCGAAAAAATTCGTGTGTTTGTAATGGAACCGGAAAATCAGGATGGAAATCCCATTCTATCCAAAAAGCGTGCTGACTTCGAACAGGCCTGGGAAAAAGTACAGGCTGCTAAAGACAGCCAGGAGACTTTGCACGCTCTTGTGACCGACAGGGTCAAGGGCGGGCTTGTAGTCGATCTGGGTATTCGAGGCTTCGTGCCTGCTTCTCATGTTGGAAGCGGGAGCCTTAAGAATAATCTTGATAAGTATGTCGGGCAGTCTCTGGCGCTCAAAGTAATTGAAGTGGATAAAGAACGCAGAAAAGTTGTTTTGTCCAATAAACTTGCCGCATCCGAAGAGCGGGACGCAAAAAGCGCGGAAACCAAATCGTCGCTTACAGTTGGGCAGACCAGGCATGGTGTGGTTCGCCGCCTAACTAACTATGGCGCCTTTATTGATCTAGGTGGAATTGACGGATTGCTGCACATATCTGAGATGAGCTGGTCTCGTATCAATGATCCTAAAGAAGTGCTGCGAGAAGGCCAGGAACTGGATGTATTAGTTCTTAAAATGGATCTCGAAAATAATCGAGTTTCATTAGGCCTTCGACAAATTCTCCCCGATCCATGGGCGGGTATTTCTGAGCACTATAAAGAAGGCGATATCATCACGGGTTCTATTACACGAATGGTTCCGTTCGGAGCATTTGTGCAGGTAGAAGGCGGCGTTGAGGGTATAATTCCCAACGCTGAGCTTCCCAGGAATCGCGCTAACAAAAGCGGTGGACCGCTCGCAGTTGGGGATGAGATCGAGGTTAAGGTAATCAATCTGCGTCCGGAAGAGAGAAAGATGACCCTCTCGGTAAGAGCGCTGATGCCGCCTGAGGAAGCCGCTCCCCGCGAAGCTTCTCCTCCGCGTGAAGGCAGCGCTCCAAGAGAAGGCGCTGCAGAACGCGCTCCGCGTGAAGGTACGGCGGAACGAAAGCCGCGGCGCAATGAGCGAGAACGCGATGAGCGGGAAGATTATACCCGTTACGCTCCTGGCCGACAGGCGGAACCGAGATACACTATTGGTGATGCGATAGCGGCGCAGCGAAAAGAGCGCACCAAGCGAGAGCGTCGATCAGATGAATTTGAAGAGGATGATCTGGCAAATATCGAAGAGGAAATCATGGCAGAGCCGATTGCAGATAACGATTCCTCAGAAGTAGAAGCCTAAATCTCTGAATCTGACTGATCATGAAAAATGGTATTGTGGCTGTTGGTGTTACCGGGGGCATCGCCTCCGGTAAGAGTCTGGTGATGCAGATGCTCTCCTTAAAAGGAGCAGTATGTTTCAGCGCCGATCAGGCTGCACGTGTGATAACCGGATATAACTCGCCGGTATTAGTTGAGTTAAAAAAAAGCTTCGGCGAGGACGTACTGAATCAGGATGGTTTTCTAAACCGAAGCCGTCTTGCTCAGTTAATATTCAGCAGCGCCGAAGCAAAATCTGAAACAGATCGGATAATGCATCCCCCCATATTTCGTTTGCTGCGTGCGCAGATCGAAGGCGCACAGGATGATCTCCCCCATGGATCAGTTGTCGCAGTAGAAGTTCCTTTACTTTTTGAAACAGGAATGCAGGGCTGGTTCGATACCACATTGGTGGTAGGCGCTTCAGAGGAGCGTCAGATAGCCAGGCTGCAATCCAGGAACGGGTTGACCAGAGGAGAGGCCATGCATCGACTGGATGCGCAGTGGCCCATGAGTAAGAAGTTGGCACTGGCCGATTTCCTAATGATGAATGAAGGCAGCGTAGAGGATTTGCAGCTGCAAATAGAGCAGATATGGCCTTCATTAATTCAAGTTAAAGGAATAATTTCTGAGAGTACGCACGATTTTATTCCATTATAAAAAAAAGTGTTGCGTTCTTTTTAGCGTTATGTTATAATCGCGTGTTAGTAACTCTAAATTGTTCTGTACTGTAGGCAGCAATGCCTCATCGCCTTGGAAGTAAATGCGTTTTTAAAACGCACTGACCTATTTCAAACTGATTTCCAGCGCTGACGCACGAGCATATAATCACTAGCCGGTATCACTCCCCGACCGGCAATGCAGGATTCCCCCCTGAACGTACGAAGCGTGTTTTCCTAGGAGGTATGACTCGCCTTGAATAGAGCCAACCCGAATCGAATTATCCTGCAACTATTGTTTTCCACTGTATTAATGGTACTGTTTGCGAGCCTTTCGCTGGCGCAAGGCAGAACAAGAGCACCTGGTAAAAGTCCAGGCGTCTTTGCCGGCCCGATTGCTACGCAGCATACTTACATGGGTGATGCAACAAAACTCCCGGTAAGCATCACTAAAAAAACGTGGAAGAAAAGAGGAACGAGAGCTCCAGGGGATAGTGGAGTCTCCCGTCAAACTGCTCTTATCACCCGCCAGGATCCTGCTAACCTTAACTCTACGACCCCGACGTTGGCGCAGGAACAGCATCCTTTCTGGACTGCCGATGAACGATATATCTATTTTGATAGTGACCGGACAAGCGCTGCCGATTCTTCGGAAAGCGCTGCAAAAGTGTTCAATATCTATAGAACACTGGCGGATGGGGAAAATCCGGAACAGATCACATCAGGCGCACAGCAAAAAATTGAACCCAATGTACTGAACTCTTTAGTCGCATATGTAGCTGGTGGAACTTTGACTCCTGCCTCCAGTTCTGACGCGCCTGCGACTTCAGGTTTCAATCTGTATGTCCTCGATTTGAACAATGCTTCCGGCCAGCCAGTCGCGCTCACAAGCGGAAGCACCACTTTTAATTTTTCAGACGTTCGCCATCCCTCCTGGTCTCCTTCTGGAGATTTTATTGTGTTCTCGGGCCAAGTTGGTAATGGACTTCCTTATCATCTGTATAAAGTGAATTATGTGACGGGGTTGATTACCCAGCTCACGGCCGGCAGCTCTACAGAAACTGCTCCGGCCTGGTCTACAGACGGTAACAACATTGCCTTTACTTCGAATGCATCCGGTTTTCCGGCAACTGCGGTTCCTATTACTGCATCGGGCCTGAATGTGGACGCGCACACAGAAATTTGGAACATTGCAAACAATCCCGCTTCGCCACTGCCGATCCAGGTAACTGGCTTCGCCGCGGGCGGGCGCAATTCAAGCAACAAGAACCCGGCTTGGAGTTCCACTAAGAACGATCCTATCGGGATTGTCCCCACTTCTCTCCTAGCCTTTGCCAGTTCAAGGGGCGATACTAATCACGATGGCGTTGCGAATACCGTCATCAACCCGGCTACTTTCGATATATGGTATATGTCCTTTACTGGATTGGCAGTCAGCGGAACAGACGGAGCCATCAAGCTGCAAACCAGCACTCCCGGCACCGGTATCGATTCGGCCGATCCGGCGCACAGCTTCGATCCATCTTTCCAGACGAATGAAGATTATCCTGCGTGGCCGCAATATATCGGCACCTATAGAATGGTATTCCAGAGCGATCGTGGATCAAACCTCAATCTCTGGGCTTCCACGGTGGTCGATCTGAATGCACCTTCTCTGTTGAGCTACGATGCAAGCACCCGAGAAATCGTTCACGTAGCGCTCGATGCGTCTCCTGATGTTTCTGTAAGGGAAGTGGCTGCAGGATCTAGAGTTCGTTTCCGAGTTCGCATGGTCGACTACGAAAGCGGTGTGGGGCAGGTCTACATTCAGATCAAAAATCCCAACAGCGCCCAGCAGGATGGTGGTACTGAACACAAAATATTTGTACCTGAAGACACCTTTATTGAAGGATCAGGAACAGGTTTTACGAGGCTGCTGAACGTGCCAAGGGAACTGGATTGCCAGGCGATTAATACTGGTAACTACAGCTACAGGGCTTCTGCAGTTATTCCGGGCAATGGTTTCATCTTCGGTGGGAACTCTACAGATACCGATAATCCATGGCCTGGTTTCAACAAGTATGTCCCTTCGAATGATGATTTCTTCGCGTTTTCAGGAATATTCAATACACCGGATGCGATACCAGGAAATGCTGCGAACTCTTTCTGGCTAAAACTCGCAGAAACAACGCCTGGCGTTTGGGAAGCTGCGTGGACAACGCCAACCGAACAGTCCGACTGGTATATAGATGTAATTGGTTATGACAATGCCGTAGATCCCTTTGATCCTTCCTCAAAATGGAACTGGAAAATATACGACAATGTTTGGGGCTTTACAACCAAGCCGTTCCAGTCTCTAAATCACATTCTCTACGTGAATGACTATGATGTGGGACAGAAATTCTTCAACTCGAGATTCAACTCAGGAACATTCTTTGGTGCAAACGTAGGCAACACGGGAGTACCAACGGAAAGCTGGATGACGGAACTCGATGACCGGCTGACCCCAAATAAATATCAAAAATTCAGCGGTACTCCACTTAAAGACACAGAAGATGGAACTTTCCAGCACACCCTGCAAACAATGGGTCTGGAAGGTGCAATTCAGGATATCAATAGCTTTGGAATATCTGCACCGCCGAATCAAGATGCCTACGATATGTGGCGAATCTTAAGCCGAGGCCCAGTTCCGATCAATGTACTTCAGCTCTATGGAACCACGCAGGAAGTGGAGCCTTCGCCCACTACCGGCGGTACCACTCTGAAGCATACGGTGGCGAATAGTTATGTTCTCTGGCATACGCCGTACTCAGGAGATCTGTTTGTCGGCCCCGGAACAATTACGGACACCACTACTCAGCTCAATCTGACTACCTTCTATAAAAATGGAGGCAGGATATTTGTGAATGGGCAGGACGTTGCATGGGCGCTTTCTGCAGGCGGATCGTTGGGCAGCAGTTTCCTGCATGATATTCTTGGGGCAACCTACGTAAGCGATAATGCAAATGGTCTCTATCCGATTGATATAAACACCTCTATTACTCTAAAAGATACCAAAGGTGATAACCCTATATCTGCTACTGCATGGTATGATGATCCTGTCCATATCCCGCTTGATCATGGATTCCTCGGGGAGAATTTAGATGCTACTGCAGCAGATAATACCTATCCGGCAGATAAGAGTCCGATATTTATTGGCGACGGGCCAACAGGACCGAGGTTAACAGAGTACTCAGCGCTCAATCAAAACTCATCAGACGTAGTAGCGTTTAATTTTACACCGGTTCCCCCCGTTGCAGGGCCAAATCCACTGCCGTATAATGTGGATGCATTCTATGGGGCGACTACCAATCCAGCGATCATGTGGCACACAGCAACCGATGCAAGTGCGCCGATTGGTAAAGCAGTCTACTCTCCTTTCGGCTGGGAAGCAATACAGAATCAATTCTGGGCTCCAAAAAATACGAAGAAAATATATCAGAACAAAAATACACGAAGCGTATTGATACACAACGTGGGTGATTTCCTGCGGACTGGAACAATCTTTGGTGCAGTTCGAAGCGCTACGGGAACATCAGGTTCCACTTCACCAGCACCATTGGGCGGAGCGCTGGTAGTTGCCTCGCGGCGAGGTGTTGTCAAAGGCACTGCGCTGACGTTGGCAGACGGCAGCTTCAGTATCCGAGGGTTGGACGCAGTTGGAGAGTACAATCTCTTCGCTACCAAGACAAACTTCAGCGGCGATCCTAACGGTGGGTTCCATAATGGATTTACGGTGAGTTCGTTCCATGGCGGCGGAAGTTCCCGGTTCGACCTCTTCTTATATGCAATATCACCCGGAAGTATATCCGGCAAGATCACCGCATTTGGCACCGGCACTCCGGTTGCAGGCGCTGTGGTTCAGGCAACGGATAACACCACTCCCACCAATGTATTTACAGCGACAAGCGGAGCGGATGGAACCTACTCGATAGCTGGAGTACCAGGCGGCACAACCTATACATTAATAGTAACGGCCGCGAGCCTTACAGCTCTCCAGTTTTCAGCAAGCATTCCTGTGAGCTATCCGAGTGTAGCAGTAACCAATCAGGCTAATGTCAGCGGACAAGACTTCCAGTTGAAGCCGCTGCAGGGACATCTGAAGGGCCTGGTTACTAAAGGCGACATCAACGGTGTAGACACCGGAGTTCCTCTTGTAGGTGCAACCGTCACCGCAACGGCCGAAACTGGCGGGACAGCTATCGCTCCTGCAGTAACGGACGGAACCGGGCACTATAATCTGCCGCTCGATCCCGGAAGTTACAATATCGTAGTTACCGCGCCTGGTTATAAAGCGAGTAATCCTACACCGGTAACCATCAAAACCAATACAGATACTACTCAAAACTTCTTCCTGACGGCACTGGCTCCGGGAACCTTGGCAGGGCGAGTAGAATCTAGTAACCATGCCGCAATTGTAGGAGCAACGGTTCTAGTTTACGACGCAAATGGAGCGCCAATACTCGATGGTTCCGGAGTGCAAATTCAGGGTACTACTGTTGCAGCGCTGTCTGGCAATAACTATACGATAAACAACGTTCCATCTGGAGCCGTGGTACACGTTACTGCTAAAAAGAGCGGTTACAAGGGTCTCAATGGTCTGCTGGAAACGGATTTTGCCACTCCAGCGCCAACAGTATCGCCATCACCGCCATCAGCTCCTGTAATCACTCAGGTTCCGACATTAACACTGGATCCGCTGCATGTATTTGTCAGCACACTCAGTCTGGTGAGTTCACCATACGATTACAACAGCTCTCCGGTCACTCTTTTCGGGATACCTGCCGGCGATGTATCAAATGGCTCGTTTATAATGGCCACCTGGAACGGTACTAACTATCTGACCTATCCGACGCCACCCGCGGACACCTTCCATCGTGGAGTAGGTTACTTCCTGCAGGAGCCTAATGCAACACTGGCTCTGACGACGATAGAAAATCCGTTGACTCCAACTCAGTTGGCGACACCCTACAACATTACGCTGAAACCAGGATGGAACCTTATTGGAGATCCGTTCCCATTCTCGATAAACTTCCAGAGCCTGAAGGTTCAAAATGCGGCAGGTGCTTCCACAGATGTAGTGACAGCTCAAAGTGGCTCTAATCCAGTACTTGGAGCAGCGATGTGGACATACGACAGCGGAGCTTACCAAATCTCTTATACACTGGATCAGTGGAAAGGGTATTGGGTTCGTGCTTTCGCTCCGCTGACCTTGATCGTAGATCCGGCTGCACAGCAGCCACGCAGCGCGGTGAACCCTGCTAACACTCGTGGAGTACTATTCACGAACAGTACGGGCCAGGGATGGAAGGTCGAACTGAACGCATCCGCCGGAACTGTTCGCTCAGCGCCAGGCTCTCTTGGTGTGAACCGTTCCGCTATCAATGGTTACGATCGGTACAAGTTGGAATCGCCGCCTCCAACCGGATCGAAGACAGTCAGCTTGAGTTTCAATCATGATGACTGGGCGCTGCAGTCAGGCAAGTACAGTGTGGATGTTCGATCTGCTCAGTCGCCTACAAATAGCTGGGATTTCACAGTTACCTCGAACGTTGCAAATACGCCGGTTACACTAAACTGGCCAGGCATTGCGACTGTTCCCAGCAGACAGGCTCTCGTACTAACCGATCTGGATACTAAAACAACGGTCAATATGAGAACGCAGATGGGATATACAATACCTGCATCAGCATCTGGGAACATCACCAGGCACTTTAGGATAGATGTCAAGCAGGCCACCAGGCTTAATCTTGCTCTGACAGATGTCGTCGCTCATATTAATCCTTCGCAGGATGGAAGATCTGTGCCATCTGCTGGTATTTCGTATACGCTGACATCAGATGCAACTGTACAGGTAAAAATTCTGAGCAATGGCCGATCAATAAGAACGATTGCTGCGTCTCAATCTCGAGCAGCAGGCTCAGCAGATCTGCTGTGGGATCTGAAAAATGATCAGGGAGTAACAGTTTCTGGAAATCTGTATACCGTAGAAATTCGGGCCACAGATACACAGGGACATCTGGTTCGCAGAATAGTGCCACTCGTAGTGGCTAGATAGAAAACAGGGGAGAGCTGCTGTATACTCTCCCCGCCAAGCTTGCTATTAACGCATTGTGTTTGCGATTACATAAACTAAAAAATCACGTTTTAAGATTCGACTTAAGGGCTTACTTCCCTGAGCGTCGAAATTAGACTGCGCTCAAGGTGCCCATGACCCGTTTGCCGCTGCGGCACGGGAACCCTGAGGGAGGAGACGATAGAGTGAAAGCCATTCGCAGGAGTCCGGTCGCCCGTGCTACCATTTGGTTGCTGACGCTGGCGTTATGTTCGCCCATGATGATAGTGGGGCCACAATCTGCACAGGCACAAGCGCCGCAAGTGATAAGAGTACTTTTGGCTAGTTTTATCAATAGATCTAGTCAAAGTGTTTCCGATCCGCTTGCAACCAATGCCACCGCGGCAGTAGAATCCGATTTAATCAACTCTGGCCAGGGTCGGTTTGATGTCATTCCTCGCAAAGAAGTACGCGTGGAAGCCAAGGCGATGGGTATGCGAGTACCCACATCCGATGAGCAGCCATTGAATTTGAATCGCGATGATCTGCTTCGTTTAGCCAAACGGCTGAATGCAGATGCAATAGTTCAAGGGGAAGTCGCTTCCTTTGGTAATGTGAAAGCCCACGCAGTTGGCGTAGGTATGAGCGTGACCATATTGGATGTTGCTTCAATAGAACTCATTAATGGCGGCGCTGCCCGCTCCCAGGCTGCGCCAAGGCCGGGACAGGCAGAATCCACGGATGACCTTACTACGAAAGCTGTAGAATATGCCAGCCAGGACGTTGTTCGACAGATAGTTCAGAGACAACTGGTAACTGCGACTGTACTCAACATCAACGACCAGACAGTAATTCTGAATCGCGGCCTGCGAGATGGTGTAAAAGTAGGCGATGACCTTATCATACTTCGTGAAGGATCAGGCGGTCAAAAAGTTCGCGAAGGCAAAGTTCATATCGTTCGATCTTATGCTACAGACAGCGAAGCAGAGGTCAGCGAAAATGTAGGTGGTATTCATCCAGAAGACTATGCTCGAGTGCTATATCGACCCATGGTCTTCGCAGATGGCCCCATCCCGATGTTAAAATCCAGCGCTCCTAGATCTGCATTCAGCTTCGCAGCTGTTGGTACGACTTTCCTGGCCCTGGGCCTTGGAGTACTCGTATCGTCTGCAGCCAAGGGTGGACAGGCCTCGGTTACCAATGTAACTGCGGAAGCAACCACTGACGGTCTCAGCGCTCAAGTGCGTGTTACGTGGGGAGATAATATCTTCGGGCAAGCCGGAGTGCAGCAGTACCATATATGGCGTACCCCGGATTTCCCATATAATGTTACTGGATCTACAAATAACGGCACTGGTACCGGTACTGGAACTGGTACTGGAACTACGGTAGTAAGCGGCATCCCTGTTGGGACTTCCTCTCCTACAATCCGTTTCTTTACAGACCAGTCCTCTCCATTTGCCTATTTCAATAACGGAGTAGCAGTAACACTTGGGCCAATAAATGTTATTGGCAGCACCACTTCTCAGTCTTGTTTGGCGCCGGTTTTACCAGGTGCCGTTACCACTGGATTTACTCCGGGGCAGTCTTATAACTACCAGGTCTCTGCTTCCCTTGTCAGGCAGGTTGCCACTGTAGGTGCCAGTGGCGGCGGTACAGGTGGTGGCACTGGTGGTGGGACAGGAACCGGCACTGGTGGTGGTACAGGAACCGGCACTGGCGGCGGTACAGGAACTGGCACTGGCGGCGGTACAGGAACAGGCACTGGCGGAGGCACAGGAACCGGTACTGGGGGTGGCAATGGTGGTGGCACAGGTACGGGAACTGGCGGAACCTACTGCTTCGAGACCGATCCAGTTACTTCAGGACTCGTGACTCCTGTTAACCCGGTAATCTTAACCGCACCAGTACAGCAAGCCTCGACGGTCAATATCCAGCAGTTCAATCCGCAATGGACTTCGAGAGCTGGGGCAGATGTATTCCAGGTAGAAATATCGACGGACCGTAGTTTCTCAAATCCGTCAAGAATATTTAAAATTTCCGGAATATTCTCATCCTCACCTTCGGCTGATGGAGTACCACAATCCCTTCCGAATCCAGTGGACTTGCGAGTTCAGCCGGAACTTATGTTAGACACCACCTTCGCGAACTTTGTGAACAACGTCGCTGGCGCTCCAACACCACAGTTGTTCATTCGAATAGGTGATAGACATGACGCCGATCAGCCAGGCCCGATTAGCTGGTTTACGAAGAGTGCGACGGATAACGATAGAACATTCAGATATGTCTATACTATTCCTCGACAGTTCTCGCCGGCACAGACACCACCGCCACCCCCAAGCAAGGCGGCTGCGCTTCTCAATAAACAAAATACAGGAAGAGCAGTGCTCAATGTGCCCGGTACACGTTCGGCCAGAATAAAAATCGGCCATATCAATCCTATCGATCAGATATTGAACGGTCGTCGAGGAAGATAGTAGTAAAAGTCTGATCTCCGGAAGTTAAACTTAACTTCCGGAGAGAGATCTTTGATTAATTCCGATTTCTGAAGTACTACATCACTATAACTATTTTATCCAGCCCCCCGCGCCCGGTTATTTTGCGTGGCGGACCTATTCTTCACCCGCCCGGCTAAGGAGTAATTATGATGGACTGCAAGCCCTGGCTTCGGCAAGTTAGCCGGCTGTCCCTATTTCTGTTAATATTCACATCGTTTGCACTCGGCAGATCAAACGCGGATGTCCGACCGAGCACAGTACCAGGTGAATTGGTACTGCTTACTCAGCCAGGAACGCCTATTGCTGACGTAAATGCGCTTGCAGCGAACGTGAACGCTGTCAAAGTCACTCCTTTGCTTCTGGCGGACTGCTATAAATTAGACCTGCCGGATAAGCAAAATCAGATGGCTAGCGCGGCTGCAATAACATTGTTAAAAGCAGATCCTCGGGTCCGGCACATTGCTGCAAACAGAATTTACTATCCCCACCAGTCAGCTACAAAAGAGCCTAACGATCCTAGGTATGTTTCTGGGGAGCAGTGGAATTTAAAATTAATTAACTGTCCACAAGCCTGGGCGCTTCAAACTGGTGCAGCGGGAGTTACTCTGGGATGGATAGATTCTGGTTATGATCCGAAACACGAAGATATCCTTGGCCGTTTTCATCCAGCAAGCTTTGATGTGGTAGATAAAGATACTGATATCACCGCGGATGGTGTGGGTGGTGAACCGACACATGGCACTTCGACATCAAGCATTGCCGTTGCAAATTCTAATAATGGAATTGGTATAGCGGGTATCTGTTGGTCGAATGTTCTATGCCTAGCGCTTAAAATACAGTCAAAAGGCGTAGCAAGTTTAGACGGAACAGCGATTATAAATTCTTATGCTTTCATGGCTGCTCATAAATTGCAATACAACATCGTCGCAGTTAATATGAGCTATGGCGGACAAGGCAATCCTAACGATACCAGTGACCCGGAATATATTGGAATTAAAAACTGCGTAGATCAAGGTATCTTGATGGTTGCATCGGCTGGAAATAGCGGTGCTACTGCCACGCCGGATAACACCCAGCAGCTTCCATCAGGCTTACCTTTTGTAACTTCTGTTGGTGCAGTTGGTCCGACAGGTAAACGTTCCTATTATTCAAGTTATGGAAAAGTGGATATCGCTGCTCCTGGTGGTGATCAGTCGAGTGCTATAAAAGATGGTTTATTAACTTTTGACCAAAATAGCACCTACAACTTTTTTCAGGGAACTTCAGGCGCGGCTCCGCATGTAGTGGGTGTCCTTGGATTGATGATGTCTCAGCCCGGAGTTACCTCGACGCAGGCTTTAGCGGCGATTAAATCCACTGCAAATACCACGGGATTGGGACTGAGCACACTTCCAGATGCTAAATATGGCTTTGGACTAATAGATGCCTATGCGGCTCTTTCTAAGGTCTCTGTCAGTGCGACAATTCTCTCTCCAGATGGTGTGGATGCTTCTGGTAACTCATCCACTACGAGTGGTGTTCCTCCAGTCGTATCTACTTTCAGGCCGGGTTTTAAAATTCAAATCAACAATGCTCCGCTGGCAGATGTAAGTGTATCCATTGACGGCGGGCCGCTGCAGCCGGCAGCAATTGCTGGAAGTGTTGTATCTGGTGTAACATCAGGTGCAAATCCAAGCTATTTGCTAGATATTCGATTTAGATTTCCAACAACTGCGCCATTTCAGCATACTATAGTGGTAACAGCGACAAATCCAAGTACGAATGTTTCCAGTACGGCTACTCGTGTAATCACACTGCAGCCCTTTAGTTTCAATGCCGGTCTTACAACACTCTCAATTCCGTACTATGAAACTCAGGCCGATTCACCCACTGGTACTCAGAGAACCGCCAGCCAGATACTTGGCAGCGGGACAACACTCTACCGATACAATCCTGCTTATCCGATACCCTTTCAGTATGATGTATATACAGATGATCCTGTGGAAATCAAAAACTGGACTGGAGTAAAATTTGATGCGCCGCTGCCAGCAAGTCCT
This sequence comes from Chthonomonadales bacterium, assembly GCA_038203935.1. Lineage (GTDB taxonomy): Bacteria > Armatimonadota > Chthonomonadetes > Chthonomonadales > Chthonomonadaceae > JANXSG01. The sequence continues at coordinate 29,601 of JBBRDM010000009.1, forward strand.
CTCCATCCCTTAGCGGATGCTTTCCGACCCGCTGACGCCAATGTGCCGACGGAAGATGCCTCAGGAAATACTACGGCGGCATCAACAGGTACACACCCGCTTCCAGTAGGCCTGGGATTCTTCGCGAGATCGAGCAGTGTTACTCCTATCTATAGTTTTGGCGATGACTTTACTGCAAATCCATTTTTGCTTCCACTGCATGAAGGATGGAATTTAATCGGTAACCCGTTCAATTTTTCGGTGCCGTTTAATACGCTTTTGGTTCAATCTGCTAATGGGGTAAACATTCCCATTCAGCAGGCAGTCGATCAGAAAATGATTTCACCAGTCATATACCGATACGTTGATGGGGACATAGAGTATCATACTCTTCCCGATGGTTTGCTTACTCCGTGGGGTGCGCAGTGGGTTTATGTCCCGGCGAAAATTCCTGCACATCCTGTCTATTCTACGACGCTTACCCTGGTGGTTCCGCCATCAAATGCTGGAAATAGTAATTCGAAAGCCGCTGCGTTAGTTAGAAAAACTACTTCTATCACGCGATCTGCTGCCGTTACTGGCATACCTGTTTCTACAAAAGTCGTCGGAACAGGAAGCTGGATACTTCAGCTGAGCGCCCGCTCCAACAATCTCAAGGATACTTACAACTTTGTTGGGATGTCTGCAAACAGTAACGATGGTTCTACGGCGGGAAGAGTAGCAAAGCCCCCATTGATGGCTCCGTTCGTATTTTTGGGCATCAGCCATGCTGATGAACCGGCTACACTATTTGCTCAGGATATTAGATCGACCAGCGGTGCGAAATCATGGGATATCAATGTTGCTACGGATCAGAAGAATAGCGATGTGACCTTGAACTGGGGCAATACGAAACTGATTCCTCGAAACTACAGACTAATGCTTGTTGATAAAACCAGCGGCACAACGACGGACCTGCGTAAGAACAGTTCCTACGTTTTCCATACCACTGCTGCGGGTGGAACCAGATCATTCACACTAAATGCAGTTCCATCTCAGCTAACGGGCAGAGCGCTCCTTACGAATTTCTTTATCAATCCATCCAGGAGCATAGGCGGACGTGGTTCGGCTGCCTACGAGATTGGATATACGGTCTCCTCCGATGTAACCGTAGATGCCTCCATTCTAAGCAGCTCAGGACGTGTGCTTACGAAATTGGGTTCATCACGTGCAGTAGGTGTAGGTGATAATCACCTTATATGGAACGGCGCCGATCAATCTGGAAAAACGTTACCCGCAGGGGCGTATGTTGTTCGCCTTAAGGTTATGACGTCCGATGGTGAAATAACTCAGGAAACACGACCGCTGCTGGTTAGCGGCAGGTAGCATGTAATACGGGGATTGAATTCTATTTCAATCCCTCACTTTCCACAGACTTCATGCTCTCATGAAGACTGTATCATTCGATTAAAGTGCGTTCATTAATCTATATCAATACCCCGGATATCTATCCGGACGCACATTTGGCCTTTTAAATCATCTGTAGTGGCCCCCCAGCCGCAACAAGTTTCGATTCAAGTCAATAGGGAGGAGTTCCGCATGGGGTGGAATCCATCTGTAATTATTAATAAAAGTGTAATCAGCCGCGCGGTTCTTACACTTACACTCGCTGGAATAACCGGCTTGTCCAGCCTGGCTCAAACTACAACTACCAGCGTGTATAACACCATCTCTAACACGTACCTTAGTTTGAGCGTTGGGGTGAGCGCTGATGTAGCAGGCTTTATCAGGCTATCTACGGTAACCAATAATACGTCTGATCCAAATCAGACCATATTGACGCCTCCAGCGCCACGAGCCACTACGACTGGGACTGGAACAGGTACAGGGACCGGCACAGGTACTGGAACGACAACTACGGTAACTGTCGATACTCCGGTGGGTACAGCGTTTCACATCCGTGTAAATGGTGGTGTGAATAACTTTGCTAACGGTGGTTTTGACTACGTATTTGGTGAAGAAGGTACTAAAGGTATCTGGATAGTTCCTCCTACTATGGTTGGGAATCATATGGAGGCGCGATGGTCCACTTTACCCTTTACAATTGGAACGACCACGGGTACAGGCACTGGAACGGGCACGGGTACAGGAACGGGAACCGGAACGACTGGGGTGCTCATTGATTCTGCTATCGAAGTAGATTTGATAGCTACCTTGATCCATGACACCTGCCGTTTTCAATTCAACATCATTAATAAAAGCCCTGGATCAACTAAAACGATTTCAGCAGCTTTTATACAGGATATCGTAGTCAGTCCTAACGGAGCTGGGTTCAGCACAAAGGATGGCCCGCTTCGAATCCCGAACTATCCTTACCTACACGCTGAAACGGTTCTTACAGGGAGCCAGGTTCCGCGCATATGGGAAACATTTGACCAGCTTTCTGCATCTACTCCCACGAAGGCAGCAGTCATACACTCTATTAGAGGTACGCTAAAGCCCTCTAATTCAACTCAAACTGATCCTACTGCTCCATCCCGGTTTGCATATGGTGAAGTGGATTTGCTCAGTCTTTTCCTGTACGATTTCGTACCCGATCCAACCATATTCCTAGATAAGACGACAGTAAATGGAATTGGAAATGGTGCTGTAGGGCTATTCTGGGACAATCAAACACTCGGGCCTGCTCAGATGCGTCCGCTGACTACTTATATCGGACAATCCACTACTGAAAGCGATTTCTCAGCTCCGATGTCGCTTAGTGTCAGCGCGCCGATTGCTCTTGGCGTACTGTTAGATCCAAATAATAACACTACCACGGTAAATCCGAGCACCTTTACTATTTCGGCGTACGTTCAGAACCTTACTGAACTGTCTACAAATGCTTCACTGACACTTGGCCCTGTAAGTGTTTTCCTGCAGCTGCCAAAAGGCCTGAAGTTGAGCGATCCGACTGATTCGGCTACTAGAACTCTAGCAAGTCTGTCAACCGGTACGGAAACAGCCGTTCAGTGGGAAGTAGCTCCTGATCCGAGCGCTGGCAGTAATGCACATGGCAATCTGACCTTCTCAGTAACAGCTACCGATGCCATTACTAAAACAGGCAAGGTTGTTCAGAGAAGTATTGAAGTGCCTGCGCCGTTGTCTTTAACGCTTACAGGAAATGACGTTGGCAAAGGGTTGTTTGAAATGATTACCCTGCCGCTTCAATTTGGAAGCGATTCGCCATCAACAATCCTGGGACTGAGCTCTAACCCGCCTGATTTTGATCTGGTGCGTTATAATCCGACGGTTGGTCACTACGAGCCCGTAAACACATTCCAGCCCGGTTTTGCTTACTGGCTGCGAAGTAACCTGCCTGCATCTGATGCTCGCAATGTGATTACGCTTAACCCGGTCAAGTATCATCCGGTAACGGATCAAGTTCAGCCTGTAACGACTCCATTCACTGTTTCTTATCCGCGAGGATGGAACCAGATTGGGAATCCTTATATATACGGAATACGATTCTCAGAAATACAGATCTACGACACCGATACTCAGCAGTTCGCTGATATAGAGACAGCTTCGGACAACGTGCATCAGTGGATACTTCCTGCCGTATATCTTTACGACACCTCAAATCCTAATCCATCAAACTGGGGATACACCCTTTTCGATAATCTAGGATTTATCATGCAGCCGTTCCAGGGTTACTGGATCTATTGTAAAAAGTCAACTCTGCAGTTCATATACAACGGTACAGATACTCCCGGAATTTCTGTGAGTACTGCGCAGGTTATCACTCCAAGCCTGACCAAAAGTGCCAGCCTGGGTTCCACTCTTGGCAGAAGTACATCCAACAACTGGAGACTGCGACTGGCTGCTAAAGGAACCTCAAGTTCTGACACCTACACCTATATTGGAGTAGCGCCTAAGGCTACCGATGGTTCCGATATATACAAATACGATAAGCCGCCTGTAATGTCTAATCAAGTAACCATGGAGATTAGTCATCCGGAGTGGAAAACAGGTTCAGGAAGATATGCGCAGGATCTTAGATCTCCAGTGATGAACCGTAAGACATGGGATATCATTGTAAGATCGGCCAAGCCGAAAGAATCGGTAACAATTTCCTGGCCGGATATCGCAGCAAGTGTACCGAGAAGTTATGCGCTCACTCTGCTCGATCCCAGTACAAACACGCGAAGAAATCTACTGGGAACAAGCTCGTACGTGGTTCAAACTGGCGCAGATGGCACACAGCATATTCAGCTCATTGCTGAGCCTCAGCATGGTGCAGGTATGGCTAGAATTGTATCCCTGGAAGTTGTCCCGAATGGTCAGGCTTCCTCAGGCCGGGCTGTTCAAAGTGTATCCATTCACTGTACACTCACCCAGGCTGCCGATGTGAATATTGCAATTCATGATAGCAAAGGCAGAACAATTCGGAATCTCATACCATCTACCCGGGCCGCTACCGGCAGCACTTCGAGTGACGTCAGCGCAATTTGGGACCTTAAAGATCAAAAAGGTGTCGTACTTTCTTCCGGATTGTACAATGTCCAGGTATCTGCAGTTGCGACAGATGGCCGGCGATCAACTCAGACACTTCCATACCTCATCGCAAGATAGTGTAATAGTTCAGACTTCTGCATACCCATTATGCAGAAGTCTGAACGTTTGCATCCTTGTAAATGAAATATGATATCGAACAAAATCTACAATTTAAGTTTACTGCGCCGCGCTATATCGATCTTTCTGATATTAGCCGCGGCTCTTTGTGTTGTTAAAAGCGCAGAATGTGATGTTCAAACAAAAAATAAAAAACATCCCAATAAATCTAATCGTTCCGTTCCTGCTCCAGAACTCCATCGGATATTACTCTTTCCGGTAGATGCAAAATTTGATGATTCTGCGGTCGTTACAGAAATTATAGGCGGTGTGGAAGAAAGCAGGTTGAATCTCTCCTCGCAATACTCGCCTGTCTATTTTCTTTCCTCAATACCTACCGTTAAGCGTGCTCTGCTGGATAGCAGCTTGTCACCAGCGGATGTTGCTCCCCCGTTTTACTCAGAGACGAAAATAAAGAAATTGTCGGAAATTACTGCTTGTGAAACTGCATTAGTTAGCGTGATAGAGGATTTTAAGTACGATACTTCCCATCGCAATTTTAGTTTTAAAATCACTATTCAGCTGCTGGACTTTAAAAATAGCTCCAAAGCTAAAAACCAGGTGTCTCAAACCGCATCCAGCACTGTAAATTCTGCAAAAGATTTAAACGATATATCCTCCGTTTTACCAAGTGTTCGGGACGTAACCGAGAAGCTGATGACGGCTCTTTTAAAACCGACAAAACAGAATGCGGCAGTACCTGCGCAGAGTAAGTAATTGATTGGTATTTTTTGCAAATTGAAATCAAACCGACCGTTTAAATGGATAACTGAATGAATATTCGTAGTGCGACAATATTAACATTTGTGCTTATATGCTCGTTATTTTCAGTACGAAGCACTGCAGGTCGTGCATTTAATACTCTGACGCTTCGAGCAAGCCGATCCACGTTATTGGCTGATGGTAAACAGTCAACAGATATTATTGCTGAAGTACGAGATTCTTCCGGGCATATTGTTGGCAGCGGGGTGAATGTTCAGTTCCAGACGACACTAGGTACTCTAAATCAGCAGCAGAGCCAGACATTCTCTGGTATCGCGCGTGTTCGTTTAACGAGTTCTTCGTTGAGCGGCTTAGCGCATGTAACAGCCTTCTCAGCTGGAGGGGGCAATGCGGTTCTCGATCTACTGTTTACGAATGATCCCCAGGAACTCTTCGAAGGCAACATGTTCGTCCAAATTGCCGGTTCGAGTTACCTTGCCTACAGCGCAACCGATAGAGTGGTGGAGGCGCAGGGTAAAAATGGCGGGGCACATATTTCATTTCGTAATATCAACCTGACTGCGGATCGTTTACAGCTGCATTGTGATGATAATATTCTGCGAGCCCATGATAACATTGTTTTAAAACGCGGTAATCATACTCTCCATGCTACGCGGCTGTTTTACAGCCTGCAGACCGGACAGGGATATGCGATTGCGGAATTAAACTCCAAGCTGCAAACCGTTATTATCAGCGGTGATAACTTGATCATGCAGCCGAGCCCGACTCCTATACCTTCGTCGTATATAATGTTTCCTCCGCTGCAGGTAAAGCTGGTAGTGGTAGCGAACAGCATCACCTACTTCCCAGGAGATAAACTCCAGTTCAGGCATCCCAAGTTCTATCAGGATCAGACACAGATAATGTCGCTGCCCTACTACGAACTACCCTTGAATTCTGAAGAGCTGTTTTCGGATCAGTTCATCAGCGTGGGAACGCATGGCCTGGGATTAGAACTTCCTTTTTATTATAATCTATCTCCGAGATCTACGGGAATAGTCTATTTAAGACATGAGCAGCAGTTAGGCAGGTCGTATTACTCCACGCAGCCAGGATGGGGGTTAGACGTCATCCAGGGTTATAATTCACTCGGTGATAAACGATACGATGGCGCTTTTGGGTTTACCGGGCTGAGCAGAGGTGACTGGGGATTCCGGTGGAACCATAACCAGGAGTTCAATGCCAATAGCCAGGGTTCGTTCTACCTGGAAACGCCGCAGCATCAAAGTTTGATATCTACTGCTAACTTCAATCAGCAGCAGCGCTACTTCCGATGGGGAGCAAACTTTAGTGGCGGTGAATCGCTTACTTCTCTCCGGGCTACTTCACTTCGAAGTGAAGTGTATGCCGAAACTCAGCCCCACAAGCTGGCTAATTCTAAAGCATTCTTATACACTTTAGGTACGAACATTGCCACCGGTTCAACGACCAGTAATGATGCGCTGATTGGAAATACTTCCGATACGACGGAAGATGTAACTTTCAGAGCTTTTACACGCCCGATACCCATCGACCACAGAACCACGCTGACGAACTCATTCAGCATCGGTAATGTGTGGTCATCGGGCACAGCGCTCGCTGGTACCAGTTCGCTGGCTACCATGGCGCTGGATCATACTTTCGCCGGCGGGGGCGCTATGAACCTTACTTATGACTATGTAGCTCAGCCTGGCGGACTTTATGTCACGAGCGGCAAGCACAGACTCAGTCTGAACTATAATATATCTGCGAACAAAAAGTTAGATGTCGTTGTATTTGGCAGCACATTTCTCGATTCTGCTGATAGCAGCCTTCTGGCAGACCTCTCCTATCGTGTAGATAAAGACTGGCGGCTGCTCACCGGAGTCACCATGCAAAAGTATGCAGGTGAAAGTTATAACGATATCCAGTTTACGGTAGGCCGTAGAATCGGTGCCAGAGAGCTGCAGTTTACCTACTCCACCCTCAATCGTCGTTTTTCAGTCGACCTTACCGCAACCCGCTTCTAAAGCAATATTCCCTCCTCGAGATAGTTCGAAGAGGGAATATGTTTTCGCTTCCATGCTGCATTTTATTTCGTGCAATCCCAGCGCTTTTCTAGTGGTTGGGAACTCTCCCTCTACCTGATATCGCATAGTATCCATAAAGCATTTGCGAATCAACAGGCAACCGATCTAATATTAGAGCTGCAAAGAGAGGTGAATAGATGTTGGAAGTTCTAAATCAAAAGATTACAGTGCATAAAACGCCGGCATCACACTGGGTGGGTGACGGTTTCCCCGTGCGCACGATGATTTCTCCTCAAAGTATGAGCGGCCAGTTAAGTCCATTCTTACTGCTGGACTATGCCGGTCCTGCCTATTTCGAGCCCACCGATAAACCTCGCGGAGTGGATGAACATCCCCATCGCGGTTTTGAAACGGTAACCGTAGTCTATCAGGGAGAGGTGGAGCATCGAGATTCTACTGGTAATTCCGGTAAGATCGGACCTGGCGATGTGCAATGGATGACCGCTGCGTCGGGCGTCGTGCACGAAGAGAAACACGGTACGGAGTTTTCTCGGCGAGGCGGAGTTCTCGAGATGATTCAGTTGTGGGTGAATCTCCCTGCGAAAGATAAGATGTCCCCGCCTGGCTACCAAACCATCATGAGCGAACAGATACCAGCAGTTGATCTGGAGGATGGAATGGGAAGTGTGCGGGTGATCGCAGGAAACTATAAGGAATTTAGCGGCCCTGCAAAAACATTTACTCCGATCACCATGCTTGATATTCGGCTGAAAGCCGGCAGCCGTACGCGATGGGCTATGCCATTTGGTCATACTACACTTTTCGTAGTGCTTACGGGAAAACTGAGCATCAATGCATCGGAAGATGCTGATACGGGCAGCCTGGTAGTGGTGGAACCGAATGGGGAAGAGTTTCAGATAGAAGCTTTTGAAGAGAGTTCCTTATTGATGCTGAGCGGCGAACCCATATTGGAACCAATCGCCAGTTACGGGCCCTTTGTAATGAACACGCGCGAAGAACTGGAACAGGCATTTGAGGACTATCAATCTGGTAAAATGGGAACTCTGGACTGATGATACAGTTCCGTCACTTTACTCGGCCTTGTAAGTGATTCCATTCCACATATAAAAGAGTTCATTCTGCCCTATAGGCAGAATGAACTCATTAAACAGGTATCTCACCATCTAGCGCTGCTTTCCTCTTTTTCTAATAACATGAAGAGGAAAGCAGACGCATGGACAGTTGATTTTGCTCCTTGCCCCTAAAAACAATTTTTTGGCCAAGAAATGCGATGCAGTGGAATTTACGCTGCGACTCCTCGTTTCCATGCTGGACGGACAGCTTCATAGCTGGTAATATCCGGCTCATTCTGCAAAGTCATTCCAATATCATCGAGGCCATTCAACAGGCAGTGCCGTCGGAAACTATCCACTTCAAAGCTCTCTTCGAACCCGAGTTGATCTGAAATCTTCTGGCTTTCAAGATCTACTGTAAGCTGATATCCTGGTGTGGACTGAGCGCGTTTCATCAGCAGGTTCACGCTTTCCTCTGAGAGCGTCACCGGTAAAATACCGTTCTTGAAACAGTTATTGTAGAAAATATCTGCGAAAGACGGCGCTATGAGTACTCGGAATCCGTAGTCGTTGAGCGCCCAGGGAGCGTGTTCCCGTGAAGAGCCGCAGCCGAAGTTTTTGCCCGTGATGAGGATATTGGCGCCTTGATACTGCGGCTGATTCAGCTCAAATTCCGGATTTGGTTTCTCTCCGTTGTTCAGATAACGCCAGTCGAAAAAGAGAAACTGCCCAAATCCGGTTCGCTCAATTCGTTTCAAAAACTGTTTAGGAATGATCTGATCCGTATCCGCGTTTACTCTATCCAGCGGAGCCGCGATGCCTGTTATTTTAACAAATGGTTCCATTTTTTGCCTCTTTATTGAAATTAATCAGTTCGTTACTCATATGCATTTTTGCCTTACGCCATGATTCTCTTGTGTAATACCCTGCCATTTCCGAGTGAATGGGGAATCACCTCACCCCAACCTCTCGCAGATGCGCATTCCTCGCGGGGGAGGAGCGAATGCTTACTCCTGGCGCTGCCGCTTGTCTGCGCGAGCATTTATATAATTTGCGCCGGCAGGGGAAAAAGGTCGCTGGGTTAGGCAGCAGCCCTCACAGCGCGAATGAGCGCGCGCTGCCAGGAAAAATATATTCCAGATCCGTCCTCGTTCTCAGCAATGCGAAACTGTGATTGGGCTGATTGAGGCGCTGTTTTGAACATCTGACGCACTCGTTCCGCTCTTACTTCGTCACAGCCTGCAGTCTCCAGCCAATCACCAAGTCGAATAGTGATGGCGCCTTGTCGATTATCCGCATGTGTCACTTGTAATCCTGCCGCCTCACATTCGGATTTCCATTCCCCTGCGGAAAGATTACGATAATGGGATGGATCACGAGCCAGCTCAACCGCATTTTGCCATTCACCGGCCTCCAGATCATCATCCGGAACGGTGGTGTCTCCCAGTACGAAAATGCCGCCGGGTCTAAGAACTCGCTCAGTTTCGGATAAGAAGGCTTTAATGTCACGAAAGTGGTGTGGAGCAATCCGAACCGTAACTAAATCGAAAATGGAGTCTGGAAATGGCAGCGATTCTGCATTCGCTTTAATCCATTCGACATTGGATAGCTGCGAATCGATGGCGCGTTTAGCTGCCTGCGCCAGCATTCCATCGGAGATATCTACCCCGATAACCTGTGACGTTAGCGGCGCAAATGCCAGCGCGGTAAACCCGGTGCCAGTCGCCACATCTAAAACTTTCCAGCCGGGCTGCGGGCCAGCCAGCGTGAGCATTTCCAGGAGAGTTTCGTCGGACCAGGATGCCCACCTCTGATTGTATTGTGCAGCCTGCTTATCGAACTGCTGGCGTGAAAGCAGGATGTTATCACAGGTTTTCATCGGAAATTATTTCCAGTCTCTGATATCCACTAAGCGGCCTTCAATCGCCGCCGCCGCCGCCATCGCAGGACTGACCAGATGCGTTCTTCCGCCTTTGCCCTGCCGGCCCTCAAAATTGCGGTTGGAGGTAGAAGCGCACCGGTCTCCCGGCTGAAGTATATCTGGATTCATGCCCAGGCACATCGAACATCCCGGCTCACGCCACTCGAAACCCGCTTCCAGGAAAATAGTATGCAGGCCTTCCGCCTCTGCCTGATACTTCACTTCGTGCGATCCGGGCACTACCATTGCGTTCACATGCGAGCTAACTTTCCTGCCTTTTGCGACTGCTGCAGCAGCGCGGAGATCCTCGATTCGGCCATTGGTGCACGATCCGATAAATACCTTGTCCAGAATCAACTCTGTGAGCGGTGTGTCCGCAGTCAGCCCCATATACTCTAAGGCTCGCTCTGCAGCACGTCTGTCTGAATCAGATGAGAACGAATCCGGAGATGGGACACGGGAGGTAATCGGGGCGACCATCCCAGGGCTGGTTCCCCAGGAGACATGCGGCGCAATATCTGCGGCATTCAATTCGATCAGTGTATCAAATGCAGCCCCCGGCTCTGTAGCGAGCTTGCTCCATTCAGCCATTGCGAGGTCCCAGTCAGCGCCTTTAGGGCAGTATGGCCGGTCTTTTAAATAGGCGAAAGTCTTATCATCCGGAGAGATCATCCCAGCGCGTGCACCTGCTTCAATGCTCATGTTGCAGACCGTCATGCGGCCTTCCATAGAGAGCGATCGGATTGCTTCGCCGGTATATTCGACCGCATAACCAGTCGCTCCGTCGGTTCCGATCTTCCCGATGATAGCTAGAATGATATCCTTCGCTGTGACTCCCAGACCGAGCTGCCCGTTCACTCGAATCTCCATAGTCTTCGGGCGCGACTGCAGCAGACACTGGGTCGCAAGCACATGCTCTACTTCGCTTGTGCCTATGCCAAAGGCCAGCGAACCAAACGCTCCATGCGTACTGGTGTGGCTGTCGCCGCACACAATCGTCATTCCAGGCTGAGTCAGGCCGAGCTCCGGCCCAATCACATGTACAATCCCCTGCCGCTTGTTATGGATGTCGTAGAGGGTGATCCCAAACTCCGCACAGTTCTTTGAAAGAGTCTCCATCTGGAGTTTCGAAATTTGATCCGCGATAGGTAATGATCGATCTGTGGTAGGCACATTGTGATCCATTGTAGCTACTGTCAGATCAGGACGCCGCACTTTTCGCCCATTCAGACGCAGGCCGTCGAAGGCTTGTGGTGAAGTCACTTCGTGCACGAGGTGCAGGTCAATGTAGAGAAGCGCTGGCTGCCCTTCCTCCTGTCGCACCACATGAGATTCCCATATCTTTTCAAACATCGTTCTGGACATTCATAATCCTCCGGCTATTCAATGATAGTATTATATCTCTGAACCGATTGAAAAGTCCAAAACTTATTTTCGATCAATTCAATAGCTGCAGCCTATTGAAATAGTCAGACTGCGGTGCTGTGCACTATCACTCTTTTTGAGGCGTTATCCCATCGAACCTCCACCCCGGGAAACTGGTTCAATTCCTTGATATCGAATGTTCCATAGCCGCCTCTATTCACAATTCTAAAAGAGTAGTTTTCTCCGTTGCGGCGAACGATCGCCTCGGCGGCGGTGACATATATCAGGGATACATTCAGGCTGTTCATCACTGGCCGTATGCGGGCTGAAATATGATTTTCTGCATCAAGCTCCGTATCGGTATCTGGAATGGTGGTTCCGTTCACTAAAATTTCGATATCCTTGAACCCATTTTGAACCCAGTGGAGCGCTTTTATCCGAGTGGGCTCTTCCGTATTTAACTGAGTGTGGCCATAGTCGCCCTGCATGCCCGAAGATCTCAGCCCATATTCCGTCATTAATTTCTGGTACAGTTCTGTCTGAGCGTGTGAGAACGTATAAGTTAATTTCCCTTCGATTACAGGATAGCAATCGGCTGCAAGCCCGGCTCCGTGCCATGTAGGAATTCTGCTGTAGGTCACAATGCTTCCCGGCTGGTAGCCAGGTTCGCTGGGCCTGCCCATAGCGTACAATACTCGCTGGCGTTCCGAAGAGCGGTATCCTTCCAGCATCTTTAGTTCCAGCGCCTTATCCCCCGCCTCGGTGATCAGTGACTTCAAGCGTTTGCGAAACTCCGGATAGAGATGATTCCAGTTTCTGTCGATATCAGTTGTGTTCAATTATCATTCCTTTTCCGCTCCGCGAAGCATTTGTGGTATCGCATCAAGTGAACTTTAAATGATGTGGTTCAAAGATCTGAGCTGGTATAATATATATGTGTCTACATAAAATAGTCCGTTCGGAAGAGAAAATTAAACTTTAATTTTAAAAATAGTTATGCTGACCGGCTAGATTTTATTAGGATTACTTAAGAGATATTCGATTTTTGGCGTGGAATGGGTATAGTATAGGCACTGTAAATGTTTCCAAGTAGTTTCACCAGACAATAGATATCTCGAGTAAATATGAAGGTTAATTTGGCCACATTCGAACGCACCAAAATGCAGATCAGCACAGGCGGGGAGGAAGTGTTGAGAGTTCCTTTTGCGGACTTGCGCACCCAGTATCATAAGCTGAAACAAGAGATCGACACCTCCATAGCGAATGTCATCGAAAGTGGATGCTTTATAGATGGTGAGAACGTCCTGCGTTTGGAACACGAAATTTCCGAACTTTGCGGCTCAAAATATGGTATTGGGGTGGCGTCAGGAACGGATGCGCTGGTGCTCTCGCTGGCAGCATGCGGAATTAAAGCGGGTGATGAAGTTATCACGACTCCATTTACTTTTGGCGCGACCACAGAATCTATCGCCTTGCATAATGCGAAAGCTGTTTTCGTGGATATCGATCTGTGTACTTACAATATCGATACCAATCTGCTCGAATCTGCCGTCACCTCCCGCACGAAAGCGCTCCTGCCTGTCGATCTATTTGGACAGATGGCGGACCGGGCTGCGCTCACCGAAACCGCTAAAAAGCATAATTTAAAACTCATCGTAGATTCGGCCCAGGCGATAGGCGCATCTCAAAATGGCGAGGCTCTTGCTGCCGCCGGTGATACCACCACGCTCTCATTCTATCCGACTAAAAACCTTGGAGCATTTGGCGATGCTGGGATGGTTCTTACAAATGATGAAGATCTGATCATGCAGCTGCGCAGTCTGCATGCCCATGGTACTGGCCGCCATGGTTCTTACGGCTATCACGAACACGTGGGATATTGCAGCCGTCTGGATACTATCCAGTCTGTGGTGCTGCTGGCAAAGCTGCCATACCTGAGAGAGATGAACGATATACGGCGACGCAACGCCGACCACTATAACTCACTCCTGGTTGGTTGTGATGTGAAGCTTCCACGCAGCATGAAAGGCAATTTTCATATCTACCACCAGTACACGCTGATGCACCCGAGAAGGGATGATTTGCAGGTCTACCTTAAAGAACACGGGGTGGATACCAAGATTTTCTATCCGCTTCCCATGCACCTTCAGCCGGCATATGCATATCTGGGCTACCAGAAAGGGGATTTTCCCAATGCGGAGCAGGTCTCGCGTGAGGCGCTTTCTATTCCCATCTATCCAGAACTGACCGAAGAACAGATTGAGTATGTAGCCGGTTTAATTCGGCAGTTTGCTTGATATATTGAGTGAATCCGCCGATAATCACAGATATAATCCCAGGAACCAGGAGTAACTTACTGCATGAAAGCCATGATATTGGCAGCCGGTGTCGGCTCGCGGCTTGACCCCCTCACTCGCAATGTACCGAAACCTATGGTGCCAATCATCAATCGCCCCGTGATGGAGTATTTGATTGAACTGTTGAAGAAGCATGGTTTTAATGAGATCATGGTTAATCTGTACTACCTCGGAGATCAAATACAGGACTATTTTGGTGATGGGTCAAAATGGGGAGTTAAGATCTATTGGTCAGTGGAAGATCAGCTTTGGGGCGATGCTGGAAGCGTAAAGCGCTGTGAAGATTTTTTTAAGGATGAGACTTTTATCGTCATCGGTGGTGATGACCTGACAGATATGGACCTGACGAAGCTGCTCAAAACCCACAAGGATAAAAAAGCGCTCTCCACAATTGCACTCTCCCTTGTAGACGATCCCAGTGAATATGGGATCGTTCTTATGAATGAGGACAGCAGGATCACCCGTTTCCTCGAAAAACCTAAAGGGGAAGTGATCTTCTCGAATACCGCCAACACCGGTGTTTATATTTTTGAGCCAGAGATATTTGAGCTGATCCCAAGAGGTGTTTTTTATCTATTTGGTAAGCAAGTATTCCCCTTGCTGTTGGAACAGCATCGCCCTCTATACGGGCATCTCACCGCGGCGTATTGGAAAGATGTGGGTAATTTAAAAGTCTACCAGCAAACGCATATCGATGTAATGGCAGGCCTTGTCAATACAAAGCTCCCACTAAATGAAGTTCGTAAGTATGTTTGGATGGGTGAAAATGTGCAGATCGACCCGACTGCTGAAATCAGTTACCCGGTGGCGATTGGCAATAATGTACAGATTCTTGCAGGCGCAAAGGTGCTTGAGAATACCGTACTCGGTGATAACTGCGCCGTAGAAGAGGGCGCGACCGTAAAAGATAGTATTCTCTGGGAGGGGGCAGTGGCCATGCGCCAGACTCATCTAGAGCGCTGTGTAGTCGGTAAGGGGTGCAAAGTTAAAACGAATGCGGCAATTTTTGATGGAATTATAGTGGATCCGCAGCGGCCCGAAAATCCCAATGGAAATGGAAATGGCAAATAGCCACAGACGATTTTCGATTTACCAATGAGATAGCATATACAGCCCATGGAGGAAGCGAGCAGCGACCGAAATGGGCTTTTTAACTTTAAATTGGTACTTTATGCCGGAGAACATTACAAATTTTTTGAAACGCACCTCCTTGAGCGATTGTAGTATAAGGTGACAGTAATCAAGTTCACTTTTAAGGAGAATTCAGGCGATGAAAAGACGTTTCCTATTACTATCACTGGCGATGGCACTAACTGCCGGGCTGTTTGGCTGCGGTTCGGATGATTCTGCACAGATCAATTCAGTGTCCCGTGATTTTCTGACTGCGATTGAAAAACACGATAATATTCTTCTTCGATCTACTCTGACTTCGGCTGCCCGCAGCCAGACTATGCCTATCGATCTCAACAACTCTCAAGCATCTTCTTCCGAACCAACTACTACAGAATTGGCAGCTCCAAATATCCAGAATAATCTTGCCGAAATTGGTTTTACTACCACGATTCATGGGCGCAGCGTCGATAGTAATGCGCTGCGGCTTCGAAAAGAAAAAGACGGCTGGCGGGTATACGCGATGGTTATAAACGCCGACCAAAATGCCTCCAGGATGGTGCTGGATTTCGAGCATCCTGAGAATTTTACAGCCTCGATAATGACTCAATCCGGTAAGGCAATCGGCGCCGCCATGAAAGGCGTTGCGGAGGGACTCGGTGGAATGGTGAAGGCAGCGGGAGATAGTTTTAACATTCCGTCTAAAGCTGCTCCTCCAGCTAAGTAGTCGGATGATAGATATATTGGAACTGGATTTGTTGAAATTAAGCAGGTACTTTGCTTTTAATCCCAGATTAAAATAGGAAATTCATTCCCGTGGCCTTCTTCTGTTTTGTAGAATCTAAGTTATGGTGGTATGCATGCTGGCTGAACGTTGTTTATGCCTAAATATTCTATTACCTAAAACCCGACAATGAAGTTGACGATAGTAAATATTGATGATATAATCCAGAGACTAAAAGCGATTTCCAACAAGTTTTAAATAAAATCGTTCAGTCACCGATTAAGTAAATGAAGGTCCAAGTTTTAAATGAGTGATGAAAACAATGCACCACTAAAATTTGTAAAGCATGTAGGTCTGATTTCTTCGCAGGATGAATCAACATTTTACACGAATGTCGCTTCATTAGCTATTTCAGCTGAAGAAGTTGTGATTCGGTTCGGATTAACAGATCCGAATAATCCCGAAGCTCCGAATTCATTAGCACGAGTGTATATGACCCCGGCGCATGCGAAGAGACTTTCTAATGCGCTGATTATTACAATAAATCAATACGAATCTAATTTTGGGATAATCGAGGCAAACCCCGATAACCTGTTGACGCCAGAGGCACGAAATAAGATAGAGGTTGAAGCATGAACATGAATGCACCTGTTGTGAATAAACTTCAAGAGACGCATATTCAAATAGACTCCGAACTACTAGTTAATACGATACCTTTAAAATATGTACTCATTACAAATACGCAAGTAGTCAAATATAGAAGTGAGAATGATATACGGTGGGACGAAACTCTCTCATATATCACACTTGAAGAATTATCTGCATTAGATCGATTCTTCGATGAAGAGAATGATGGCGAAATTTTCCCTCTCGATTTTAGCACCAGGTGAAACACTGCACTATTGCGAAATTTTGGAAATATTATGATGCTCTCCCGCAGGAGTTGCAAAAAGCTGCTAAAAAGCAATTTGAACTATTGAAAAATAACCCAAATCATCCTAGCCTTGAATGTAAGGATATAGGTCATTTTAAAAGTGCCCGTATTAATGATGGATATAGAGCGCTTGGTAAGATTGATGGTGATTCTATCATCTGGTTCTGTATAGTCCCTCATGACGAGTATATGAGAATACTTGGTCGCGCAAAGAATTAAAGTTATAAAGAGCTAAGAGCATCAAGCCATAGGTGAAAACCTGTGGCTTTTATTACATAGTAAATATGATACATTGTCAATATTAATCGAATGTACTCATCAAGCTATCAGTTCCGAGAGGCGATGTGCAATCGCCATCACCCGATGCAATTGCTATATCCACCTGAGATTCCTGGGAACGCGACATTTTGCATATCGTGCACGCCCGCTGCTATCAATTTTATCCGTAATAGATCTATTAAATTACTTTAAAAAGCACAGAGTGAGGATGGTTAATGAGAACAGCCTGGGATACACAGATCCCGATTCGTGGACACGTCCTCTATAACTGGCCTGAAGGGGCCTGTGAAGAAGAGCTGCGCCTCGGAGATGGAGAGCAGATTGGGGACGAGGTATTCGATGTAGCGATACTTGGGGCCGGAGTCGTTGGGACGGCGATTGCTTACCTGTTGTCGCAGTACAAGCTGCGGGTCGTCCTGATAGACAAGCGGCATGCCGTCGGCGAAGGAACCAGCAAAGGCAACAGCGCTATTATTCATACCGGCTTTGATGCGGTTCCCGGTTCCCTCGAGTCTGATCTCTTAAATCGCGCGTCGCGCCAATGGCCGGAGTATGCACTCAAACTTCAGGTGCCTTTAGACTGCACTTCTGCCATCTTAGTGGCGCTCGATGAAGAACAGGAGGCGCTGCTCCCCAAGCTTCTCAAGAAAGCGCACGAGAACGGCGTCGAGGACGTTACCATGCTCTCCGCATCTCAAGTACGGGAGATGGAACCAAATATTAGCTCCAGCGTACGCGGCGGACTTCACGTGGAGCGGGAGAGCATCGTCGACCCATTTGCCCCCTTCATTGCCTGTGCAGAGATTGCGGTCGTCAATGGCACCACGCTTTTGCTGGGATTCGAGGTCGGGAAGATCGAGGCAGAGGGCGAAACCAAAATCATCTCAAGCAGTGATGGACACCGGATCAGGAGTCGCTGGCTCATCAATGCTGCCGGTCTCGGGAGTATGAAGATCGCTCAGACCCATGGCGGCAAGGCATTCGACCTCAATCCCCGTCGCGGTCAGTTCTTTGTTTTTGATAAATTGTCCCGACGCCTTGTGGGCCGCATAGTGCTTCCCGTACCAACCCCCCAGACTAAGGGCATACTGGTCTGCCCTACGATTTTTGGTAACCTGCTGGTCGGTCCGACCGCGGAGGACCTCGCCCCCGATGCTATTGAATCCACGGATACCACTCCGGACGGCCTCAAACTCGTCTATGAGGGAATGCTGCGCCTGTGCCCTGCCCTGAAGGACGAACCCGTCACCACTACCTACGCGGGTCTGCGCTGCAACTGTGCGCAGGGCAGCTACCAGTTGACTTGCAACGATGGCATGCCGGGTGTTCTCACTATAACAGGAGTTCGTTCGACTGGATTGACTGCATCGCCCACCCTCGCAGAACTCGCGATTGAGCGGATGCACAAGGAGTGCGGACTGCCTCTGGAGCGCGACCTGAATGCCATTGATTCGAGGCCGGTGTCGGCGCACCCCGGATGGCATTCTCCGCGTCCTCAGGAAGATGAAAAGGCGATGCGTGCGTTTCCGGACTATGCGAGGATGATCTGCCACTGTGAACTCATCTCGCGCCAGGAGATTCTTAACGCGATCAGCTCCCCGCTCCAGCCGCGCACTATGGATGCTCTGAGGCGGCAGACCCGGAGCGCGACTGGCCGCTGCCAGGGATTCAACTGCTGGGGACAGATAGCCGCGCTGCTCAGCGAACGCACCGCTATCCCTCTAAATCGCATCACGAAGAAAGGTCCGGGAAGCGAGGTGTTCATACCATGAACTCCACTCAGGTGATCAAGGCAGATGCTGTCATAATCGGGGCAGGCCCGTCCGGGGTTGCTGCGGCAGTTGGGTTAAAGCGGAAAGGTATCTCTGATGTGCTCGTACTAGACCGCACCTCTTGTATAGGCGGTGTGCCTGCCCGCTATAAAGAGGACGGTATGGCGACCTTCCTGCAGCTCCCTTTTCCCCGGCTGGTCAGCGGCGCTGCATACGCTCGGAAGCTGGAAGCAGATCTGAAGCATTGCGGCGCCGAGACGCATTTGGAGAGCACTGTCTTGTCTGTGGATCTCACAGCGCATATGCTGCGTGTGTTATCGCCGGA
Organism: Chthonomonadales bacterium; assembly: GCA_038203935.1. Classification (GTDB taxonomy): domain Bacteria; phylum Armatimonadota; class Chthonomonadetes; order Chthonomonadales; family Chthonomonadaceae; genus JANXSG01. Next base: position 48,822 of record JBBRDM010000009.1, read on the forward strand.
ACGAGGTCTGTATGAAGTCCAGGCACGCTCGATTCTGTTTGCGTGCGGCGCACGGGAGAAAACTGTCGTGGAACAAGGCTGGATTTTCGGCAGGCGTCCCGCACGAGTTTATAACAGTCTGCAGCTGCTCGACTTGATGCGGCATGGGCTGAAACCATTATCTGCCAGGTTCGTTCTGCTCGGATCACAGCCCGCCGCCTATGCCATGGGGGCTAAATTGTCGAGGAGCCGAAAATCTGGCGAGGAGTGTGCCATGCTGGATCATTCCCCGCGGAACCTGACTTTCTTTCTCGGCCGGCTCTACTTCGCTCGCTGGGCACGGCTGCGCCGCCAGGTAATCCCCGGCTCGATTGAGATCAAAGGAGATTGTGCTGTCGAGGCAGTTGCTGAATCGTCCGGTTCTAATCCGCCGGTTGCAGCGGACTATGTGCTGCTCGCCGGTGACCTCGTGCCCAATAGCGAACTGCTTGCAGCGGCAGGTGTACGAATTCAACATCCTGACTGGCGGTTAGCAGAGTCTGAGATAGAAAGACTGGCTGGCGAGGGTATTTTTCTGTGCGGGAATATCCGTGGGGGAGAACATGGCGCGCACCATGCGAGCGCAAATGGAGCTTCTATGGCGAAAGCGGTTGCGCGATATTTAAGAAGCTGAACACTCGAGCTGTCCATCGTTGCCAGAACCTGAAGTCCCGCTCTCGCATTCTGATGTTCATTTAATTACCCCAGACTGAAGCCCGAGCCTGAATTTGCGAAGCCCATCTCCAGTCGCAAGCTCCCTGCATGGGCTGAATTTTAAACAAGAGTTCCCCCTTCTCCTGTTTTTGGGAGAAGGGGACAGGGGATGAGGGCATGATTCATCGGATTCTGTTCCTCGGAACGGGCATTCCGTCTGAAAGACGACTGCTTTTTCCAGACGGGGGTTTTCAACCTCCGGGAAGAATCTTCTCAAAGAAATAAATTTATCGATGGAGAAAAACAGTCATGATAAAACTGATCTCTGGCCCAACTATAATTGAAGCGGCGGGGAATAAACCGAAGAAGATCGAAGAGTTTGTGGGACGAGTTAATTCAGCTGCTTACGATCTCAGCATAGCGAGAATGACCAGCCCTTCCGGATGGGTAGAACCTGGCCAGACCCCCGAATTTGATGAGTACACCTTAGTTCTCAAAGGTGTGTTGAGAGTCACTTCAAAATCAGGAAATGTTGATGTCGCAGCGGGACAGGCTGTCGTAGTTACGGCAGGCGAGTGGGTTCAGTGCAGCACTCCCGGCGATGACGGTGCAGAATACATAGCCGTATGCCTTCCAGCGTTTGCTCCATCGCTGGTTCATCGTGATGAATAGAAAACTTATTCCATATTTCCAAATTAGATTTAAGTGATACTCATACTATTTGACATCGTATTTAAGTTAGGATATAATTTGTACAAGTACATAAGCTGCTGAAAATTGAGTGAGAACATTTAATATGGAACGAATTACAATAAACCCGGAAATTTGTCATGGAAAACCTACGATTCGCGATTTGCGATATCCGGTTGAAACAATTCTTGAGCTGCTGAGTTCAGGTATGACATCCCAGGATATTCTAGCCGATTATGAAGATTTGGAACAAGAGGATATTCTGGCCGTACTTGCATACGCTGCGCGATTAAGCCGCATAAAGAGTATAGAAACTCTCGCAGCATGAAATTCTTGGTGGACGCTCAACTTCCACGTAGTTTAGCTTTGCTTTTAACAAAATTAGGGCATGATGCAATTCATACACTAGATCTGCAGGAGCGGAATAAGACAACAGATGCCCAGATTTTGAATATTGTAATGAACGATGACCGAATCGTTATTACTAAAGATGTTGACTTCGTTGACTCCTTTCATTTGAAAGGAACCCCTAAAAAACTGCTCTTGATTTCCACTGGAAATATATCTAATGCATCGCTTAGAATGCTTATTATTCCTAATTTATCTGCTATAGAATCGGCATTTGACACGAATAGTTTTATTGAAGTATCAAGTCATTCACTTATAATTCACTCGTGATAGATAGCTTTTGGGTGAGAGATAAACCTCGTTTTATGCTAATCAAGCTTCACAACCATTTTTCCTGTGTTTTTACCGCTGAATAGATCGATAAAAGCTTGGGGCGCATTTTCGATACCGTTTACTATGGTTTCATGTGCCTTGATTTTTCCGGCTGCGAGATATTTTCCTGCCTCTTGTTGGAATGCCTGCATCTGGTCAAATGAATCGCTTACTATAAATCCTTTCATGGTCAACCGCTTGGTCACCATCATGAAGATATTATTTGGGCCAGGTGAAGGCGTCGCACTATTGTACATAGAGATTGATCCGCAGCAGATAATTCGGCCATGGGCATTCATTGCACCTAGAGCCGCCTCAAGATGTTCACCTCCCACGTTGTCGAAATAGATATCGATTCCACTCGGTGCAGATTTTTTGAGTTGACCTGCAATATCGCCATCCTTGTAGTTGAATGCGGAATCAAAGCCGAATTCATCAGTGAGGCTTTTTACTTTTTCTGTTGAACCAGCGCTGCCAATCACCTTACATCCACGCAGCTTCGCCAGCTGCCCGGCGATACTGCCCACGGCTCCTGCTGCGCCGGAAACGAAAAATACATCCCCAGGCTTGATCTCTACCAGGTTGAGTCCGACCCAGGCAGTCAATCCTGTCATGCCGAGCACGCCTAACGCGGCTGAAAGTGGTTTAATTCCACCCTCTATTTTTTGAAGATGCTTGGGGTCGGCAATAAAATACTCGCGCCAGCCAAATCCAGAAGTAACGAAGTCCCCTTTTTTGAGCAGGTCAGATCGAGATTCCACGACTTCGCCCACTGCTCCGCCATCAAGCGGTTGGTTGAGCTGAAACGGAGGAACATACGACTGCACATCGTTCATTCTGCCCCGCATATAAGGATCGACCGACATGAAGATATTTCGAACCATTACTTCACCTTCAACTGGGGGTGGCAGTTCAATCTCTTCGAGCTTAAAATTACCGAGTGTGGGCGTACCTTGAGGCCGCGACGCCAGCTGAATCTCACGACTAATCATTTTGGACATATCCTATTCTCCTGCTCATAATTTCATATAAAACTTGCGATCATGCAATCAATAATGTGTAAATGTCACATAAATATTTATTTTGAGTCATGGTAAGAGTACCTTGTGTACAGATAAACACCGATAATTGGAAGGAAATCTATACTGAGACGTGTAAATATACCTATAGAAAATTTGTTTTCAGTGAAGATTACGATCCTGGTATCAAGGAGAATTACAGGTTATGCGAACAACTAAAGTTATGACAATTTGCGCCAGTCTGCTGTTATTGAGCGGAATGAGCGTGCTGGCAGCCCCCCCGAAGAAAGGTACGGGCAAACCGAAAACAGGAAAGTCAACTCCAGGTAAAGTTATTACGACTGCATCCGGATTGAAATATCAGGATTTGAAAGTTGGAACTGGGCCGGTTGCCAAATCAGGCCAGCATGTTACCGTGCACTATGTAGGGACACTCACAAACGGTAAAAAGTTCGACAGTTCACTCGATCATGGCCAGCCATTTGCATTCAATCTTGGCGCTCAGGAGGTCATTGCAGGGTGGGACGAGGGAGTGGCGGGAATGAAAGTGGGCGGTAAAAGAAAGCTCACCGTTCCGCCGGCTCTCGGCTATGGGGATAGAGCCATGGGAGATGCTATTCCAGCGAACTCAACACTCATATTTGAAGTGCAGCTGCTTGGTGTTAAATAATCTGGAAATACATTCCGTAAAAAATCCCAGTCCTCATCAGGCACTGGGATTTTTTATGAAATAAGTGTGAAAAAAATCTCGAATAAAAAGGAAACACGATACTCACCAACTTACGTATAATACTTTTAGATGAGCAAAATCAGTTGTAATGAGATAAATTAACCGATTATGAACATTGCCGGGATTTTGGAGTCATCACAAGTTGGTGTTTCCCGTCTATTGAGGAGAGATAGTAATGGAAAAAAATAGAATGAATAGATCTGTATCCAGCGCTGTACTACTAACCACCGGAATTGTTATTGGTGGATTTGTAGTGATGGGGCTGAAAGGAAATGCAGGCCAGTCTGCGCCGCAAAATCCACCGGTTCAACCTCCTTCGCAGGCCCTTCAGATTGAAACGGCTTTTGAGCAGGTCGCAGATAAGATTCGACCCAGCGTAGTCTATATTAAAAGCCGTCAGGCCGCTACAACCACTCAGCCAAGAATGTTTCGTAATGGCGGATGGCAGCAGAATCAGGATGATGATGGAAGCGGTGTAAATCCCTTCGATCTATTTCCCGGGCTTCCGCGCGGAAATGGGCAGTTCAGAATTGTGCCTCCCCAAGGCGGAGATGGAGTTCCAGCGTTTCCAAGACATGCAGTGGCAAGTGGATCCGGTGTCATTGTGCGAGGCGATGGCTACATCCTCACTAACGACCATGTAGTGAACGGTGCAGATAGAGTAACGGTTCAGCTGCAGGATGGGCGTGAGTTTGTAGGGGAAGTCAAACGTGATTTCCGCAGTGACCTGGCTCTGATCAAGATTGCAGCTAATAATCTGCCTGCGGCCCAGCTTGCCGATTCAGATAGAGCCAAAGTTGGCCAGTACGCTATTGCATTCGGCAGCCCATTCGGTCTGAGCGACACCATGACGGTTGGGGTGGTTTCTGCCCTTCATCGCGAGCAGCAGATCGGCGGAGGCAGTGATGCGCGCCTCTACTCTAGTCTTATCCAGACCGATGCCAGCATCAATCCGGGTAACTCGGGTGGTGCTCTGGTAGACATCTATGGCCGTGTGGTAGGAATAAATGTTGCCATTGAATCCCCGAGTGGTGGCAATGTAGGAATCGGATTTGCAATTCCTGCCAATACTGCAAAATACGTTATGGACCAGCTCATCACACGTGGTTCTGTCACTCGTGGATACCTTGGCTTAGCTCCTAAAACGCTGACTTATGTTCAGAAACAGAGCTATGGTACCAAAGAAGGTGCGCTCGTCGCCTCGGTTCAGGACGGCACTCCCGCTGCAAAAGCCGGCTTCGAAGTTCAGGACGTTATTCTGAGGTTCGACGGCAAAAATGTAGAGGATGACGCTCATTTTCGAGAT
>JBBRDM010000010.1:0-52780 GCA_038203935.1 Chthonomonadales bacterium
CGAAGCGTTTTAAGATCCCATTTAAACGGCAATTCGGAGGGGAAGTCTCGGAGTCGAGGATGGAGATTGATAAGCGCTTTATGGACGGCAGTTAAATTTACGGTATCACGGAAATATCCTATATCAAGGTCTTGTGTTACATAATCACTCCCATGAGCAGACATCGCTAAACCGTCAATAATTACATAACGGACACCTGCTTTATTCAGTTCTAGAATTGCGGCGCGAAAGTCCGGCTCGTTCTCCTGCACGTTTGATCTCCCTGGCAAATTTAAGCGCCACCTGCATTTTTTCAATTCTTTGGGTTGGGGTAAGAAGTAAATTTCGGCGCAGGGATGATATATCGATTCCATTTTCATCCTGTTCTGGGAACGATGGATTCGACGCAGTGATTGCCGATTTTACTGCAATTTTATTATCCTGCGAATCCTGATTATCCATGTAAAACCCCTTCCTTTTTTAGATATGCAGGATTTACAGGAACTATGTATGCATTCGCCTGCACCGGTATATTCATTATTTGCTATTCCGATTCTACATGGTTACTATGCGGCCAGAATTTCTGAACAGTGCGTACCCATTCTTCCGCCATAAGCTGATGGCCGGAGTATGTCGGATGGATGCCGTCCCAAATCCAGTATTCCGCAGGAGCACGCTTACAGGCATCATCAAAAACTTTCTGAAATCGTACAAGGGCAGCATGGTGTTTCTTTGCCAGCTTTGCAACGATCTCCTGCCTTTTCTTGATGCCGGCAAACCACGCTTCCCACCGATCTTTTACTCCACCCACGGGAAGACTGAATGGCTCGCACAACACCAAGTGGATGTTCGGATTCGCAGTTGTCGTATCGGTGAGCAGTTTATCGTAGATCATCTCGTACTGATCGAACGGAACATTATTATTATCGTTGACACCGATCAGGATACTGAGTACGTCCGGCTTAAGATCAAGTGTATCGATTTGCCACCGTGCCTCCAGATCAGTTACTTTATTGCCGCTAATGCCCCGGTTGATGAATACCAGATTGCGCTCCGGAAATGCGGCGCCATATTTCGCCGCGATAATGAACGCATACCCATGCCCGAGGATGTGGTTTGGATCGGCGCTCCGACCTCGATTCCCGTCCGTTATGGAATCACCCTGGAATAAAATCCGTGCATCTTTCTGAAAAACGGAAATATTCTTAACCTCGGAACCCGCTTTTGATGCTGGAATATTGAAGCAAGTAAGCAGCGTCATAGCCATCATTAGAGTGATCGGAATTGATCGCCATCTTAGATCTGATAAATATGCTGTCAGATTGATTTCCCCTTTTCGATATACATTACAATAGATAGACCGCCTACACAAAACTTTAACCAAGTTTTGATTTTCATATGGAGCGAAGGATTTGGTTATCTTCATCTGTAAGAATCTGTTGAGATACTTTAGCATAATCCACTGCAGGTTCAGCCAATGAAGTTGGAAGATTGATTATTGCGATAACTGGAAAAGGCTGATTGAGCATCCATGCAAGACTGACCTCACGAGTATTCATGCCGTGCTGACAGGCGAATTTCTGAATGTTCTCAACCAACGGAACATTATCAGGATGTTCCCATCGGGTTAGCCATTCTGGCCGCACGTGCAACAAAGCCTGCATATCTTCGAATAGGTATTGCCCTGAAGTGTAGTCTGCCAAGTGAGCAAATACGGTCAGGCCGAGTTCGTGAACTGCTTTTTCCAGCTCATTATCGAATGGTATATATCCCGGCCACAGTGGCTGAGTCGACTTGAGCAGGGACAGTTCAGTGGTGATAACTGCCGAGGGAGCAGGCGAGGAGCAAGATTTTGCATAGCTGCAGGCTGCAATGAGCCTGTGCGCGCTCCAGTTACGAAAACCATAGTGGTGGATGCGGCCGTATTCAATTTCATTGAAGAGCAAATCGAGGATCGGCTCGAATGGCAGATGCGGCCTGTCATCCAGATAGACGAGATCGAGATAATCTGTTCCGATCAAATCAAGATCGATTCTGATATCATCTACGATATACTCTGACGTAAATCGCACGATCGGCTGCTGAGCGGATTCATTCCAATCATCATGGCAAATCTGAGTACAGAGAAAAAAATCAGAACGCAGATTATGGTCGCGCAGCCATCTGCCTGTTTCAATCCTGCTATGCATTTCTCCACCTTCGCCGTGCAGATGCTGACAGTTCCCGCCAAGGCGATAGTATTCATCAAAACCTGCCAGACGCGTCTCAGGTTTCGCTGACGATGGCGCAGCCATGATATTACTCATATTTCGATTCAAAGATTGTGAGTAAATCTGCTTCAGCTGCATGGCTTTTCTTCCATCATGTCTTATTTTCAATTGAATAGACTGCTCAAAGTCTCAACCAGCTGAATATGAGACAGATGATGGGAATCACGATCAAAATTTGCTCCAGCATGTTATCGCTATCATCAGGATCGTTAAAAACCGAATGGAATGGCGCACGCCATTCCACGCCAACCTCAAGCATCCTGTACTCTTCATTAGTCATATTGTTTATATCGGTTTGGATACAACCCCAAACCTGGCAATGGGATTAGTTTGCTCGCGCATCTTGATCGCGACGAAGTATTTTGTGAAGCAACTCAATGACTCCGGGAATGCAAAGCCAGAGTAAATCGAGGTGGTCTCTCGGGTGAATATATATCGTTCCGGAGCTAGCACAAGCCTAGCAGTTTAACTCGATTACAGCTACAATACTTAGAATTGCAAGAAATAGTGTGATCAAAAATGGCATCCTGCCACGAAACGACACCCAAAACGGTAGTACGAAACAAGCAGCTATACTCCCCACCTCCACTGCGAACAATCGAGCCTCAGCATCCTGGGTGAATAATCCAGAGACCAGCATAAATAAGGAAGCAATACTAGCCACATCCAGGCATACTCGGTAAATAAATTCCATAGATACCCCGAAAGGTAGATTCATTATATCGATTTGTCTCATCGATGCGCTTTTAAATGTGTAAAGAAAATGAAGACAAATTTACATCTGCATCTGCAGAATGATCTGTTTGCCTAGGCGATTCCACCCAGAAAATGTTTTAGACTCATTTGGATCTGTGGAGTAAATCGGGATAGAGCCTACCACTATAAATCTATCAGCTTCTGAACGAAAGCGAATTGTTCCATACCATGCAATATCAAAATCACCCTTATAATTATGATGCGTCAGCCTGAGCCAATTACGTTGTTCAAATACTCTGATGTCAGGAGGTTCGGTTGATCGATATTCAAGAACTCCAATGAGATTTTTACCATATTCTATATCGGAATGATCTGTGGCTAGCACAAGCGCTGCTCCGTACTCACCGGTGATTAATTTTACCGACAAACAGTCTCCAGTTTGAAATTTGGGCTTTCGAATCACAAAACGCGGGATTTTCCTGGGTTTTGGATTTTGTGTGGTTATTTGTTTTAGAAATCGGTTTAACACTTCTTTACGACGATATAAGACGCGTGCGCCTTCCTCCTCCCATTGCCAAACACCTGCACCGCTTGTAATATCGCCTCGGACTCTTTCAAGAACTTCATCATCAAGTGCCCCAAATGACCATTGTGCGTATGCCAGTGCAAGCCATTGGAGTGGTGTATCATCAGGATCATCTGTTTGAAAATCAGATTTAACTCTTTCTGAAGCTTCACGAATAGTTGCACCGTGTTTTAGATGATCATCAAAATCGCCTAATACATCTAAAACTGTATCATCCTGTTTTATTCCTACTCCCCAAGCGCCCATATATATCTCCGATTATAAATTTCTCAAATACGCGTTTAGCGAGTCTAATAATAATTTCCGAATATGTGAGAGAAATTACCGTATCGAGAAGCCCATAGTGACTATGGCAGTGATGTCTTTATCGAGGGAAGAGGTATCGTTGATGCCTTCGCTGGATACTTCGGTGGAGTAGATAGGAGTGATCTGGAGGACACCCATTCGGGCAAACCGCACTCCGCCCACGCGGCATCCGCTGTTGTTCGCGATCTGGTCGGCTCGGGAGCGCGCATCCTTTGCCGCTTCTGCCAGCATCGTCACCTTCATGTCGCTCAGCTTGGTATAAATATACTGCGGCGGCTGCGATTCGAACTGCACTCCCTGGCTGATAAGCTCCGTCGATTTACGGGAGACATCCCCCACCAGATCGACCCGCGTCGAACGAACCTCGATATTCTCAGTCAGCTCGTATCCCTCCACCTGCCGGAATGTATCCGCAGGATCTTCCTGGGGCTGTTCATTTGGCAGTCGTTTCGACTTGGCGTACAGAGTCTTTGTTTCGATGGCAGATACCGTCATCTCATTCTCAGTGATGCCATGCGCTATAAGATAGGCTCTGGATTTATCGATTCCAGTTTTCAAATCCTGATAAGCCCGGCTAAGATCCGGTGCGCGCAAAGAGATACGACCTTTCCAGACAATCAAGTCGGAGCGGATAGGTTTTCGTGCAGAGCCTGTCACCCGGATCATTTCGCGGTCACTTTTCACTTTGACCAGGGCCCCGGCAAGAATCCAACAGGAGCCGACCAGAGCTGCCGCCAGAATTGCCGCCACGATGATACTCGCTGACGATTTTGTTTCACTCATAAATCACCTCACTCAATATTTCAAAAACCAGCAGTATTCCGCACCAAACTTTGCCAGTAAAATACAAATTTTATATAGCCGCAAAGAAGCACAAAAAGCGCAAAAAATTGGACGCAAATTTAAGGCTGCTCACCACTGCATCTTTCGAAGCAGATCTACCAGGAATTTTTTTTGCGCTTTTTATGCCTTTTTTCGGCTAAATACTATCCAGATCGTGAGACAGAAGCGTATTAAATCTGCGTTCTAATCAGACTTGCGATTAACGTGGCGGAGCGTGTAAAATCGGCATCTCCCCGCAGAATAAGATCGGCATGAACGCGAGAAGGCTCGACATACTTGGCATGTCCAATTCGGGCGCACTCCAGAAAATAGGCAGCAATCCATTTGGCATCCGTATTTCCCCGACCACCATTCATGTCCCTCAAAAGTCGACGCAACGCACGCGCATCGGCCTCCAGTTCCATAAACAGCTTCAGATCAAGATGCTCCCTTATCTCATCCACATGAAGAGTCATCAGCCCTTCCAGCAGTATGACGTCCGGAGCATCCGGCGCGTTTCGTTTTGCAAGCAGGTCCTCCATAAGCCGCGCGTTATCTGCAGAGTTCGGATGGTTGTTATCCGGCAGCAGTTCGCCAGTAGAAGGCAGAATGAGGGTTGGGCCGCCGCCATTCCCCCGGTACATGTATTTATCCTGCCCAAAAATCTCAGCTCTCAAAGGATTCTCTCCGCTTGTAAGCTGCTTTAACAGTTCTGCTGTAAACGTGCTCTTACCGGAAGCCGATCCGCCCGCGATACCTACGAGCAAACTGCCCGGCCTCTTTGTTAAACCTGCTTCACTCATCGAATGCTGTTTCCCTTCGCAACCGTATAGAAATAGAGATGCCGCTGTGTATCGTTATTCTCTGAGGTCAGAACCAGAATCCCGTCTTTGCCGTCATTTTTAGGGTCGCCGATACGCACATCCAGAATATGACCGGGAAGCGGGTCGCTGCGCCACGTCTCCTCCATGTCTTTGATATTCGTATTCCAGAACGAAGTATCCTGTCGGCCAAATTTAGTAGTGTATACCACCAGTCTATCTCCCGTAGAATATCCCGGCAGCGTAGGAGTAGATGCATCCCTGCCTTTCAAAATGCCGATGAACCACTTATTCATCGAGCTCCAGTACGACTGCACGTAGCGAATCCCTGTGACTATCTCCAGCTGATCTGCTCCCTGATACTCCTGCGTGCCTACTCCAAAGCGCACATACCCGCTTGTATCCGCAGGAAGTCCAGCGGGCGAAGGAACGACCTCTCTATCACCGACCTGATACAGCACTGAGTTACCCCCGCTTCCTGCCAGCAGGATATCCGGCGCGTTCGAGAGAGTCAGCGCCAGGCGTAAGTTAGTAGGCGTCGCATAGAGTCTTTGCAGTGCAGTTCCATCCCACCCGTAGATTCCTTCGCCGGTCGCGGCCTGCCAGGTAATCCTGGGGGCCGCAGTTTTTTTCTTCTGTTTAGGGCCGGCAGCCGGCGGGGGAATTTGTGCGGCAGGAACAGGCGTATCTTTCTTTGGAGGAATAAATTTGCCTACCAGCAAGGCATCGGGCGGTATGCCTACAAAATCAGCCGATCCATCTATTGCAAATCGAAAACCGTCCCAATGGGTTACGAGTAGTTTTCGTGTGAAATCGGAAGCATTTTTTCCTCCTATGATCATGAGGAGGTTACTGCGCCTATCGGAGGTGATTTTACCAAGCTCGATCAGCTTGACAGGATCGTCCAGCTTAAAAGTCCAGACCTGCTGAAACTGCACCTGGAATTGATTGAAGCCACGGTTACCCTGATTCCCCAGTCCGCCCGGATTAATCTGCGCAGAACTAAGATCGGGAATTGATGTCAATAATAGGACAGCCAGCAGGCAGTATTGGATCATTGCAAACACTTGAACCATACTTTTGTATTTCGGATCACCCCGATGCTGGCCATAAATCAGGATAGGTTCTATTTCAAAAACTGTGTTGCTTTTCATAGTAGATCTAAGTTCGTCAGGCATTATATTATTCCTTCCTGATACGGAATCTACGGTTCGGTCGCTTCTGCAGCACGCACACGGGATAAGGGTATAATGAGTTCCGGAGTCAGATAGTTTTCTGCACTCACGATTAACACGTTTTCACCGATGAATGAGTAAATGGTTCCGCTTGAAACAGCCTGGATTGCTTTTTGAGTTTTTGACAGCTTTGAGAGCAAAGTGATATAATTCCGTGGGAGAATAATTTTGAAATTTCCGTACACTTTTGCAGTTGGCGCCGGTCTGCTTTTAGCTCTAATGAGTTCAGGAACAGCGTCGAACGCTGCAGATAACACGAAAGTCACCAAATCAGTTGCTGCTCCTGCAAAATACGTCTATCGATTTAAACTGGGTGACACTTTTCAGTATAAAGTTAGCGGCCTTTTTACCGGGCATTTCCCTCCCTTTGCTCAGCCGAACTCCCCTCCAATTAACCTGAAAATTGATTTTACGTATAAAGGCGCCGTTAAAAAACAAGATGCCAAAGGAGCCGAAGTAGCTTTTACTGTGGATGAAGCGGAAATCAGCCTGCTGGAAAAAGATCCCGGCCCCGATGGAAAAATCGATCCAGATAACATTACTCCTTTTCCACTTCCCCTCTCGCAGATACAGAAAACGTTAAATATCACTGCCAAATTGAGGCCGGATGGCTCTATTGAGAGTATTGAGGGCGGTGATACCAGTCAGGTGAAAATCGACATTGGCTTCGATCTTCGAAAGCTTTTTCTGGTGATAATGCCGGTCATCTTCCCTGACAGAGCCATTAAAACGAACGATACCTGGAAATATGATGACGGACTTCTAGGGCATAAACCGGGGCGTATCAGTTATTCAGGAAAGCTCGTCAGCACTCAAACGCTGGGTAAAAACACCATCTATTTTGTTGATCAAACTGGCGATTCAAATGTTGAGGACAAGCGGGACAAGGCCGGAAAACCAACGGATGCAGCGGCCGACGTCTTTGAATCCACCGTCGGGACCGTATCGCTCACAGGATCATTAAAATTTAGTGGCGCTTCCGATACCGCTAAAAATGGCGAAGGGCTAAAGCTGAGCCGATTGAAAGACGGTAAACTCACCATGATTGCCCAATTCACGCATACACGTGCTGCGCTCGATCCAGAAAAACCGGAAGAACCGCTGGAGCAAAAGATTGACGTTAAGGCGCGACTTCGCGTGCAAGCGGTCGATCCAGCAGCGCAAAAATCCATCGCGATTAAGAAATGAGTACAGCTCGTAACCTATTGAGCTGCGCAGTTAAAGGATAAGAAGACAGATGAACATTTTTCAGAAAACAGTATCACTCGCTGCCGTCGCAGCGTTTGGGTGTACATTAGCGCTGCCGCTGATCTCGATCAGCACAGCCCGGGCAGATGACACCACTTACTCATGGTCGCTGCTCAGAAAAAAAGGAGAGATATCGCGCTATCGACAACGCGTCGTTGTGACAGGATCGCTGCCAGATGGAACGAACCTCGATGTTCATCTCAAGTCTGTAAGCAAGCAGGAAGTGAAAGAGGTCGCGGACAGCGGCGATGCGCTGGTGGTCGAAACGGTCGAATCGCGATCGATCACCGTGAATGGTAATGCGATACCGGATGATCCTACGACCTATACAACTATTAAACGAACATTCAGCAAATCAGGCCTCGTGCTTAAATCGGCGGTGGAAAATGCGACACCGGGTTCTGAAACACTGACCCAGATGAGTTCCATGCTGGGAGCGACGCCCGTACCGGATAAAGCAGTAAAGATTGGTGACAGCTGGACTACAGAGATCGATAATTCGGTGCTTCCCGGCAAAAAGAGTAAACTCTACTCGACTGCGGAAGCGGTTGAAAAAGTTGCAGGGATCGATACTATTCGAATTAAAGTGAAGCTTTCTTTCCCCATCAAAGCCGACTCAGCGGAAGCAGACTACGTCAAAGTAGAGGGTTCCTATAACATCGATCCCAAAACTGGTAAAATGCTCCGTGCATCGTATGCGGTCGATAACACTCTCATCCCCTCCCCGGTGGGTGAGCTGAAAGCTAAAACTTCCTCACTTATCGAGCTCATTGTAGCCGGAGTGAATGATAAGGATGACGATGCCAAGCCCGCAGAAAAAGCTAAATAGATTCGCCATCTTATTGGTTAGTTTGATTGGCATAGGGACAGTTTTCCTCCCTTACGCTATGGATGCTCAGCGAAAAGAGCCGTCTATTTCTCTCAAAATGAAATTCCGCCAGGGAGAGATTAATAAGTACCAGACCACCATGAGGATGTTGGTTGCCCTTCCATTTCCAGGGCAGACTAAAACCAACAGCAGCGAGTCCGTGATGGATATGACTCTGGTTCAGGAGACAAAGAAACTGCTCCCGGAAGGACATGCGGAGGTGCTGGCATCGGTAGTGCAACAGTCTTCCACTCAGAATGGCAGGCCGGTACAGGCGGCTCCCATAGATCCAGTATCCTACATTTTCGATTCTCAGGGAAAAGTTATCACGCCTAAACATTCAGAAAAATCTGGAAGTGGTACAGGCGGGAGTGGTATCGAAGGAATCAGTTCGCTTCTAAATGGCACTGGAACTGCTGGCGTCGGGATTCTGCTTCCCGCCAAATCAGTCGCAATTGGGGAGCATTGGAAATATCCGATCTCGGCTCCCGGCATTATTGGAAATGGCACCGCGAGTGCAGCAGTCGTGAAAATGGAAAATGTGGGAAAGTATAAAACTGCAAGAATACATTCTGTGGTGCAGCTGCCAATTCATTTCATGGCAGACCAGCAGGGTGCGGTGGTTATGTCCAGAGATAAGGCAGCCGTTGAGGCGATAGGTACGGGAAGCGTCACCACAGATTATAACTTTGCTGTTGCAGAAGGCAAATTGATTCGTTCCAGCGGTGTCAGCAGCATCGCTATGAAATTCAATCCGAAGTTCTCCAAGAATGGAAAAAAAATCACTAAACCATCGGCTGCTCTTGATAAATTCATGTTGAATATGACCATTAAAATGCAGATGGGGATGAATCTGATCAATTAAATAGAGGAACCAGATATGCCGAATCTTCAGAGAGATGAGTTTTTTGAATATCTTTCCCGATGGGAATCAGAAATTGAACCACTTTTGCTCAGTAAGCTCATTGAGGAGGCAGGTGGAGCCGATGGGGTTGGGATATTTTGTGTTGACCTCATCAACGGATTCTGCAGCGAGGGGCCGCTTCAAAGTGAGCGTGTCCGAAATATCATCCCTCCTATCGTGAACCTATTTGAAAACGCGCACCGCCAGGGTATAAATAAATTCGTACTGCCCCAGGACACGCACGACCCCGATGCTCCCGAGTTCCGCAGTTTTCCGCCCCACTGCATTCGCGGCACCAGCCAGTCAGAAACCGTCCAGGAGCTGGCTAACCTTAGCTTTGCTTCCAGTTTTAATATTATCCCGAAGAACTCTGTGCATTCAGCGGTCCGCACTAAACTGACCGACTGGCTGGAATCTAATCCTGAACTGAATACATTTATAGTCCTTGGGGACTGCACGGACCTGTGTACCTATCATCTCGCGCTGCATTTGAAATTTAGGGCGAATGCTGCCAATCTAAATTCTCGAATTATTGTTCCAGCCAACTGCGTGGACACCTACGATGTGCCGGTAAAAACCGCTGAAGAGATAGGAATTCCGGCACATCCGGCTGAAATATTCCATCCCCTATTTTTATACTCCATGGCAATGAATGGGGTTGAAGTCGTAAAATCTCTGGATTGAGGAGACTAACTTGTCTGATTTGGTGTGCCTGGGCGAGGCGCTTATAGATTTTGTCGCCATGGAGAGCGGTGTTGGTGTTGGCGAAGCCTCCGGATTTTTGAAAGCGCCAGGAGGCGCTCCGGCGAATGTCGCAGTGGGAGCAGCAAAGCTTGGTATATCGAGTGCATTCCTTGGAAAAGTGGGTGATGACCCATTTGGCCACTTCCTTGCGGATACATTCTTCGAAGCGGGATCCAACATCGATGGAATGGTTTTTTCGAAAGAGTATCGCACAGGGCTTGCTTTCGTTTCGCTTAAACATGGCGGCGAAAGAGATTTCTGCTTTTTCAGAAATCCGAGTGCAGATATGACTTACTCTTTAGAAGAGCTGGATATAGATAGAATAAGAAACGCAAAAGTTTTCCACTTCGGATCCATCACGCTAATCGATGAACCGGCAGGAGCCACTACTAGAGCTGCCGTGGAATTAGCCAGAGAATCAGGGATTCTTATATCTTATGATCCTAATCTTCGCCCGTCTCTCTGGCAAGATATGGAAACCGCACAAAAAACTATCCTGAGTATGGCTCCCAAAGCCGATATTATAAAGGTAAGCGAAGAAGAGCTGTTATTCCTTTCTTCTTCTTCAGACAGTTCGGGAGCCCTCAACTCTATAGAATCTATCAGTACACTTAGCAAAGCATTCATGGAAAAGTATGATCAGGTCAGCCTGTTCATAGTCACCAGAGGAGCTGAGGGATGTTACTGGCGTACAAAGAGCGGATTAGCAGGATCACTGCCTGGCATAAATGTGCAGGCGGTTGATACTACCGGGGCGGGTGACGGATTTGTCGCAGCGCTGCTTGGCGGGCTGATTGCAAATGGAAAACAGGCCCCTTCCGAATTGAAAAATATAACATGGGAAGAGTTTGAACATCTTTTCCAGGTTGCAAACATAGTCGGCGCTATTACCACCACACGTAAAGGTGCGATACCGGGGCTGCCAACCATTTCGGAACTGAATGAGCTGGGTTACCATTTAGAATTTTAAGTATATTGATCAGAGCAGATCGATCGAAAGTGTAGTGCTATGCAGAATGCGTCCTCTAAATTAAGCGATTCAGTGGAATCTATCCGGGAAAAGAAAGCGGCTGCACAAAAACTTGTTCGCAAAAAAGCCAGAATTCAGATCATGATAGTCATAACCTGTGCAGCAGGGATAATGATAGGCTCAAGATATTCGAAAATGCACCACACCGCCGTTAACACGGAACTGAATCCTGGTTCACTTCAGGGAAAATGGGAACTTAAGTCGGTAAATGGCGACCCGGTTGGCCCGAACGTCCAGTCTGTAGTTTTAGACCAACAGGTGAATTTTCAGGATGGTGAGGTGCACGGACAGACTCGCCTTCATGCCGACACTCCTTCGGGAACAACAAATATGCCTTTGCCGGATGAGACTGCCACCGAAGTGAAAACAAGCGCTGACGGAAAAGTTGTCACGATCCGTTGGGACGGCACCTACAATATCAAATCAGGAAACCGCCTGGAACTGCATATTGGAAAAGCGACTTACAATGCAATCGTATCTCCTAATATCAAAAAACATACCCTAGAATTAGATCACGATACGATTCTGACTTTTCCCGGTAAAGCGCTGTACAGCCCGGTAGAAAAGATTACAGCGCTGCATTAACTCTCTTCGTGGAAATATCCACGTATTGCTTCTGGAGGACCCGCCATGACGCGCTTCGGAGTCCATATCGATCCCCCGCTTGCAGATATTCCTTTTCAGTTATCCGCATTTAGCCTGAATACATTTCAAACAACACTGCGAGATCCTCGAAGACTGTCCAAAGAGGGTGTGCCTGATGAGGAAGATCAAGCTGCTTTTCAGGCTGGCATGGCTTCCTTTCCAGACAGCTGGGGAATCGCTCACGCTTCCATGCTTACCTCACTCGGCTCCCCTGATCCCAGAATTCGTAATGGTTCCATGTCAGCTCTCGCGGGAGATGCTAATTTAGCCGCTAAGCTGAATATGCAGGGAGTCTGTTTTCATGTAGGTTACCAGAAAGGCCACGACAGTCGTGACGATGCTCTCGATGCCGTGATCTATAAGCTGAAAGAAGTTCTCGCACGTCTGAAGCCAGGTGCACGCGTTTTACTGGAAAATGGCTGTGAAGGCACAGAGCTCGGACAGTCTATTGAGGAACTTGGACGAGTCGCCCACGGTGTCGAAATGCCCGCAGACAAAATTGGGGTGGTTCTCGATACCTGCCACCTTCATGTTGCTGGCTTCGATCTATCGCATATCGATGCACCACAGCGCCTTGCAGATGAGATATACGCTGCTGGGATTTTCTCGATCATATCTGCCCTCCATTTGAATGATGCCAGAGAAGCCTGCGGAAGCCATCGTGACAGACATGCAGTTCCCGGGCAGGGCACCATAGGAGAAGGATTAATCCGTCTCCTGGCTCATCCCTTTTTCCATGATCTCCCAGTCATTCTTGAGATGAGCACAGAAGCGGCGATGCAGGGAATAGAGTTTTTAAATGATCATTTTTCAGAATAGCAGCGCATTATCAGGTTTATCCGAGTCATGCTCGATTTGCACCTCAATATTTCGGTAGATACAACATAAAATTTTAACTGAAAAAATTGCAGGTCTGGAGACTATTTATTATCCATCCGAGAATAGAGAACGCTTCTTAAGATGCAAAGGAGAGGGTTATGCGAGGCATAACCTGAATCAAACCGTGTATGAGTAATTTGACTTCCTCAAATTTTGAAAATAATCTGATCACTATATTGATCGCAGAACAGGATCAGAAGCTGCTCAGCATGCTGGAAATGTTATTTTCTGCCGGAGGGTATGAAGTATTTTGTGCGGAGACTGGCCAGGCGGCTCTCGAACAGGCCGGTAAGTTCAGATATCCCTTAATAATCTCCGGGCTCGATTTTCCAGATATGCCAGGGACGGACCTGCTTGCAGGCCTCACAGAGATAGATCCTTACATAGAGTGTATTATACTGGCAGAGGTATCCGAACTGACAAGAGTGATCGAAGCCAGTGAAATCGGCAATGTTTACAACCACTTCTGGAAACCATTGAAAGATATGGGCGAGGTTGTCCGTACCGTGGCCCGTGCTTTGGAGCGACGTGAACTGAGGCTGAATAATGCGCACCTTCTGACAGAACTGCGTGAAGCTAGAGAAAGTCATCAAAATCTATTCCGGCATATCGAATATTTAAACAAAAAATCCGGTATCGATCATCTTGCTCAAAATAGTTCCGCAGTAAAAACTCAATCCATAGAACAAGAAGGTAATTTGAACGGCCCATCCGGCGAATCGATGCTGCAGTACGTGCTCAAATATGCCAGGGAGCAGGATAATCGTACTGAAAATATACAGATTCGACCGCTATTTGATGAGATTGCTGAGCTGGTAAGTCCATTGCTGCGAGATCAATCCATCACGATCAATTTTGATACCCCAGAAAATTTACCCGATATCCATCTGAATCGCCCCAGGCTGCGTCAAATTTTAGCAGGAATTATTTTGAATTCTGTACAGTCGTTTCCTAGCGCTGGCGGAACCATCACCATAAAAATCCGCGTTCAGAAGAAAAGCGATGAGTCGAATCTGCTCATTTCAATAAAGGATGATGGAAGCGGAGTCTCTGACGAGGTTTTGCCCCATGTATTCGATCCATTTTTTTCCACCCGGCCGCGTGAGGTAAACCTGGGGATAGGGCTGACCATTGCCAGGAAAATACTGCATGAGTGGGACGGAAATATCGATATTCAAAGCGAGGAGACGGGCGGCACCGAGGTAATTGTAACACTCCCTATTCATGGGTCAATTTCGTCAGAACTGCACAATTCTACAGATTTTAGAGCCGCTGACGCACCTCCGGATAAGGGTATTGATAAATATGCCGCGTAGCAGTTTCAGAACATAGCGCTCTCTGCACTCTCATCCTGCCTCCGCTCGATAAAATATAATTGCATTTTCTATTTGTCTGTGATACAATAATGCCTGTCGCGGAGAGATGGCTGAGTGGTCTAAAGCACCTGCCTGCTAAGTAGGAGTAGTCCGTAAGGGTTACCTCGGGTTCGAATCCCGATCTCTCCGCCATTTCTTTTTCCCTCCACCTATTGCGATCTAGTTCGCGGGGCCCAATGCATGCACCAACTGAATAAAAACTGTTCCCGGTTACTGAACACAGCGGCGGTTGTTTCGTGCGTTATCACTGCTCAAAATACGGCCCTAGGAAGCACCGGAGTAAAATACTGCCAGCAGCGCCAACAGCTTCATTGCGACAGGCACACCTCGTACGGTGCTTTGAAGAATGAAGCAGGGGCTTCTTCTGGAAGAGTTATCGAGCTGCGGGGTCGTGTGGGTGGAATGGCAGCTACCAGTGATGGCTTTACCATCATGCTCAATCTGGCTGATGCGCACGGAAGTGATAACTCTGTGACCCTGGAAATCCCACCCAGTGAAGTTGGCGTGGTGAAAGAGACCAGTACCGCAGAGCTTCGAGTTCTCGTAAAAGTTACTGAAGGTGGCAGCGGTAACGTGGTCCCTTTAAAGGTGCTGGCGGTTGCCCACGAAAGTGAAGTGAGTCAGCTGGAGAGACAGGCTGCCCAGCGCGAAGCAGCACAGAACACAAATCGTCCTTCAGCTATGCCCTACGCATCCCGCGGAACAACTCCCTCACGAGGAAACTATCTTCGCCCCATGCCGATCACTCCAGATGTAGAGTCACTCATCGCGTATTACGAACCACAATTGGGATCCCGAGTTAAAACTCTGTTCAAGCCCTACCTAGCATTCATCCGCAGTTCCAATCACAGGCTGGGAACAGCAGCCGCCGCACAGATCACATCTGGACTGCTTTACTTTTCAGATAAATACAATGTGGATCCTCGCCTGGTAGTTTCGATGATCATCGCAGAATCAAACTTCGATCCGAACTCTCACTCTCACAGCGGCGCCATGGGCCTGGGACAGCTAATGCCGGGAACTGCAAAATCGCTCGGGGTCAGCAATGCCTTCGACCCTATTCAAAACCTGGATGGCTCCATCAACTATCTGCGAAGCCGTCTGACAACATTCGGCGATGTAGCATTGGCAATGGCTGCTTACAATGCAGGCGCGGGAGCCGTCAAAAAGTATCGCGGCGTTCCCCCATATCGTGAAACTCAGGCTTACGTCCGCCGAGTGGTTTCCCTGTTTCAACAGCTCTGCCAGAATGATTAGACATTTTTGGTGTTGAAAACAACTTTTTAAATTGCGAAAGCCCAAATCGTTTCCAGGCCGTGAACGACCCGTCTGTGAGGCCTCCCGCCAGCCGTCCTGCGGACGGGAATTACGTCTGAAAGACGACCGCTTTTTCCAGACGGGGGTTTTCAACCTCCGGCAAATGGTGCCTTCAGTCGGGAACAGCAATAAATTCTGCCAGCACTGTATTTGCTATCAGTAATCCACGATGTGTGAGCCGCAGAACATCTCCGTCTAATTTCAACAATCCCTGGTTTGATAGATTTGCAAGCGGAGCGGCAAATTTTTGCAGTGGCTCAATTTGGAACCGATCCCGAATTCTTGCAAGAGATATTCCATCTATCAGTCTCAGGCCGAGCATCATAGTTTCTCCGAGCTGGCCATCTACATCGAGCGCTTCCGATTCGACTGTCAACTCCTGCGATGCTCTGACTTTAGCAATGTAACGGGCGGGCAGACGCTCTTTTTTCCATCTCGTACCATCCAGGTACGATACCGCTCCAGGGCCGAATCCCAGATACTCCTCATTGCGCCAGTAGACCTGATTATGCCGAGATCGGAAGCCCGGTTTAGCAAAGTTACTCACTTCATAGTGTTCGTAACCGGCAGCAGACAATCGCTCGATAGACTGCTCGTACATTTCCAGTTCCGTATCCTCCTCCGGAAGATCCAGCTTTCCCCCCGCATAGAGCCTCTCGAACCGAGTACCTGCCTCCAGTGTCATTGCATAGAGGGAGAGATGTTCCGTTTGTACCTCTACGGCGCGCTTCAGAGTTTGTTCCCAATGATTAATCGTCTGCTTCGGAAGCCCAAACATTAGATCCAGATTAAGATTTTTAAATCCGGCAGTCCGGGCTGCTTTGAGGGCGGTTTCTGCTTCTGTAGAGCTATGAAACCTATCCAGTGCAATAAGAAGTTCATCATCGAAGGACTGAACTCCGATGCTCAGGCGATTGAATCCTGCAGCATGCATCTGCTCAAATTTCAGAATATCGGAAGAACCGGGATTTGCCTCACTGCTGATCTCAGCATCAGCGTCAACATTGAAATTCTCGTGAATAGAAGTAAGGATTTTTTCCAGCATCGCGCCCGATAGAAAGGTTGGCGTTCCGCCGCCAAAGAATATGGTGGACACCGGGCGATCGGATGAGCCGGCACGTATATCCGCACAGACAGCTTCTACTGTATCCTGGACAATCTCACTTTGAGATTTTACAACATAGGTGTTGAAGTCGCAGTAAGCGCAGTGTTTCGCGCAGAAAGGAATATGAACGTAGATTGCGAGAGGATGTAATTTCATTTCAATTTGTTATAAATCCAGCCAGCTATTTCAGGCCGACTCCCATCTCAAGCGCCGCTCTCACCGCCTGCGTTCTGTTGGAGACATTCAGCTTGAGATAGATATTTGAGAGGTGGTATTCCACCGTGCTGGTGGAAATGAAAAGGCTTTCGGCGATCTGCTTATTCCGTGCGCCGTTCACCAGCAGGGCAAGCACCTCCAGCTCACGGTCGTTGAGCTCATTTTCCTGCGAGCGTTCCACATCGGGCTTGCCTTTTGCCAGTTCGAAAAGACTCTCCATCACTTCGGGAGCAAGCAGCGCTTCCCCTCGATGTACTGCTTTTACTCCGGAAATCAGTACAGATGGCAGCGCATCTTTCAGAAGGTATCCGCGCGCACCGCCCGCAAGCGACTCTTTGACAGACGTTTCCGACTGGAAGGTTGTCAGAATGATAACTGGAATATCGGGCAGTTCCCTATGCAGTATTTGCAGCGTTTCATTGCCATTCATTCTGGGCATCTGCAGGTCGATGAGGGCGACATCTGGCAGCAAATTCCGGATCAAGTCGACAGCCTGCAAACCGTCTTCTGCCTCTCCCACTACTTCTATTTCGCCAGTAGTCTCCAGCATCGCGCGAACTCCCTGCCGAATCATAGCATGGTCATCAGCGATCACCACACGAATAGCCCTTTGGTCCTCTAATTTTTGCCCAGTCTTATCCGGGGGTTTTTGCGCTTCAATGTTGATTTTTAAAGGCGGAGCAGATTCGTGCAGGCCCTTATCACGCTCCGCGTCTGTCTGCTTTTGTGCAGCATTATCGATTCCGGCGGTTTGGATACGAACGGAATCTTTGGCCGGCCTATCCGCCAGCGAGGAGGCGGGGCGATAAGGAAGCACGGTCCGAATCGAAGTTCCCCAGCCTGGCGTACTCTCAACACGCACCTCTCCGCCAACCAGCCGAACCCTCTCCACCATCCCAAATATTCCGTATCCGCCTTCCGGGCCAGGATCACTTCTTGAATTCACGTCAAAGCCAACCCCATCATCTTCCACAATCAATGTCACCTCACTGGCGCTGTACTGCAGCCCCACTCGAACACGGCGCGCCAGAGAGTGTTTCCGAACGTTCGACAGGCTCTCCTGTGTGACACGAAGCAGCGTGGTACACTGCTCGGGGATAAGAAGCACTTCCTCCCCTGTCAGTACAAAATGCGCTGGAATATTTGCCTGTATTTCGAACTGCTGTACTTCATCAGCAATCGCCTGGGAGGGTGACATGCTTTCGAGCGCCGCAGAAGCGAGGCCGTGTACTGCCCGACGGGTATCGTCAAGGGCTCTTCGCGCGAGCATCATGGATGTCCCGAGCATTTTAGCGGCCATCTCATAGTCCTCAGAATCGAGACATTTTTGAGAGGTTTCAATCTGCATAATCAGACCCGCCAGCGCCTGCGCCACGGTATCGTGCATCTCGCGGGCAAGCCTGTTGCGCTCCTCCAGCATAGCCACTGCGCTCTGGTGCTCCAGCAGACGTGTAATTGCAACTCCGATTGTCGCCATATCTGCAAGGCTCTGGAACGCGTTCAACTCTGAGGATGTAAATATACGATTTTCAGAGGGATATACTATCACCGCCCCATAAAAATGAGAATCGTGGTGCAGCATCATTAAAAGAAGCGATGTGATTTTCTCACGTTTATAGAGTGCCCTCAAATCTGCTCGAATTGTGAGGTCCACATCGACATTTTTCGCATGTACAGGAAGGCACGTCGTGATGGCCCTGGCAGCAATCGGAGAGTATCTGGCCAGCGACGCAATATCCTCTCCATAACTTTCGGAAATATTCCTCAGCACCACCGGCGTATAGCTTCCATTCGGCGCCAGCATAAATACAGCTACGCGCGCTTCGTTCAGACGGGTGGCGATAGCTTCCGTAATCAAGGAGAAGATGTCGTGAATCGGCTTTCCTTCGAGAATGGCTGCATTTACTGCTCGGGATGCCTGACGCAGTCGGCGGCCATCGTGAAATGCAAAAGTTATCCTGGCTAGTTCCACGTGAATTTCGCCCATCACCACCACCCGGTCTGCATGCTCCTGCCACTCAGCAGATTCGGGATCAATTCCATCTCGCAGCTGACCAATAAAAAAAGCCTGTGTGTGCGGTTTTGGGGAAAGCTTGAATACGACGACTGTATCTTCTAAGAGTGCACAGAGCGGAGATGGAAGCAGGGCAGAGTTTGAAAGGATGGTGTGTTTAGCGCCATTCTGTGAGACAATTGAATGAATGTCTTCTGCAGTAAACTGCATTCCTGCAATAGCATTGGTGTCCATTCCATAAAGCCGAACCAGCCGGAGATCCCCCTCTTGTGGCGCAAACACAAGGATTACTGCCTTGCTGCAGCCAAGTGCGGAGGCGAGCTCAGCAGTACATTTCTGGATCATCCCTACGATATCTTCCGGGGACATCTCCTCCCCAACTATATCGGGGAGATCGAAATTTGGAAAGGGCAATCTGAGGGGTATATTGTCTTTCTTCGTTTTTTGTGATGAGCGACTGATCATGGTCCACTCCGGCATAAGCAAGCAAGTCTGAATCAAATGCGGCGGAATATTAACCAGAGGCTGGTTATTAATTCATGACGGGATGCAGTTTAGTTTTAGAGGCGGGCACCGCAGCCGATTTTGCATTAGATGGCAATTGATCAGAAGCAGGCATTTTCTCATCGGCAGGCAGGACGGCGTAGAGTGCAGGATAGCGGTTTAGTATCCACTCTCGCAGACCTAAACCTTTGCCAGAGGTTCTGTACAGATTGAAAAAGTCATCCATCGGATGGGCTTCTCCCCAGCTAAGATGGCCATATCGAAAAGTCAGCTGCTGGTTTTCCGCTGCATCGAGCGGTACATGCTGGTATAAGTTCAGATAGATAGTGCTTGCCAGCCCTGTTCGATCAGAACCACCCTGGCAGTGTATAAGCACCGGATATTGTGCGGTATCGAAAGTCTTCAAAAGGTCCGCCAGTCTTTCCGGCGGCGGCATTCTGCGCGCGCTCATGGGGATATCGACATGTTTCGCCCCTATGCTGTCGCAGACTTTCAGCTCCTGCCGATACCACTCGTTATCCATGGTTCCGCCGCGCAAGTTGATGACCGTTCGGATACCATCTGCCTTCATCACTGCCGACTGCGAATGACCGATCAGCTGCGCACTCAGCGCCTGTATCGATTTACCGCTCAGCTGCGCGCTCCGATACACTTTACCCGGTACTACGGTATGGACATTTCCCCCGAATACCCCCACCCAGCAGAGCACAACAAGGAGCAGGAGGAAAAAAACAGCGAATCCCCTTCCCAGTTTTTTTCTTCTTGATATTTTAGGTTTAGGCTGCTGGACGGAATCCATCATGATAATCCTGACGCTGGATGCTAGAACTCATTATACCCGACTATTATTTACCTCGCCTCGAATGCAGATCGCATTATAGAGATGGAAGCAAGCCCCGCTGAATCGTAGAGAACTTCAGCAATGTCGAATCGGCAGGCAGGTTCTTCGCCCCCGGATGCTCTTTCAGAAAGATAGTGGCGAGCTGTAGCAGACAGCTTCTGCTGCTTGCGTAGATCGACTGCTTCTGCCGGGCTCCCATGTTCAGAACCAGTACGCGATTTCACTTCCATAAATACTAATACGCTGCCATTCTGGGAAGGTTCGCTTGCTATCACATCGATCTCGCCAAACGGAGAGCGGTATTTCTCTTCCAGAATGTGCCACCCCAGGCGCTTGAGATGGATGCAGACCAGCGCTTCCCCCGAGTTGCCGAGATTTTTCTTACTTTTCGAATTCACGGCCCGCATATAGATTTTCTCTTTCTGCGATACAGGCGGCTACAGGTTTATACGTGAGTCTATGGATGGCGCAGGGACCTAATCGAGATAACGCGCGCTTATGGGGAGGCGACGGATAGCCTTTGTGGCTGAAGAAACCATAATCTGGAAAATCCTCATCTGCCTGATGCATGATTCGATCCCGAGTGACTTTCGCAATGATGGATGCGGCGGCTATGGATGCGCAGCGTGCATCTCCCTTTACGATCGCCCACTGGGAAATGGGAAATGGGCGCACCGGCAGTCCATCTATGAGAGCCAGGTCGGGCTGTAATCCGCCTGGCAGCGCACCCAATGCTCGGCGCATCGCAACATGCGTCGCCCGCAGAATATTGATTTTATCGATTTCGTCTGCTTCCACCTGTCCGATTCCGATCCCCCGGGCAATGCGGCATATCTCTTCGAACGCAGTTAGGCGCTGAAACGGAGACAACGCCTTTGAATCGTCCACGCCTTCAGGAATTCTGTCGATGGGAAGAACCACACATGCTGCAACGACCGGACCTGCCAGCGCCCCTCGCCCGGCCTCATCTATACCGCAGATACACCCATATCCTTCAGATCGAGCATAGCTCTCCTGCAGGAGCCAGTCTATTTTTTTTACTCTTGATAGGGACAACCATTTCTCCCGGCCACTTCAACCAAAACGCTATTTCAGCACACTGCTCCTCAGAGAATATCCAACTTTTTCCTTCTTATAACTATACTTTCCTGATAGGGCTCGTGGGTCTGCGGGCAGATGATCTAGATACGCTGGTACTAATAGTTCCAGCTGATCGGGATAGTTGTTATGTTCCATTTTATACGCCTGAATCGCAAAATTCAGTGCAAGAATGGCATTGCTCGATTCATTTTCGACAAATTTCTCACGTGCCTGAAAGTAGACAGGATCAATTATTCTATTAATGGGATCGTCTGGAACGGCTGGAGGCGGTAGGTGAAGAGCGTAGGGCCGCTTTGTGTACGCAATAAGTGCGTCCATATAATTCGAAAAATTAGTAATAATTTGTGCTTTTCCGATCCATAAAAACTTAACGGCATCTGCTATTTTAGACACGTTGACTCCCCCACTGCCAGCTTT
This sequence comes from Chthonomonadales bacterium, assembly GCA_038203935.1. Classification (GTDB taxonomy): domain Bacteria; phylum Armatimonadota; class Chthonomonadetes; order Chthonomonadales; family Chthonomonadaceae; genus JANXSG01. The sequence continues at coordinate 21,925 of JBBRDM010000010.1, forward strand.
ATTTTGTGGCTGCGAAAACAACTCTTTTAAGCCCCTCTCGGAATTCTTCGCTTTGCCTAATCCATTGAATGCATTCATGAGAGTGTTCTGCCCGGTATATTTTTCTTCCAGAAGAATATCAGCAAGGGGTATAGGATGATCTACGAATTGCATGATGCGTTTCGCGCCGGTTTTTGCCGTTGGTGCGTTCAGATGAGGGATAGTATCCTGAAGTGATTTTCTCCCAATTCCCTCGATGGCAACACCGACCAATCCTCCTATCAGCGTGCCTCCAGTAGGAATTTTAGTCCCCATGTGAATATTCTCAAAGCTGATGCTTAAAGCGTTTTTCCAATCGCGCTTATTCTGCAATGATTTTGCTTCCAGAGACATCAATCTTGATATTTTTCTAAATCGGCGATAATGTGGGTAAGAGGCATTATATGATCGCAAAGCCGGCTCCTGGTACGGCAGTTTCAATCCTGCACGAAGCATTTTAATCGCATCCTGATTTTCATTGACTAGATGTGTGATCTGAGCCGGAGAGAGCAATATTTTGTAGCCATTGAGTTTGGTCGGATATGCTTTATCGATCTGATCCGCATCTTTCATTAAGTCACAAGCCTTAATGAAGTAATCCCTTGCGTTCGGATTCGGAAGCGGAGGAGGAGGTGGTATCACAATATGAACGGGAACGCGGTTTTTAAGCACAAGATTAACGAGGAACAACATTAGTATCGCAGCGAAAATAGAAGCTTTACTCATTATTTTGGATGTTTTGTTCGTTGTCATTAATTTATGCTAGGAGATCGTAATCGGAATATAAATCGAATTTTGATTCATTTCATGAATACAAACTATTTCAGATTATTGCTGAAAAGAGTGTAACTTTCTTTTTCTCTTTGATACCCAAATGAGCCTTTCAGTGCGCGAGGGTCTTCAGGAAGATTACTGAGATAGGCTGGTACCAACTGTTCGAGATTTGAAGGGTAGTTATCGTGGTCCATTTTATAACTCTGCAGCGCCAAAGCGATGGCCAGTTGTGCATTGCTGGCATCGGATGTTACGAATTTCTCACGCGCTTGAGCGAATACTGGTGCGAGCATTTTATTGAAAGGATCGTCCGGAATCGATGGCGGAGGCAGATGGAGCGCATACGGCTGCCGGGCTTGTGCTATCATGGTATCCATATAGTTGGAATAGTTACGAATAGTCTGCGCTTTTCCTATCCAGTAGAATTTTATAACTTCTTTCGCATCATATACACGTGATTTACTGTTCTCATCATCGCTGTGGATCATCTCAAGCAGATCCTTAATTCCGAAATCTGATTTACCATCTTCTTTTTTTTCATACAATGTATGCAATAAGAAATTAAGGCCGGTGTATTTTTCTTCCTGCAAAAGGTCGGCATACGAAATGGGGTTATCCGCTATTTTCTGCACCCGCCTAGCAGCCATTTTTGCTGAAAAAGCATTCAGATGCGGGATCATATCCTCCAGTGATTTGCTTCCGATAGCTTCCACTGCCACTCCCACCAATCCAGCAATTACAGAGCCGCCTCGAGGTATTTTTGAACCCATCTCAACACAGTCCAAACGAAGTTTTAAAGCCTCGTTCCAGTCCTGTTTCTGCTGCATGATTTTAGCTTCAAAAGACAGCAGCCTCGCCAGGTTTCTGAATTTAGCAAAATGGGGGAACGTTCCAGCATAACTGCGCTGTGCCGGTTCCTGATAAGGATATTTCAATCCCTCATGGAAAGTTTTTAATGCTTCCCTGTTATCATCCAAAATTTTCTGAATATCGCCTGGAGAAATGAGCAGTTTCCCACCAATCTTTTTAGGTGCGAATGCATTATTGAAAAGTTTGCCATCCTGTATTTGATCACAGGCTTTGATAAAGAAGTCCCGTGCATTGGGGCTGGGAAGCGGGGGTGGCGGAGGGATGAAAATATTAGGACGTGAGTTATTACGATGCTGCAATGCCACGAATAGAACCAGAAAAGCCACACCGATTGATGCAAATACTTTTTTCTTCAAGCTCCAATCTTTTGAATGTGCCAAAGACGATCTCCACGTTCATCCACAGTAGTGAGAAAGATATACACCTTCTTGTTAATCTTTCGATTGATAATTTCCTTTGATTCGATTGACTTCATCCACTTGCTGGGCTATAATTTTGAACATCAAACGATACACAAAGGGCGATTTAGCTGCAATCCAGTTCCATTCACACTATTCTGGAGTGTTGCAAAGGAGATTATGTCCAATATATTTGCTGCGATTGATATCGGTACCAACTCTATCCGGCTTGCAGTAGTACGCATTGAGGAAGATCATCGTTTAAGTACACTGGCGGTACACAGAGAAGTAGTTCGACTGGGCCAGGATGAGTTCGAAACGGGCCAGATGACTCCTTCTGCAATCGCGCGTGGAGCGCTGGTTTGTGTAAAATTTGCAGAAGTCGCTCGTGGATTTGGGGCATCAGAAATAGTGGCTTTCGCAACCTCAGCAGTCCGTGAAGCGGATAACCGGGACGAGTTCATCGATAGAGTGCGCGTGGAAGCCCGCATTGAAGTCAGGGTAATTTCCGGAGTGGAAGAGGCCCGGCTTATCTGGCTGGGAGTTTCCAGCGGCATCGAACTTGGTGATAAACGCGCTTTACTTATCGATATAGGCGGCGGCAGTACGGAAGTAGTCGTATGGGATGCTGAAGGATCGCATATACTTGAAAGCATGAAACTAGGCGCGATCCGCCTCTCCAACATGTTTTTCAATCGAGAGGGAGCTTTTACTGATTCTGAGTTCGAGCGGGTGCAGCACTACGTGATGGGAGTTGCAGCACAGGTGATCCGCCGGGCACGTGATAAAGGATTCGATCTGGCCCTGGGCAGCGCTGGTACCATCACCACTCTTGGCGAAATCGTAACCCGCCGCTTTCACGATCCCACACAGGCTGCCTCACGCACGCTTTCTTTTACTGTCGAACAGCTTCGAGAAACTGTCAAAATGCTCTACTCCATCCCTCTTGAAGAGCGGCGGCGCGTGCCCGGCATGGACCCCAATCGCGCAGATATCATTGTTGGCGGCGCTGCAATCATTCTAACACTCATGGAATCGCTTGGGGCGACGAGCATGACAGTCAGTGAGCGAGGCTTGCGAGATGGGATATTACGGGATCACCAGCTGCGAAATACCGATGCTGCCGACGATTTCCAGCAGGTATCTGTCCGCCGCAGAAGCATTCTTCAATTGGCGCATGCGTTTCATTACGAAGCCGACCATGCACAGCACTGCGTGGAACTGGCAGTCAAGCTTTTCGATGAATTGAAGCGCCTGGACGTACACGATTTCACTGATACCGACAGGGAGCTTTTGGAATACGCCGCCATCACGCATGATATAGGGATGTTCCTCTCGCACTCCAACCACCAGAAACACGCCTATTATCTCATTCGTAATTCTGATCTGCTCGGGTTCACAGATAATGAGATCGATGTTATCGCGAACGTCGCCATGTATCACCGTAAAGGAATTCCTAAAAAGAAACATCTCAATCTGGAAAACCTCAGCCGCGGTGACCGGTACAAAGTCACTGTGCTCGCAGCCATGCTGAGAGTGACGGAGGGCATGGACCGGGGTCACCTTGGGCTCGTGAAAGATGTACGATTGGAAAAGAGTTCACCTGAAGGTGCGTTCATCCTGACGCTCCTATCGGATAAAGACTGCCAGCTCGAGGTCTGGGGTGTCCAGAATAATAAAGACCTGTGGGAATATGTTTTCGAAGCAGAGCTGATTGTGAAATCCGAGCTGGTAACGCAGTAGATTGTACGGTGATTCTCTGTTTCCTTAGTAGTCGGAGGGGGTCTCCTGCCCTGCTATTTCACGGATGCTTATTCTCCATGTGAATACGGACATGGATTGTGGGTCTGACATTTTGAAGTTAACTGTTCCAATCCAACGGACTTTTGCTCTCATACTCGAGCGTGAGCGGAAGATTTTGGGCTGACTTCGTGTGGTAATTCCTCAATTTTACATAGGGCTTCCCTCAGTGATTTATGCTTACTGAGGATTACTTTACTCGATTACAATAACCGAGTTAATCACCTCTGGATTCCTCACAAATTTTAGGGCAATGTTTTTATGAGGTAGACTATTTTCAGATAACCAATGAAGGTTAGTCCGTTTACTGTGGAGTTTTTTAAACATCGAGGAAGGATGAAGGATGAAAATTGGCATGCTGACGGGCGGCGGAGACTGCCCCGGACTAAATCCCGCAATGCGCGGATTTGTCATGAAATCAATCGATTACGGGTTTGAAGTGTGGGGAATCCGAGAAGGCTGGAAAGGCCTCGTAAAAGGGATAGTAGAAGATACGCCTATGGATGTTGCCCGGGTCGAAGAGCTGATCCATCAGGGAGGCACTTCGCTGCGATCGTCGCGTACCAACCCGTACAAGGATCCTGCGCAGCTGGAAGCGGTTCGCGCGAATATCAAAAAATTTGGGTTCGACTGCATTGCTGCTTTAGGGGGCGAAGATACGCTTGGCGTCGCCAGCAAACTTTGGAAAGACGGCGTACCGACAGTCGGTATTCCCAAGACAATGGATAACGACCTTAGCGAAACCGACTATACCTTTGGATTCGATTCTGCCGTGGGCGTGAATGTAGATGCTATTGACCGCCTCCGCGATACCGCTCGCTCCCATAGCCGAGTGATCGTTCTGGAAGTAATGGGCAGGCACGCAGGCTGGGTGGCTCTTCACGCTGGTATTGCAGGCGGCGCAGATTATATCCTGCTTCCAGAAGTCAAGCTTGATATCGATGCGATGTGTGCGCAGATCAAAAAAGCGCATGCCCGCAAAGGCTACGGCATTGTGGTTGCATCTGAGGGAACCGAACTGCCGAATCTGGATGAATCCGAATCCAAGCTGGATGCATTCGGCCACGTCATTCTCGGCGACAGAAATGTAGGCGAGTTCCTGGCGAAAGAGATCGAGAAACGCACCGGCCTTGAGACTCGTTCTGCCGCTACCGGGCATATCCAGCGCGGCGGCGCTCCCAGCGCCTTCGACCGAGTTCTGGCTTCGCGCCTCGGCATTCGTGCGGCCCAGTGTGTGTATGAAAAGGATTTCGGCAAGATGGTCGCCATTCGCGGCACTGAAATCGTGCCTGTCGACATCGATAAGGCTGTCGGTACACTTCGAACGGTTCCCAACGATCTCTACCAAACACTGACCACTTTGTTCAATAAATGAAAAATGTTACCCAGAGCTATTTGCCCTGGGTAACATTTTTTTGAGATTAATCCGGAGGTTGAAAACCCCATCTGGAAAAAGCGGTGCCCTCATCCCCTGCCCCTTCTCCCAAAAACAGGAGAAGGGGGGAATTTAACCTCACCCTACCCCTCTCCCAGGTGCTCGTTCCTCGCGGGAGAGGGAGTGAATTCACCCTGCCAGAACTCTTTTTCAAAAACAGGAGAAGGAAGAAATTCCAATTAAGAATTTCAGCCCATGAAGGGAGCCTGCGACCGGAGATGGGCTACGCAAATCCAGACTGGTACTTTAGTGCCGAGTTCACCCTATAGCCTTCGCAATTCCGGACCCGGGTTTCAACCCAGCAATAAATAGCCTTCGCAAATTCAGACACGGGTTCTTAATTCGGAATAATAATTCCGAATTAAGAACTACCCTTTATCTCTATTTAGTCTGCCCTTTTTTTGCTGGTGTCTGGATGGTTTTTTCAGGAGCATCCACGATTTTTGCCCTCCATTCATCGGACAGGGCGCGGATGTCCGGCGTATACATGGCATATCCATTTGTTGGAAGTGCGTGGAACGAGCCGGGAATCTCGGCGCGCAGCTGATAAGTGATACGCCGAGTACCCTGCGGCAGCAGATCGACGAAGAAAGCTACTTTTTCATCGCGAAGTTCAAAATTGGAGCAGAGGCCGTCGCCGTATGCTGTTCCACTCTGAGTCGCTACCGCCTCACATCCGGCAGGTTTCATATCTTCAAACACTACATACTCGTAGTCGTTATCGCTTTTCAGGTAGAGTTCCACTTCGATAATGTCACCGCTCGTTAGCTGAGCGCCATCGAGAAGGGGTACTCGCTCCGTCTTCGTAATACTCTGGCCCTGCTTATCCTTAGTGATAGTGTTCGCCAGCCGATAGTATTTCCTTTCGACTCCAATAGCATTCGAAACGCCGACAATCGGTTCACTCATATCGAAGTACTTTAAGTAGGAGCTGTAGTAGAGTGTGCCTTTTCCAGTCATAGAGATGTGTAAATTCTGTCCGCCGGATGTCAGACTTTCGTCTCCCACCAGGAATCGGTTGTCGGTGAGAAGGGCATTTTCAGCGGTGATATGGAAGCTCTTGCGCACCTTGCCATCAAGATCAACAATGACACTGTAGTCCGGAGTGAGCTCCTTATTGGCTGTGGCGAACTCCAAAAGCGCTTCGATGACGTTGGCGGTTTGGCGGGTGGAAGTCCAGTGGCCGCCGCGGCGATTATCTACCAGCCATTTCAACGTTCCCGGCCCAGCTGCAAACTCTTTCGAGGCAGCTATTTTAGGATCAGCCGGAACCATCAGATCAGGAGCTATGGCCACAATTGCCCGCAGGCACATGGCGGTTGTTTCCAGCTTATCGTTGTACCAGTGCCAGTATGCCGGGTCCGCGCTCTCCCAATGGATGGTTGCATGTTCACGGTCTATTTTGGCCTGCGTGAGCAGGTTATGGACGATAATGGCAGACCGCTTATCTGCCTGATGCGCACTTTGAAAAATACTCAGCGCCAGCAGGGCCCGTGCATAAGCGTTCAGCCGGTCTCGGCGTGCATACAACTGATCGATGACCTTTGCACACCTTGGATCATTGGACTGCGGTGTGGCTCGCATCGAGAGAACGTAGCTGTAGTACGCCTGAATGTTGAGATTCTCGGAACTCTCCAGGTGTTCTAGTACGTAGGCAAGGCCTCTTGTCAGCATCTCGTCGTTCACCTGTACGCCAGCGAGAGAGGCGTGTGTCAGTCCCTCTACTATATATGCTGTCAGGTAAGGATCGCCTAGGCTGCTTCCCTGCCACCAGCCCCAGCTTCCGTCCGGTCGCTGCATCTCCGCGATTCGCTGCAGTCCATCTGCCTCCATTTTGGCCAGAGTTTTCGAATCGAAAATGGGCGCATGGGATCGATTATGGTAACTCGAAGCCAAACGACTTGATAGTTCTGCTGCATCCAGAACACCAGGTATTCCCCTGGGATAGGTGTATCCACTATTCTCATATATCTGCTGCGGGGGAATACTCTTATGCGCTTCTTCTAAAGCCTTTGCTCTTTTGCCGAGAGTTTCCAGGTCGATGCCTGCATTTTTCAGGCTTTGAGCCACCAGCACAGACGGCATGAACCGCGACATTGTCTGTTCCACACAGCCATAAGGATAGTCTTCCAGATAGGGCAGCGCATCCAGCAGCATAGCTCCAATTGATGGTGAAAGCTGCACATCCAGCAGGCTTGCTCCTGTGCGCCTCGCTGCCGGTAAGTCCATTTTGATGTCGGCTTCGCCGCCATTCCGAAGTGTGCCGGACTTCGCTACAAACTTCTCAACGCCGTGCACAAGAACAGGGAATTCAAGTTCGGCAGCATCCGACTCGACATCAGTCTGAGCGGTCACGCGGATTTTGGTTTTGCCCGGCTTCTTAACGGTCACAGTCCAGTCCAGACGTGCTTCACCATCTTTTGCAAGATCGAGTTCATGCACAGCCGGTCCGTCGAGGGTGAATGTACCGGCATCCAGCGAAATTTCTGCCCGAACGTGCTTTGAATTTTCCAGATAATTGTGCACATTAGCCGACAGCGTCACCTGATCTTTTTCCACAAAGAAGCGGGGAGTCTGCAGCCGAACCATAATATTCTTTTTGGTAACAGCCTGCGCCGTGATAATCCCAACTTTAATATCGGGAGTAATTCCTCTCGCTGTCGCTCGCCATTTCGTAATGTTATCCGGGAAGGTGAACGAAACTTTCGCCTGCCCGTTCGAATCGGTGGTCACTTCGGGAATCCAGAAAGCGGTGTCTGCGAACTCTTTGCGCACTGTGGCAGGAACAAGTGCGGCAGAATCAGACACAGTTGATTCCATCAGGCTTGCTTTCGACATTACTCTTCCAGAACGAGCAGATGCCGAGAGATTTGACACGGACAATTGATCGGCAGCCATAGGGCCATTCACTCCCAATGATCTGGAAGCTCCAAAGTATTGATCCCCGCGATTAGCCCCACCTCCACCCATTCCTCCCATTCCACGTCCAAAGCGCCCTAAAATTTCATAACCTTCCGTCTCGAATTGCCGTGGAGTGTATGGTATATATCCCGGTATAGCCGGTATATTACCATTCGACGAGTGGTCCCACAGCCAGCTCAGTCCTTCTGGATATTGCAGTGAATGCTGTTCATAGGATGGAATCGGAGGCGCAAAATTTTGGTTGCCCGGAGTCGAATAGATGGAATCTGACTGCATTACCTGGGTTTGGATCCTATACCCATAGAAAAACTGACGGATATCCTGTGTGAGATCAGGCTGCATCGCAAACAGGCTCTCATCCACTATCCCGAGAGTGATGGCTCCTGAAACAGGTCTTCCATGTGAATCAGCAGCAGAAAGCGTGAAAACTGCGCGGTCGCCTGGCTTGTAATTATCTCTATCGGGCGTAATTTTCAAACTCAGTATCTGATTTTCTGCGGCAACACCCACCTCTGCCTGAACTTCACGCACGCCTCCAGACCTTGCAAGCGTTGCACTAAATATAGCATTAGGCAGATGGCTGGTTGAGATGGGGGCATCGATTATTGTTGATCGCCCCGGAACAAATATAGTTCGATATCTTACTATAGACCCAACCGCTGCCTCCGTGAGAAGCACAAAACTATCCGGCTCAGGAGTTATGATCAGCATCCTGGCGATGTCATGCGGCGTGTATTCTCCAAATTCCGGTAAAATCTCGAACCGCTGATCGTTTTTCTCGAGAGTGGCGTCGAATGTCTGGCCGTATACCAGCACGTATCCGATGGTTGATATATCGTTTCCCCAGGCATCTTTCGTATCGAACTGCAGGCGGTAGTTCGCAGGGGTTGTCGGCCGCCAGATAAGCAGACCGCTGCCATTCTTTGCCGCATCCGTCTCCAGAGCTAGAGTCTCCTCTTTCTCTTCTCGCGCTGGAACCCCTTTTACGACGACAACTTCTTTGCCAACCTTAGGATCGAATACACGCTCCTCTTTTATTGCTGGAATAATTCGAAAAAAGGTAACTCTTCCTTTAGCAGTCACCGGCTTTTGATTGGCATCGACCGTTCGAACTTCCACTTTGAGCGGATCTCCAGGCAGTACGAACTTACGATCCATCTGCATGAACGCCTGGAACTGTGTGGTCGAAGCTCGAACGAATCCACTGCCATCTACTTCACGCCGGGAATCATCCACAACTTTTGCGGTCACCGTAAAACTCTGATCGGGACGATATCCAAAGGGGATGATGATTCCTTTCGGTGGTTTCGGTGGGTCCGTAAGGAATTCAACCACTGCTTCGCCTTTTTCATCGGTGACGATATCGCCTTCTTTATAGGCGGTATTCGGGTCTCCCCACCAGCTCAATTCTTCAGGAGGGGCATTATAAATTCCGCGGTTAAAGCCCGATCGTCCGAACTGTCCGCCATTGTTTTGATCCGAGAACCAGCTAAAGCGCGATTCGAACGGCATCGGGTAGTAGAATCGCTGCCTCAGCACACGGTAGTGAACCTTGGCTTTGGTTACAGGCGCGCCAAAGAAGAAATGTGCACTGATCACCACCCTGGCCTTTTCACCGACGCGTATCTGGCTCTTTTCAGGCTGAACATCCACCGTAAATTCCGGCTTTTTGTACTCCTCTACGCGAAACTCCTGCTGGCCATACTGCGTTCCATTATTTGGATATTGATGCAAAATCTGAATAGAATAACCGCCGAGATCCGCGCCTGTTTTAAGATCGAATTGATCGGTAATCGTCCCATTGGCATCGGTACTGATTGTCTTTTCCAGCAGCATTCCCCGAGGTCCATGAATCTGCAGCCGAACTGGGAAAACGCTGGCGGGAGTGTAATTGCCAGGGGTGCCATGTGTTAGATTCACACGGATATGAACCTGCTGATTTGGTCGGTAGAGCGGCCTATCCGTCTGTATAAATGCTTTATATAGCTGATCGCCTAGTGGAATTCCATAGAAGTTGAATTGCGAATTGTTTATCAGTGCATAGCGATTAGGACCGGCGACCGCAAATACTTCTGCCATTCGATTTGGAATATTCGCATTTTCTGATGGAACAGGCAGCAGCTGGTGCGATAGTCCTTCACCATTCGTCTCGCTCATCAGATACTGCGCGTCTTTCTCTATATTCTCGGGATAAGGAGCCTGATACTGATAACGCGTAGGCGCCCACACGGTTAAATGAACTCCTTTGATGGGCCGACCCGAATCGGATTCTGCTGCATAGATCAACGAGGCAGCCCGATCTATTTTCTGCACTAACGATATATCTGTAACTATAACAAGCTGAGTCGCCCCAAGCGAATCTCGGTCTCCCGCACGAGCCTCAACAAGATAGGCTCCAAGTGCATTGAGCGGCGTGGTTATAGGATCAGAGGCCTGATTGTGCGTCCCGTTATCGCTTGTGGTGGCTGTCCACTCCGCGATTCGGTCTCGCTCTTTATTGATATGTTCATAAATAAACGGAAGTGATCTCTTGAAGTTGCTGAACTGAGGCCTGGCGATAGACCCGTTATATTCATAGGTTTGCTTTCCAAAAATATCTTCAAGGTGAACTCTATAGGCGGTGAATCGCACCTGCTTGATATTGCGAGTTTGAACGCTGACAACTGCAGGAACTCCCGGTCTGAACATACCGGCAGCGCTCAATGTCATCGAAGGTCGAAGTATCTCATCATAGTGCTGCTGTGCATCTGAAGCCCAGCGGCTTTTTGGAAAACGATGCAGAAGCCGTCCATACCAGTTCAGTGCTGAGACAGCGTCGCCTTTCTGTTCGGTCCACAAAGCGATTGTGTAGATCAGCCGGTCTGCTTCCCGATCATTGGGATATCTATCCAGCGCTTCCTGAAGTATCTTGATAGGATCGATTGCAAGGTAGGGCAGATTGAAGGGAATTGGGCGCGGAGGCCGGGGTGGCCGAATCTTTCCACCTCTAATTTGAGGCTGCATCCCGCCATAATCGTTGTAAAAGGGATAGTATTGAAACTGCTGTCGCAGCTGTAAAATATAGCCTGCTTTCCCGAATGCTGCCAGCACCGATTGATGATGATCTGTAGAGATGAGCTGATTTTCTAAAAGAGGTATCTGTTCGTAGAGATACATCACTTTTTTTGGAACCGGCCAGGAGTTATCGAAGGGCAGTGCCGGATCTATCTTCCAATCGGTATTTTTATCACGCCCGCCATCTGCATATCCGGACTGCGCAAACAGAACGGCCAGATCAAAATTGTCCTGCATTTCTTCCTGCAGAAAAGAATTCCGAACTGCCGGTTCTAACTTTTGACTGCGAAAATGATAGAAGAGCACTTTGGCGCGAACCAGCGATTCTTCTGCAGCAATCTGGTCCTGACCGCTCCTGTCCACATATTCTGGCTTATCTTTGCCTTCAGAAGGCGGAACATCGGAGCCTCTGAAGAATTTCCTGCCGACCTTGTATCCGAAATGAGGAATCTGAGTATACAAACGGCCCCGCCAAACCTGCGCGCGCGGCTCGCAAATAGTATTTTTGTATTTTAGAACATAGGCGTCGAACGCGGCTTCGGCAGCATCCCATTTACTCGCCCGTTCCAAAGAGACAGCAATCCGGTACTCTATCTCTTCATGATTTGGTATATTAGGATCAGCGCTCAGCGCTTTCTGGTAAGCATCCGCCGCCTCTTCGTACGAGCCATCCTCCCAACTTTTATCGCCTTGAATGCTCATTTCTTTAGGATTCTGGCGAGCCATCGTAGGCAGAACAGCAATTCCTATGAGCAGAGGAAGTATTACGGCTATGAGAAAGATGTAATTTTTTCGGATTTTAAGCATTTTATAATTTAACATCGGAGTTACTCCAGTTTGTGTTCGCCCAATAAGACGAGTACTGCCACTATACAGTTACAATACTTTATTTTCATCTGAATTTACTGAAGGTTGAAAACTCCTGTCTGGAATAATTAGTGCCCTCATCCCCCTTCTCCCAAAAACAGGAGACTTCATTTGCCCTCATCCCCCTTGGGCCCCTTCTCCCAAAAACAGGAGAAGGGGGAAATTTAACCTCACGCCGGCTCTCTCCCAGATGCTCGTTCCTCGCGGGAGAGGGAGTGGATTCATCCTGCCAGCACATTCCACAAACAGGAGAAGGGAGAAATTCCATTTAAGAATCTCATCCTATACAGTGAGCTTGCGACCGGAGATGAGCTTCGCAATTACATACATAGGTTGTAGCCCAGGGTGCTAGGCTTCGCAATTCCAGACCCGAGTATTAATCCAGGGTGCTTAAATGGCCTTGTAATTCCAGAACTTGGCTTCAAGCCGGTTATGAATTGGTATGCTATTTCAGATAAGGTGTTTTGATACTCCTTTTTTCTTTGACAAATAGCCATCTCAATGGTATAATCATTGGTGCTCATGATAGCTAGTATTATCATGACTCCTGCTTAATCAATTAGCGCGCCCGATGCGCTGAGGCTATAGTATTGTTCGAAAATCTATCCGACAAACTGCAGGGCGTCTTCAGTAAGCTGCGAGGCAAAGGAAAACTTACTGAGTCCGACGTCAATGAGGCGATGCGAGAAGTTCGCCTGGCTCTGCTTGAGGCGGACGTCAATTTCAAGATAGTCAAAGATTTTACCGAAAGAGTCAAAGACCGCGCTATCGGTGTGGAAGTGCTGGAAAGCCTTAACGCCGCTCAGCAGGTGGTTAAGGTTGTCAACGATGAGCTGGTAGAGCTTCTCGGTGGTGAACAGTCGCAGATCGATATCTCGCAGACCCCGCCGACAGTGCTTATGCTGTGCGGCCTACAAGGCGCTGGCAAAACAACCCTCTGTGGCAAGCTGGCAAAGTGGTACAAGAAGCAGGGCCGCAATCCGCTTCTGGTAGCTTGCGATATCTACCGCCCGGCGGCCGTCAAGCAGCTGCATGTGCTGGGCGAACAGGTAAAGGTTCCTGTATACAGCGTGCCTGCGGAAGAGAAAAAATCGCCGCCTTCTATTGCGCGCTCTGCCATCGAGCAGGCACGGCAGCATGGTAACGATATCGTCATTCTCGATACGGCAGGCCGCCTGCATATTGATGACGACCTGATGGATGAACTAGGCCAGATGAAGGCATGGGTCAAGCCAAACGAGATTTTGCTGGTTGTAGATGCCATGATCGGCCAGGATGCGGTAAACTTCGCGCAGGAGTTCCACAGCCGATTAGGCATAACCGGCCTGGTCATGACGAAGATGGATGGCGACACGCGCGGCGGCGCTGCTCTCTCCATCCGGGCAATAACCAGCGTCCCAATCAAGTTTTTGGGAACCGGCGAAAAATTAGATGCCCTGGAGCCTTTCTATCCCGACCGTCTCGCTTCTCGAATACTGGGCATGGGAGATATCCTCAGCCTCATCGAGAAGGCGCAGGAAGCGGTGGATGAGAAGCAGGCCGAAGCCATGGAGAAAAAACTCCGTGAAAGCCGCTTCGACTTGAACGATTTTCTGGAACAGATGCAGCAGATGAAAAAGCTCGGCCCGATCGAGAATCTGCTGAAGATGCTTCCCGGCGTCAACTCCAAAATGCTGGATGAAGTGGTTATCGATCCGAAGCTTATGCCGCGTAAAGAGGCCATTGTACGTTCGATGACTCCTGCCGAGCGCAAAGATCCTGCGCTTTTAAATGCCAGCCGCAGAAAACGCATTGCCACCGGCTGCGGGCAGTCTGTTCAGGAAGTGAATCAGTTCCTAAATGAGTTCGAGCAGATGCGCAAAACCATAAAAATGATGATGGGAAGCGCACCCGGAGGAAAACCGGGTATCGGGGGAGCGAGACCGAGTGGATATGGCGGCGGAGCCCTGCCAGGAAAACGTGGCGGCCCCAAGATGCCGAAAGGCGGGAAAAGTGGTGCAAAACTACCACGTTTTCCGTTCAATCGCTAATATTTTTACTGTCAAATTTTGTTTATAATAATTTTGTATTTCTCGGGGAACACGCTGAGAAATCAAATCGTCTAAGAGGCGTTACCGTCTGAAACGGCAGCCGCCTCACCGATTCAATTTTTGCCTCCAGGGGCAACTTAAACCTTGAAAGGGTGGGAAGATATTGTCTGTTAAAATCCGACTGAAGCGAATGGGAAGTAAGAAGCATCCGTTCTACAGAGTTGTTGTAGCAAACAGCACTGAATCAAGAGATGGCCGATTTATCGAGACCATCGGCACCTATGATCCCTGCCAGGAGCCGCCAATCGTCAACATCGACGCCGACAAAGCTCTGCAGTGGCTTGGACATGGGGCACAGCCCACGGATACAACCCGAGCGCTTCTAAAGAAACAGGGAATACTCGATCGTCTGGCGACTGCAAAGTTAGCGGTACGCTCGTCCAAATAGACGGGTACACCATTCCAAGCGTCCGGCGCACAAGGAGTCCCCAATTGCAACACCTTATCGAGTATTTGGTAAAAGCCCTCGTTGATGAACCCGATCAGGTCAACATCACGGAAGTGCCTCAAGAAGAGGCCACTACATATGAAGTACGGGTCGCTCCCTCAGATCTGGGAAAAGTAATTGGCAAGCAGGGACGTATTGCCAACGCACTCAGAACAGTAGCCAAAGCTGCAGCAATGAAGAACAAACGTAAGGTCTACGTCGAAATTATCGCGTAGAGTGCACGGTCTTTATTGTTACAGCACTCATAAAATAAATGAAACGCAGGCATAAATGACTGCGTAAAAGAAAAACATGCCTCACGAAGACTGGAATCTCACGATCGGCGAAATAGTCGCTCCTTTTGGAATCGCCGGCGAAGCGAAAGTTCGCCTTGAAACGGACTTTCCGGAGAGGTTTCTCAGTCTTCGTAGAGTCTGTCTGGAATTGTCCGGGGGCGAACGTCGGCTGCTGGATGTTGAAGGCTGCCGGATGCATAAAGGCCAGGCGCTGCTAAGGCTTAAAGGCATCAAGCTCATAGAGCATGTTGACGAGTTGAGAAACTCGCTCGTATTGGTTCGCCAGCAGGATGCCGTCCGTCTTAGTCCAGATGAGTATTTTCATCACGAACTGATAGGATGCGACGTGGTGACCTCCGAAGGTGTTGTTCTGGGTCAGCTCACTTCTATCATGCGTACGCTCGCGCACGATGTCTACGCAGTCGGCACCGGGAAGAATGAGATTTTGCTGCCAGCCATTAAAGATGTCGTTAAGAGTATAGATATTATTGACAAGCGTATTATGGTTACTCCCACACCCGGCCTGCTTCCGACCGAACCTGCTGGTGTCGAATTATCAGATACCTCATCAAAAACGAGTTGATATACTTTTCAATTTCTAGTAGTTTGAGCGACGATGAAGTTGCACTATTGATCTATATCGATCTGAGTGGACAACTGGCCTATGCGGATTGACATCGTCAGTTTATTTCCTGATATGATAACTGCAGCGCTAGATCATAGTATCATCAAGCGCGCTATCGATCAGGGCCTTGTTAAAATCAGCGTCGTAAATCTGCGTGATTTCGCTCAGGATAGACATAAAACAACCGACGATATTCCTTATGGCGGCGGCGGCGGAATGATCCTGAAAATTGAGCCGGTTGCGCTGGCGCTGGAATCTCTGTCTATGCGGGCGGGCATCGAGACTGTGCCGCGTATTGTTCTCACCGACCCGCGAGGGCCCAAATTCGATCAATCGACAGCTCGCAAGTGGGCCCAGGAAGATCATATCATTCTTCTTTGCGGCCACTACGAAGGCATCGATGATAGAGTCCGCCAGCAGCTAATTACAGATGAAATTTCGGTTGGCGACTATATACTTACTGGCGGTGAACTGCCGGCGCTTATCATTACGGATGCGCTCACTCGGCTTCAGCCTGGCGCATTAGGCGATACCGATGCCACCCAGAAAGATAGTTTTTCTGAGAACCTTTTAGAGTACCCGCACTATACGCGGCCAAGAATTTTTAGAGATTGGGCGATTCCTGACGTACTTTTAAGCGGCCATCATGCTATAATAGAAAGCTGGCGGCGATGGCATCAGCTATCTTCTACCCGTGAACGCCGTCCGGATCTATTTAAAAAGCATATTTTAACAAATACAGATATTAAATTACTCAATGCGGAGGAGCCCAAAGCTCCGCCGGATTTTTTGGCGAAGCTGAATTCTGAGCCGGTTTCCGTGGAATTTGAAGCGGAAATTAATCAGTCAAACAGCGCAGATCATACAGAAGATTAAGAGGATACTGATGGCACTGGGAAGACAAACCATACTGGATATAGAACGTGACGAAATTAGCCGATCACGCGAAATCTGGGCTAATAACGAAAATCGACGCAGGGAACAGGATGCAAAAGAGAAAAAGCGGCCTGACTTCGAGCGGGTAAGTATTGAGGAACGCGCTGCGCTTCCGAAATTCCGATCCGGCGATACTGTAAAAGTTTTTGCCAAAGTCGTAGAAGGTGATAAAGAGCGCATTCAGGTGTTTGAAGGCGTCGTAATTGCTCAGAATCATGAAAGCGCACGTGCCTGCTTTACTGTCCGCAAAATCTCGCATACCGTGGGAGTCGAGCGTGTATTCCTGCTGCACTCTCCACGTATCGAAAAAATTGAAGTAGTGCGATTTGGCAAGGTGCGCCGATCGAAACTTTACTACCTGCGTGGTAAAATCGGCAAAGCTACCCGCATCAAAGAAGACCGAAACGCTACACGTTAGATATTTTGAAGCAGACAGTTTCTTATCTTGAAGTCATGATGACTGGAGATATTGGCTGTCTGCTTTTTTTCAACCCTGAGGCCTTCCCTGCATGAATCCTTCTACCGATAGTGGCGCAACAGAGTTCTTAGCCAACCTCAACATTGGTACTGTAGTAACATTTGCTCTGGTATTGACCATTCTGCGTATCGTCCTGCTTCGTTTCGCCGGCACCGCTCAAGCCACTCCTTCCGTTCCTGAAGCAAACTCATTTTTTCGCGGCCTGGCTGAGATTTTCGAATCGCTGATCATCGCCGGCATTCTGGTTTTTCTAATTATCCGCCCATTTTTCGTACAAGCTTTCTTCATTCCTTCTGAATCGATGGAAAACACATTGCTTGGCCACGACGAAGGAACGAACCAGATTACTGGTGAAACGCACGATGATACGGTTCATGATCACATTTTTGTGAACAAGATGATCTTCAGACTCACCGAACCGAAGTTCAAGGATATCATCGTTTTCCGAGCGCCCCTGGTGGCAGATCAGGAAGACAAGCAGAAGGGTCTGCCTCCGAAAGAGAACATCCTGATCAAACGCCTCATGGGACTGCCCGGCGATACAATCGAAGTACGAGATGGCAAGCTAATACGAAACAATGTCGTATTAAATGAACCATATATAAAAGAACCGATTTCAGAAATTCAAGATTCGCGTGCTATATATGGTGTGGGACAACCACTCAAGCTCGGGCCGAATCAGCTCTTCGTAATGGGAGACAACCGAAATAATAGCAACGACAGCAGATTCTGGGGCACGCTTGATCGAAGCCGTGTCATTGGCAAGGCCAGTTGTATCTTCTGGCCGATGAAGCGAATTCGAATTCTGCATTAACATAATCAGCAAAGTCTTTTGCCACCGTTTATTTTTACAGTTCTTTCACCGCAGAAGACATATATCCCCCATTATCGGGTATTTCATCGGCAAAGTAAAAGAGTCCCTCTGTTCAAAAAACAGAGGGACTCTTTTTTACTTTACTTCTACTACTTTACAAGCATTCTCAGAGGAATTGTAAAAGTATTGTATAATATATTTAGAACTAACAGGTACTATAAAAAAACAAACTGCCTGACGAGGTTTAGCTATGAAAACATCTGGGAGCAGCCGAACAAAGATTCTCATTTGTGCAAAAGATCTGTTCTATCTTCATGGATATCAGGGCGCGAGTGTAGACGATATCATTCGACGCACGGGTGTAGCAAAAAGTAATTTCTATTATCATTTTCAGAGCAAGGAACAACTCGCAATTGCTGTGCTGGAAATGAGAATTGACGATTTAAATGTGGTCATTAAGAATACACTCGAAAATAGCCAGCTATCCCCCGCAGACAGGCTTTACGGATTCTTAACAGAGATTTCCAAATCGCATACCCTTCTAAGTCAGACATCTGGCTGCCCGTTTGGTAATTTTGCAGCTTCTCTCCCCACTTCACAGGATAGTTCACAGCACGAAAGATTTCGAACAATTCTAAGCAATCTATTTCATAGATTAGAGCTGATCAGCAGCGCATGTTTCAAAGAAGGACTGGAACAGGGATATTTCAAACCAGATCTAACAGCAGAAGAGATGGCGAATCTACTGGTCACCACCATGCAGGGCCTGTTTATTTTAGCCAAAGCACATCAGGATTCTCGTCTGTTCGATCGTGGCCTGCAAGTTTTTTTGAAAATTGTAATCAATACGTAATATTCCTTTGAAACGAAGTGCCCTCTCCATACGTCTTATAAACATAGATTAATCCCTGATTAACTCTTTTATTTTAATAATTCTAATATTTGGGAACTAGTTAAAGAATTCAGGCGTTCTTATTTATGAAAGATTATTGAAGCAGGTTTAGAATTAGGACGGACCGTTCCGATCTAAACTAACCTGATTATACAGAGCCCTTGATTGAAACCAGATTTAAGTTCGTCACGCAGTGAGATTTCTCAGGTATCTGTATTGTGAAGACATTTGCGAGAGGAGAACGTAATGCAAAACATACTAAATAATCAAAATAGTGAACTGAATACTCCCCGCACCAGTCAGCAGGAGTTTGATCGTCTGGTGGATAAAACACAGCGCCAGGCTTATAATATGGCTTACCGACTGACAGGAAATCGGGATGATGCGGAAGATTTGACTCAGGAGGCTTACCTCCGAGCTTTTCGTTCATTCGGTACCTATAATAGAAAATTGCCTTTCGAAGGCTGGTTTTTCCGAATTCTTTCGAACCTGTTCATCGATCTTTTGCGGCGCAGACCGAAAGTAAAACCGCTGTCGCTGGATCATCCTATGGGTGACGAAGAGAGCGAACAGAATCTACTTCTGCAGATAGCGGATGACCATTCTGACCCTGCTGAGGCACTCATGGAAAACGTGATGGATGAAAGGCTGCAGGCGGCATTGAATGCGCTGCCGGAGACTTTCCGAAAAGCGGTGCTGCTGTGCGATGTAGAAGGGAAATCATACGAAGAGATTGCCATGATCATGCACTCTTCTATCGGTACCGTGCGATCGAGAATACATCGTGGCCGCGCTTTGTTGAGGCGGCATATGGAGAGCTGTGATAACTCAGCTTTCCGCGTAGGACGCAAGCAGCGTCAGAGTTCTGGATCGTTTTTAACTAGCGCTGTGTAACGCGGTGGATGTAATTTACCACACTTAGAATTGAATTAAAAAAATGCTTCCCTGCAAAGGGAAGCATTTTTTATCAACACTGTCTATCACCATTATGGGGTGTGGTATCTATTTCCTACTTCATCCCAATTCACAACATTCCACCATGCCGCCAGATAGTCCGGACGTTTGTTCTGGTATTTCAAATAGTAGGCGTGTTCCCACACATCCACGCCCAACAGAGGGGTTTTGCCTTCGCTAAGTGGCGAATCTTGATTGGCGGTGCTTATTACTGAGAGCTTGCTGGTATTATCCGTAACAAGCCAGGCCCAGCCGCTGCCGAATCGTTTTGTACCTGCTTCATTCACTGCTTTTTTGAGGCCCTCGTAGTCTCCAAAAGAGGCATTGATCGCGGTCGCCAATGCTCCCGTAGGAACTTTGCTGCCGCCAGGCTTCATTATTTGCCAAAAAAAGGTATGATTGGCATGTCCGCCGCCATTGTTGCGCACTGCTGCACGAATAGCTTCAGGAATGGAGTTCAAGCTGGTAAGCAGCTCTTCGATGGATTTGGACTGCAGATCCGGATGATCTTTCAGTGCAGCGTTCAAATTATTGACGTATGCCTGATGGTGCTTATCGTGATGAATCTGCATGGTGGTGGTGTCGATTGTAGGTTCCAGCGCGGCGTAGTCATACGGCAGCGGAGGCAGAGTAAATTCGGGCATTACAGTTCTCCTTCCAGGGATGTTCCTAACGGGGAAGCCCCGTCGTAATATCAGTTTACCGCATAGGCGAGTAATCTGGATCAATTCCAGGCTATTCCGAAAGATTTTTATTGGCCGCTTCTTCCAATCGGTTTCCTCATGATCTGGTAAAGATTATTTTAGGTTTGCAGCAGCCCCATATACACAGCAGTCGAATCGGGCTTCTATTCGGACTTCCTTCTCTCACACAGATCCCGATAACTCTTGAATTCCTATCTAGTATGATACTTCCCGCCTGCAGATTGTTCGGCCTGAGTGCTGAGCTGCGGAGAGTGGCGCGCCAAGAACAGAGGATAGATGAGTCTGAAGCGTATTCTGGCACAGGCGTACTGCTCCGCATCCCAGAAATGCCCACTATAAATTGGGATGACGAATCGCTTCTTGTGAACATCCCTGAAGAAACTCCTATAGCTGCATTTTGCCCCACTGATGCAGAACTGTTTGATGATAGGAGTGCGGATTATAGTCACTGGCTAAGTTTGGCCGCCGCCCCGAGACAGAAGCCTTTGTCCGCGTTGGTTTCCAGAACGATACTCAGAGCGGCCGCATATTGTGCTGCATACCCGCACAGAATCACCAACCAGTCACAGGCGGAGAACGCGGCCTTGCTTTTTGACCTGGCAGGCAGCAAACGATCACCTTTCGCATTGCGGCTGCGCCGAGCAGGGAATGCATTCGAATCTGGAGATGTCACTGAAGGGATTATCCATCTACGCGAAGCGGCTTTGGTTGATATACAGCTCCCGTCGACTGTTCGGTCTGCATTGCTGCTCCGCGAGGACGATAATGCGAGCCCAATGCAGATTCGTGAATTGAACTATCTTGCACGCGCAGGTACTCTCGATATGAAAATACTCGCACTGTCTGTATTAAGAAACGAAAATGAAAGCGCCGATGTTTCCAACACCCTGTCTCAGTTAGCATATGATCCCCATCCCTGGGTACGTGCCACAGTAAAAGGCGCACTTCTTCAATCCCAAAACCCTTAACACTTTTAAATTGCACCCTCCTGCCTGCTGATAGATCATCCCGTATTTCTGCCGGAAATAGTTGAATTCCCCTGAGTAAATGCTGGTTTATATCAAAATAGACGACTTTGGTATGTATCTTGTATGTAAAGCCTGCAGAGGCAATCTCAAGAATGCGAAGGGTCATAACAAATTTGCTAAACTAGCGAATCCCTTGGCCGGATTAGCCATGATATTATGCATTTTTGAACTGCAAGGAACAAGCAAGAGATATGTTAACGATGAAGTCTGGTTTGAGCATGCTGATTGGAATAACGGCCTTGGGTTTATCATTGACCTCACAGGCGAGCATTACGCTGGTTACAAGCGG
Organism: Chthonomonadales bacterium; assembly: GCA_038203935.1. GTDB lineage: Bacteria > Armatimonadota > Chthonomonadetes > Chthonomonadales > Chthonomonadaceae > JANXSG01. The sequence continues at coordinate 43,596 of JBBRDM010000010.1, forward strand.
AGCAGCTCTTGGCGGGAATGATATGATCGACTGGAGCAGCATCGGCTCAAACGGCGATACCATTTCTAATCCTTTCAGTGCGAACTCCGTTGGCGGGCTTGGAATGTCGATAAGTCAGATTGGCGGCGATTTTCAGCGAATAGATCAGTCTTCAGGATGGTCAGGAAATTTTGCTGCGGGAGATAAACTTCTGTGGACGGGAGGCGGCGGACCTCTGACAATAATGTTCGCAAATCCGATTTCTGGAATTGGAACTCAGATTCAGGCCAACTTCTTCGGGGCATTTGGAGCAGAAATCGATGCGTACGATAGTCTAGACAATCTTCTCGGATCAGTTAATGATGACGGCAGCAGTAATTCATTCGGCGATAATAGCGCCATCTATATCGGTGCTTCCAGCTCCTCAGCGGATATATCTAAGGTGGTGATCAGCCTTTCTTATGCTGCTTCACAGCCAGGTGATTTCGCCATCAAGACTGCCGATCTCTTTACAGACGGAAGAAGCAACCCTGCTACTCCCGAGCCTGGTTCCATGGCTATTGTGGTAGGCATGGGAATCAGTGGAGCTGGACTCCTGGCACGCAGAAGAAAATAGAATTTACCTGATTAAAAAAATCCCGCTGACTTTAAGTCAGCGGGATTTTTTATTTAGCACTTTAGAGACTGAACCCTGCAATCTGGAAAGCGGGCTTATTCCAGTCTGAATAACCAGGAAAGCAGGCTTATTCCAGTCCGAAGAGGAGTGTTAACTCCTGAGGAAAACCATTCCGTTTTGCGCGGCAATTACTGTGAACAACCGCTCCAAAGAGAGAGCAGCATTCTACTGTTTCAGCTTGCTTTTAAACTTGGCACGGAAGTCTGCTATCTCCGGTGCAACTACAGAGGCACAGTAAGGTTGATCCGGGTGCAGCCTGTAGTAGTCGATATGATAGTCTTCCGCACGATAGAATTTCTTGTAAGGGACAATTTCTACAGAAATCGGATCGGCCCAGAGCCGTTGTTTCATCACACTCTTTATAGCCTCTCCAGCCAGCCTCTGCTGCTCCGTGTTTCGATAAAAAATGATGAAACGATACTGCGGCCCCACGTCGGGTCCCTGCTGATTTGGGGTTGTCGGATTGCGCACCGTCAGCAGCACCTTCAATAGATCCGAGTAGGAAATAACGGTTGGGTCGTAGGTGATATTCACCGATTCCGCATGCCCTGTAGTTCCGGTCTCTACCTGTTCATAACTTGGATTCGGCAGGATACCGCCAGCATAACCTGGAAGCACCCTATTCACACCTTTCAGCTGCTTGAATATCGCTTCCATACTCCAGAAGCAGCCTGCCGCAAAAGTAGCGTACTCCTTATGAGCAGTAGATTTAGTTTCAACCACTGGAGCAGGCGGCGCCGGCTTCGAGTAGAGCGTTCGACCGAAAGTAATTGCCAGAACTGAAAGTATCGTTCCAATAACAAATTTTCTGCGGTTTTGAAGAATGCCACTCATCTATTTCTCCTTATCCGTCCAAATACAACTCACTATGGAAATTATATCTTGAAAACAAGAAAATTTGATAACGACGGACACATTATATAAGCACTATTTCGTCGCTTTAGTTCCCTCAGTCCGTACTCAGCGCTTCGATAAATATTCGCAGTCCCTCATCGATCACTTCTTCATGGGTATTAAGCGCTGGAATAAGCCTGATGGTCGAGTTGTCGACGCCGGGTTTGCCAATATTTGCGCCGCAGGTAAGAAACAGCAGACCCTCCTTGCGTGCAGCCAGCTTCACTTTTTCAACTCTCTCATAGTCAGGAAGTCCATCGGAAGTCTGCAGTTCCACCCCGATCATCAATCCATTTCCGCGCACGTCTACCACGCCATGCTTGCCTAACAAAGGTTTCAATCGCTCTTTTACATATTCCCCGTGGTAGTCTGCGAGGGTGACAAGCTTATCCCGTTCAATAATTTTCAGCGCAGCCAGGCCGGCAGCGCATGCCACCGGGTTTCCGCCAAAAGTAGTTCCATGCTCCCCAAGCTTCCATCGCTGCATGATATCCCGGCGAGCAGCTACGCCAGCAAGCGGCAGTCCGCCACCAATCGCTTTGCCGAATACGATCATATCTGGATCGATACCCATCCGTTCGAAACCAAACCAGTTCCCCGTTCTTCCGAAACCGGACTGTATCTCATCAGAGATCAGCAGGATTCCATGCTGTTTCGTCATTTCACGCAGTCGCTGACCGGCCTCTTCAGTCATAGGCACATAGCCGCCTTCGCCCTGCTGCGCTTCGAAGAAAACGGCTGCGATATTGCTGCCTTCCTGCTCCAGAAGCTGTTCAAGAGCATCCATAGAGTCCTGCCGCCTCGGAGCACCCTGATGAGAGATATTGGAAACATGAAAAATACCTGCCCTTAGCGGCGAAAGAAACTCCTCATACGCGTCCCAATGCGCGTATTTCGAGCGAGAGAGCGCCGAAGCGAATAGCGTTCGGCCATGAAACGCGCCTTCGAATGCCACAAATTTTTTGCGGCCTGTAGCTTTGAGCGCTAGTTTAGCCGCCGTATCGATCGATTCGCTGCCGCTGTTCATCAGCTGGAACTGCCAATCTGTTCCAGGAATTTCTCGTTTCAGAAGATCACCGATCCAGCGCGCGAGTTCGAGCTGCGGGGTATGGCGCATAATATCAGAGACATGCAGCACGCTCACTGCCTGTTCGACGATGGCTGCGACAACTTCCGGATGTCCATGTCCGCACGCATGCACCGCAATACCGCCGGTAAAATCGATAAATTTATTGCCACGATAGGTGGTCACATAGGAGCCCAGAGCATGCTGAACGACTTCATCAGTTTCAAAGCCGACAACTTCTGCGAGCAGACTCTCTGCCTGCATTTCCATCACATCATTTTCACTCAGCATACTTCTGCCTCTCTATCTATCCGATGCATCGATCAGTTCAAGGTATCAATCTGCGCGCGCACTAGCTCTTCCGAATCGCTGTAGTTCACATAGATCGATTTCCACTCCGTGCAGTAGTCCATAGCCATAATTCCGGCTTCGCGATGCCCGTTGCCAGTCTGTCTTACTCCACCAAATGGAAGCTGTATTTCTGCCCCGCTAGTAGGCAGATTGATATAGACTATTCCCGCATCCAGATCGCGCATGGCGCGGAAAGCCTTATGCACATTGCTCGTGTACAGCGAGAGTGACAGTCCGTAATTCGTAGAGTTTGCGGCCGCTAACGCTGCTTCTAAATTATCAACTTCTATAATTCCAGTCACAGGGCCGAAAATCTCTTCCTGGGCAATACGCATTTTGATATCGAGGGAGTCGAAAATAGTAGGAGCGTAGAAACACCCTCGAGCCATGTCACCTTCGGAAAGAATTTTCCCGCCAGTCAGAAGACGCGCTCCCTCACCCTTACCTATTCCCACATAATTTTCTATGCGTTGTAGCTGTTCCCTGTTCACTATTGGTCCGACCTCGACCGATGAATCCGAGCCAGAACCCAGTTTCAGTGCGCGAGTCCGTTCGACCAGTTCCTCTGTAAATCTCTTTTTAACACCGCTCTGTACGATGATCCTGCTTGCAGCGGTGCATCGCTGCCCTGCCGTCCCAAAAGCGCTCCAAAGTGACCCCTTTATCGCAAGCTCAAGATTGGCGTCTTCCAGTACAACGATGGCGTTCTTCCCGCCCAGTTCACAGCTCACTCTCTTCATCAACTGCCCGCAGCGTGAGGCAATGTGGCGCCCTACTTCGGTCGAGCCTGTGAAAGATATTGCATCGACTCGCTGGGATTCCACCAGATCTGCTCCCGCTTCGTGGCCATATCCTGTCACCAGATTTACAACTCCGGGAGGCACTCCCGCTTCGATCATAAGTTCTACGAATGAAACTGCCAGACCAGGTGTGTCTTCAGCGGGCTTGAAAACGACTGTGTTACCTGCCAGGAGAGCAGGAAACATCTTCCAGCTTGGAATGGCAATCGGAAAATTCCAGGGTGTGATCAGCCCCACCACGCCTATCGGAACGCGCTGCGCCATGCAGAATACGTCTTCTCGCTCCGAGGGCACGCTATGTCCATTCGGAAGGCGGCCAAAAGCGGCGATGTAGACAGCCATATCGATGGCCTCCTGTACGTCTCCACGCGCCTCTACAATCACCTTACCCATTTCAGCAGCCATCTGCTGCGCGAGTTCTTCTTTATGCCGCTCCAGCAGATGCCCCATGCGCGCGATAATCGCGCCGCGCCTGGGTGCTGGGGTTAGCCGCCATGCAGGATAGGCATCTGCCGCAGAACGCACTGCCGCTTCCACATCAGCAGTCTCTGAACGTGCATAGCTGCCAAGCACTTCCTCTGTGTTCGCCGGGTTAACCGATTCGAAAGTTTTTCCAGATAAAGCGCTGTGCCATTTCCCATCATAATAGTTGGTTGAACCACTATGCATTCCATGTCCTTTTTACGGAATACGTCCGTATGCGAGTCTTCTTATCGTCTTGCATCGGTTTCGCGGATGATACTGCTGACGCCGGTCTTATTGAAACCCTTGAATCCCTGCCAGCGCTGCAGGATTTCGAGGTGGCTGCCAGGGGCGCCGACCGATCGAAATTTTTCTGCCTGCTCGGAGCTGATCACACCCGTTTGTAGAAGAGGCGAACACCGTTCTGGCAATATCGGCCACATTTCTGCTGCAGTAAATGCCTGTTTCAGCATTGGAAGATCGGTGAATGGTGGCATCACACCATGACCCGCCTTTTCATGCAGGTCCACCGCCGTCTCGAAATCGAATTCCGCCTCGAGATGATGCATCCCTGCCTCCGCGATGCTGCTGCCATGCAGTGCGCACCATAGCCCGATAGTGCCAGGATTCTGTCGCGGCTCCAACTCTGCCGAAATGAAATCTATTGATAGCTCTTCTGGGGCGAGATCGAGATCGGCAAAGATGACCACGGCGCTTACGGGATGCTCCAGTACCTGCGCGCCCCATCCGGCTTCATCACCAGCATAAAATCTCTCCCGCGCAAAGAAACCCATCGCATTAAACAGACCGAGCATCGCGCTAAAACTTTCACGCGAACATCTATAGGTGTGATGATCGTGATTTGCCCATCCTATCCCAATCTTTTGCTGCTGCTCGAACTGCCATTTCGCAGCCGTATTGCGAGAGAGATAGTATTCTCGTTCTGCCGAGAAAAACTCATCCACGGCTCGATCTCTTCCAATTTTTTCTGCCGCCAGATTGAAAATTCTGAGCGCATTCTCTATCACTTCGCGCTCGTTGCCAGCACGTGATCGTGTGCGAAACATCATGCGTGATTCATTGAGGCCGTCGGTCAGTTTACTCGTTAGACTTCCGGGCGCATAACCTGCGTAACCCCTTCGTGCGATGACCATCAGTTCGCCGGCTGGAAGATTCAGGTGGGCGCATTCGTATTGTGAATCTGTATCTCCATGCTTTAAGGAAAGATCGAGTTGATTTGCATCCGCAAATTTCGAAATGTCTTCAACGTGAATCGCCATGCAGGGCGTGCTTCGTTTCGATTTAAATCTTAGATGCGGCAGTCGTGCTTCTTCATGCCGCCATACCTGGTCCCCCTCTTCGGTCGTGATTTTGCGGAGGCCCGCGGATTCTAACTGCGCCATCAAATCTGCATCAGGCGGCAATATCCAGTGATCGATCCGATTTTCAATCCGCACTCCTGCTGTGGTCAGAAATCTTCCTTGCAGAATTTTTATTTCTGCATTTGCCTGCACGAAATTTGCATAGAGATCAGCAAAAATCTTATCAGCCTCAAAACAAATCGGCCAGGGGGATACCGTTTCTGAGCTTGTATGATTCTGTGACATAGCGCTTCTTTTCCAAAGTATTAGATTCGATAATACTCTATTTTCGGAATGAAAATATGCGTTCTGCAATGGAGATATTTCCACCCAATCGTATTAGAGACTAATCGGCTGATTGAAAATGTTTACAGGCCATAATTGACCTGTCTGTGAGGCCTGCGGCCAACCGTCCTTCGGACGGGCATTCCGTCTGAAAGACGTCCGCTTTTTCCAGAAGTTTGTCACTTCGGATTCAAACCTCATCTCTAGAATTGCGAAGCCCATCTCCAGTCGCAAGCTCCCTGCATGGGCTGAATTTTTAACAAGAGTTCCCCCTTCTCCTGTTTTTGGGAGAAGGGGACAGGGGATGAGGGCACGATTCATCGGATTCTGTTCCTCGGACAGGCATTCCGTCTGAAATACGACCGCTTTTTCCAGACGGGGGTTTTCAACCTCCGCTTTTTCCAGACGGGGGTTTTCAACCTCTAGATTTTTCCAGTCGGGGATTCTTCTTTAATATTGCTCTGCCAGTTTAAATATATATAATATTACGATTATGCTCCAATTCTTGGCAGCATAAGTCGGCAGAGAGAGGAGATTTGAAAAACATAAGCAATGCTGTTGAAAATAAGTGAATGCCCCTCCTCCAAAAGATTTTGAAGAAGGGGCATTGGCGGACTAAAAATAACTGCGCTCAGGCAGAAAATCAGGGGGTGAGAGTCAGCGACGCATTTTGAGCCGTGCCTCCGGTGGTTCCGGATATGGTCAGCCTGCTGGAAGTGCTCACTGCAGTCGTAGTTATCGGGAAGGTGTTCGTAGTGGCGCCTCCTGGAACGGTAACCGTTGCAGGCACCGATGCCTGCAATGCATTCGAACTGTTCAGCGTTACAACTACTCCTGCGGGAGGCGCTGCGCTTCCTAAGGTGACTCTGCCGGTAACGGTAGTTCCGCCCTTCACCGTAGAAGCGCTCAGGCTTACAAGTAACAACTGAGGAGCCTTCACGATCAGATTTGCTGTCTGCGTAATACCATTTGTCGCTGCCGAAATCAATACGGGCGTATCGTTGATGACAGGCACCGTCGTGATATTGAATGGAACCGCTTTTGCACCCGGTGGAATTGTCACCGTTGCGGGTACCGATGCTGCCGAGGGCACCGAACTGGTGAGGGTCACTACGATGCCTCCGGCTGGCGCAACATCAGCAAGAGTTGCGGTGCCGATGAGTCCAGTTCCTCCAGCCGAGGCGGCAGCATTCACTGTCACGGATTCTAGAAGCACCGTGACCACGGTTACAGTGGAAGTGGCTTGCTTACTGCTGTCCGCCTGGCTGGTAACAGTGATATGAAAAATACCGGGTGCAGCGGGAGCAGTATAGACTCCTCCCTGGGTAATCGAACCACCGGCAGCCCCCTCATTGATACTCCAGGTAACCTGCGTATTGGTAGTTCCTGATACTTGGTCCAGAAATGTGCCTGAATGGCTTACCATAATAAATGCACTGGTGGGAGCAATACGCACTGAAATTCCGGAACCCCTCTTTCCATTTGCACTTCCACAACCAGCAAGCAGGGATAAACTGAGCAGGCCAAGCAGCCATGCTGACTTACGCATAGGAGTCTCCTTTACTTATTGAACAAAAATTAAGATCAGATATTTCTGACCTGGTTATTTACTTTATATCACAGAACGTATATCATAGTGCAAGATACATGCCAAAATACCTGGTGCGCATTAGTTAAAACCTATTTAGACCATTACAGGAGCGATATTGAAAACTGACAATTCATCCCGATATGTACCGCATAGTTATAAGAGACAACACCATTTTTGGCTGATCACAGTTCTGCTGATTTCAACATTAAATGCTACAGGACATTGTTCATTAATCATTTCGCCACAGAATGATGCGTCGGAAGAGCTCCATACATTACTTTCTAACGCAGCAGCTGCAGTCAATAAGCACGATCCAGAACTGATGAAACCATTCCTTGCAGCGAAGTCCGCGAATTCATTCGGATGGACAAAAAGCCATCTTACCCCGGTATGGCAGGCAAACCTGCTTAAGATTCCAAAACCTTTAAAATCTGGTAAACCAGATACATTTCTTGCGGTGTTTCATGCTTATCATACCTGCGAAAATGATGGAGATCACGTTCATCTGGTAGTTCGCTCTTCAGACGGCTGGAAATTGAGCGATGAGATACTCGAAACGGACACCTGTGGATATCAGATCAAGCACCACGATGCATCCGTGTCCATCGATCAAAACAGTAAAACACTGCACTGTTCCGATCAAATACATTGTGAGCATACCGATATCCGAACAACGGATTACCTGCTCATTCGCATCTCAGACGATATGACACTATCCCAATTATCTATGAGCGGGCAGAATTCCTCTCCGATACCATATACTCAGGCAGGCGGGGTTATTGCTGTCGCCGCACCTTCCTCGGTTAGCTTCGATCTCCTCCTCGATTACAGCGGCAAAGAAGAACATAAAGAGAGCGACTATATCACAGATAATGAGATGGTGCTCAACTCTTACTGGCTGCCCCATATCGCTCGGCTGCCGGCCTCTTCTGATATTAAAGTGACGACGCCACCGGAATGGATTCCTATCGCACAAGGCGATCTGGTGCTGGAGTCCAAATCTTCGGATGGATCGATTACAGCAACTTTTCATAATCCTGTGCCGACATGCTGTTATTCGCTCGATGCTGGAAAATACAGCATCAACTCTCGAAAAGTAGGTGACAAGACACTTTCTACTTACCTGCTTACCGCAAACCCGGAATTAAGCGTTAAGTGCCTTGATTTGCTGGAAAAGGCAATGGCATTTTACGAGACCACGTTCTCGCCTTATCCCTATAAAAGTTATACTCTTGTGGAGACACAGGGTGCTTTCCCGGGAGCGCTGGAAGCCTACTCGTTCGCCACCTATGGCCCGCATACGCTGCCTGGAACGATAGTGCATGAGCTGGCACACACCTGGTGGGGAGGGCTTGTACCCTGCGCCTATACGAAATCTATGATGGATGAATCTCTAGCAGAATACTCAGACGATCTATTTCGACATCAGGCAGCAGTCAGCACTTCGATTTCAGCGCAGCGAGATCCATTTATTACCATGCTCCGAGATAATCCGAAGTCTGCCCAGGCTTTTAGCACGGTCAGTCTCAAGGATGCGCACGAAACTTTCGATCCATTTCAGGGAGCAGTTGGATATGGCAAGGGGGCGCTTGTACTCAAGCAATTAGAAAGTGTAATCGGCAGAGAGATGGTATTGAAGACACTGAAAAGCTTAATTTCGAACCATACTTCTTACGCATCAATCGAGTGGTCTGATTTGGAAGCAGCGTTAAAAGAGGTC